>JAGRGG010000195.1 GCA_020445645.1 Geminicoccaceae bacterium | reverse complement strand
GGGTCCGCGCCCTGCCGCGCGCCCGGGGCGGCGGCGGCGCCTGGGGGGATCGCGGGGCGCGTCGCGGCGACCCCGGTGCTCTCTTTGCCGGCGCAAGGCCCCGTGCGCCTGCGCTTTCCTGCGGCCTCGGCGGCGCTCGGCCCCGAGACCGAGGCCCTCCTCGCCCTGCTCGCCAAGGGGCTCGCGGCGGACGGGGGAAGCGTCGACGTCGTCGCGGAAGGGGCGCCCCCGGCCCTGGCCCTCGACCGGGCGAGGGCGGTCGCCGTGCGCCTCGTCCAGGAAGGGGTGTCGGGCGAACGGCTGCGGCTCAAAACGGGTGGTGCGGGCGACGGGGTCACGGTATACCGCCCGGGCGCCGGGGCCTGACGCCCGGCGCCCTCCGACGCGAGTAGCCATGAGCGAGCCCGAGTTCCACCGCATCCGCCGCCTGCCGACCTACGTCTTCGCCGACGTGAACCAGATGAAGGCGAAGGCGCGGGCGGCGGGGCGCGACATCGTCGACCTCGGCATGGGCAACCCGGACTTCCCGACCCCGCCGCACATCGTGGAGAAGCTGGTCGAGACGGTGCGGGACGGGCGCACCCACCGCTACTCGGCCTCGCGCGGGATACCGGGGCTGCGCAAGGCGCTCGCCGCCTATTACGGCCGGCGCTTCGGTGTGGCGCTCGACCCGGAGCGGCAGGTCTGCGTGACGCTGGGCTCGAAGGAGGGGCTCGCCAACCTCGCCCAGGCGATCACGGCGCCGGGCGACACGATATTGACCCCGAACCCGTCCTACCCAATCCACCCCTACGGCTTCATCATCGCGGGCGCCGCGATCCGGCACGTGCCGTTCGGTCCGGGGGTCGACCTGATGCGCGAGATGGCGCGCGCGGCCGAGCACTCGGTGCCGCCGCCCACGGTGATGATCCTGAACTTCCCCTCGAACCCGACGGCGATCCAGGCCGACCTCGCCTTCTACAGGGAGGCGGTGCGCTTCGCGCGGGCGAAGGGGATGTATATCCTCTCCGACATCGCCTACGCCGAGATCTATTACGACGCCCCGCCGCCCTCGATCCTGGAGGCCGAGGGCGCGTTCGAGGTCGCGGTCGAGTTCTCGTCGCTTTCCAAGACCTACTCGATGCCGGGCTGGCGGATCGGCTTCGCCGCCGGCAACGAGCGGCTGATCGCGGCCCTCACCCGGATCAAGTCGTACCTCGACTACGGCGCCTTCACCCCCATCCAGGTGGCGGCGACGGCGGCCTTGAACGGGCCGCAGGACTGCGTCGAGGCGTTCCGTCAGGGGTACCGGGAGCGCCGCGACGTGCTGGTCGACGGGCTCACCAAGGCCGGCTGGGAGGTCCCCTCCCCGCCCGCCACCATGTTCTGCTGGGCGCCGATCCCGGAAGCGTTCCGGGCGGGGGGCTCGGTCGCGTTCGCCAAGCGCCTTCTGGAGGAGGCGGACGTGGCCGTCTCACCGGGGCTCGGCTTCGGCGAGTACGGCGAGGGGTACGTCCGGATGGCGCTGGTCGAGAACAAGCACCGGCTGCGGCAGGCCGTGCGCAACGTCCGAGCCTTCCTGGCGAGGCACCGGGACGAGGACGGCGAGGCGCCGCCGGCGCAGCGGGTGGCCTAAGGGTGGCAGAACTCTTGCGGATCGGCATCGCCGGGCTCGGCACGGTCGGCGGCGGTACGGTGCGGCTGCTCCAAGGCAAGGCGGACCTGCTGGCGGCGCGCGCCGGGCGAAGGGTCGAGGTCGTGGCGGCGAGCGCCCGCGATCCGGGGCGGGAGCGGGGGCTCGACCTGGGGGGCGTGCGTTTCGAGCGCGACGCCCTGGCGCTCGCCGCGGCCCCCGACATCGACGCCGTCGTCGAGCTGATCGGCGGGGCGGGCGGGGTCGCCCTCGACCTCGTGCGGGCGGCCTTGGAAAGTGGCAAGGCGGTGGTCACGGCGAACAAGGCGATGCTGGCGTTGCACGGGGGGGGGCTCGCCCTTCTGGCCGAGCGGCAAGGCGTTCCGCTCCTGTTCGAGGCGGCCGTCGCGGGCGGGATCCCGATCGTCAAGTCGCTGCGGGAGGGGCTGGCCGCGAACCGGGTGCGGCGCGTCTACGGGATCCTCAACGGCACCTGCAACTACATCCTGACCCAGATGCGCGAGACGGGGCGCGACTTCGCCGAGGTCCTGGCGGAGGCGCAGGGTCTCGGCTACGCCGAGGCCGATCCCTCGACCGACGTGGACGGGATCGACGCCGCGCATAAACTGGCGCTGCTCGCCGCCATCGCGTTCGGCGGGCTGCCCAGCTTCGAGGGCATCCACGTCGAGGGCATAAGGCGGGTGTCGGCGCAGGACATCGCCTACGCCGACGCGCTGGGCTACCGGATCAAGCTGCTCGGCGTCGCGCGGCGCACCGAGGCCGGCGTCGAGCAGCGGCTGCACCCCTGCATGGTCAGGAAGGACGCGGCCATCGCCCAGGTCGAGGGCGTGTTCAACGGGATCGTGGTCGAGGGCGACGAGGCGGGCGAAGTGGTCCACGAGGGGCGGGGTGCCGGGGCCGGCCCTACGGCGTCGGCCGTCGTCGCCGACCTCATCGACATCGCGCGCGGACGGTGGGGTCCCGTCTTCGGGGTGCCGGCGGCGGGGCTCGAACCCCTGCGGCCGAGCCCCTTGCAGGACCACGCCGGGCGCCACTACGTCCGCCTCATGGTCCAGGACCGGCCGGGGGTGCTGGCCGAGATCGCCGCCGCCTTCCGCGACCACGACGTGTCGATCGAGAGCCTGTTGCAGCAGGGGCGCGACCCCGGCCGGACGGTCGCCATCGTCCTCATCACCCACGAGGCCGCCGAACGGGCGATGCGGGGCGCGCTCGCCCAGATCGGCCGCCTGGAAGCCGTCGAGGAGCCGCCTTGCATGATCCGCATCGAGGCGCTTTAGATAACTGTTGCCGGCGGCGTTCCGTGACGTTTCGGCCCGTGCGGTCAAGGGAGGACGACAGATGAGCGACTACCAGAGTTCGGACCGCAATTTGGCGCTCGACACGGTGCGGGTGACGGAGGCGGCGGCGCTGGCCTCGGCGAGGCTGATGGGCCGGGGCGACGAGAAGGCGGCGGACCAGGCGGCGGTCGACGCCATGCGCAGCGCCCTCAACGTCCTCGACATCGCCGGCACCGTCGTCATCGGCGAGGGCGAGCGCGACGAGGCGCCGATGCTCTACATCGGCGAGACGGTGGGGACGGGGTCGGGGCCGGAGATGGACATCGCCCTCGACCCGCTCGAAGGGACGACGATCACGGCGAAGGGGGCGCCCAACGCCATCGCCTGCATCGCGATGGCGCAGAAAGGGGGCTTCCTCAACGCCCCCGACACCTACATGGAGAAGATCGCCGTCGGCGGCGGGCTGCCGGCGGGGGTCATCGACATCAAGGCGTCCCCGGCCGAGAACCTGGGCCGGCTCGCCGAGGCGAAGGACATCGACGTCGAGGACCTCGTCGTCCTCATCCTCGACCGGCCGCGCCACGAGGGCCTGATCCAGGCCGTGCGCGCGACGGGTGCTCGCATCCGCCTCATCGACGACGGCGACGTGGCGGGCGTCATCGCCACCTCCAGGCCCGACACCGGCATCGACATCTACATGGGCTCGGGGGGCGCCCCCGAAGGCGTGCTGGCCGCCGCCGCCCTTCGCTGCATCGGCGGGCAGTTCCAGGGCTATCTCAAGTTCCGCAACGAGGGCGAGAAGGAGCGGGCGAAGCGGATGGGGGTCTCGGACCTGGAGCGGGTCTACCAGCTCGAGGATCTGGCCTCTGGCGACGTGATGTTCGCCGCCACCGGCGTCACCGACGGCACGATGCTCAAGGGCGTGCGGCGGCGGGGCGAGCGGCTCTACACGCAGAGCATCGTCATGCGCTCGAAGAGCGGCACGGTGCGGCTCATCGAGGCCGAGCACAACGTCCCGCGCAAGCGGGGCCTCGTGCCGCACTTCGACCGCTAGCGCCCCTTCTCTGTCGACGCCCCCGCCAGCCCTGGAGCCGATCCCCCTCGTCGCGCGCTCGCTCAGCGGCCGGGCGTGGCGCCTGCGCGCCGCCGACGAGCGGGCGGCGCTCGCGCTCGCGCAGCGGCACGGCCTGCCGGAGATCGTCGGGCGGCTCCTGGCGCTTCGCGCGGTCGGGCTCGACGAGGCGCCCTTCTTCCTCGAGCCCAAGCTCCGCGACTGGCTGGTCGACCCCTCGCATTTGCTCGACCTGGACCGGGCGGCGGCAAGGCTCGCGGACGCGGTCGAGGCGGGCGAGGCCGTGGGGCTGATCGGCGACTACGACGTGGACGGCGCCACGTCGACGGCCTTGGCAAGGCGGCACCTGGAGGCGCTGGGGCTCGCCGTGCACGCCGAGATCCCGGACCGGCTCAAGGACGGTTACGGGCCGAACCGGGGGGCCTTCGACCGGCTGCGGGAGCAAGGCTGCCGCCTCGTCCTCACCCTCGACAGCGGCACGACGGCGTTCGAGCCGCTCGCTTACGCGCAAAGTCAGGGGCAGGAGGTCGTCGTCGTCGACCACCACGGCGCCGAGGCGGGGCTTCCGGGCGCCTACGCCGTCGTCAACCCGAACCGCCGGGACCAGCGCTCGCCGCTCGGCCACCTCGCCGCCGTCGGCGTCACCTTCCTCCTCCTCGTCGGGCTCAACCGGGAACTCCGGCGAAGGGGACGGTTCGCGTCGCGCCCGGAACCGGACCTGAAAGCGTCGCTCGACCTCGTGGCGCTCGGCACGGTCTGCGACGTGGTGCCGCTCCTCGGCCTCAACCGCGCCTTCGTCGTCCAGGGGATGAAGGTGGCGGCGGGCGGCGGCAACCCCGGCATCCAGGCGCTCGCCGCCGTCGCCGGGTTGGCGAAGCTCGACGAGGCGCGTCAGCTCGGCTTCGCGCTCGGCCCCCGGATCAACGCCGGCGGGCGGATGGGCGAGAGCCGGCTCGGGCTCGACCTGCTCGCCGCCCCCGACGAGGCGACGGCGGCGCCGGTCGCGCGCCGCCTCGACGCCCTCAACCGCGAGCGGCAGGAGGTCGAGGGGGACTGCCTGCAAAGGGCGCGGCGCGAGGCGGAGCGGCAGGCGGGGCTCGGGATGTCCGTCCTCGTCGTCGGCGACGAAGGCTGGCACCCCGGCGTGCTCGGCATCGTGGCGTCCCGCCTCGTCGAGGCGTTCGAGCGCCCGGCGCTCGTCGTCGGCAAGGGCGGCAAGGGCTCCGGGCGCTCGGTGCCGGGCTTCGACCTCGGCGGCGCCGTGATCGCCGCCCGGCAGGCGGGGCTCCTGATCCACGGCGGCGGCCACCCGATGGCGGCCGGCTTCACGCTTGATGCGGAAAGGAAGGACGCCTTCCAGGCGGCCTTGCAGGCCGCCCTCGCCGCGAGCCCGGTCGGCGGCGAGGCGATGCCGCTCGTCGTCGACGGCGAGCTGTCGGCGGGCTCCGCCACCGTCGAACTCTGCCGAAAGCTGGAGCGCCTCGCCCCCTTCGGCAGCGGCAACGACGAACCCCTGTTCGCGCTGGGCAACGCCCGAGTCGTCCAGGCGCGCGCCGTCGGCAAGGGCCACGTCTCGCTCGTCCTCCAGGCGCCCAACGGCCGCTCGCTCAAGGCCATCGCCTTTCGCGCCCGCGAGCGCGGCCTCGAAGGCCCCCTGCTCCACGCCGACGCCCCCTTGCGCCTCGCCGGCCACCTGCGCCTCGACACCTGGAACGGCCGGACGCGGCCGGCGCTGCACGTCCGCGACGCGGCGATCGACGGGGGGTAGGGTACGCCTCGCGCCCGCCGGTGCCGGGCGTGGCGGCTCAGGCCGCCGGCCGGAGATGCCGCCGCCTGCCGGCCCGCACGGCGGCGTCGGTCGACGGGGCGGCGCGCGCCGCCGGGCGGGCGAGGCCGACCGTCACCCCGATCTCCGCGAGGTAGCGCAGGAGGGCGCCGATGAAGAAGACGACGCCCAGCATCTCGCAGCTTTCCTCGGCGACGACCTCGGAGTGGTAGAGAAGGGTCGCCTTGCCCATGGCCTCGATGATCTCCCCCGCCACGGCCTCGAGGGCGAGCGCGCCGAACAGATAGAGGCAGCCGGCGGCGACGAAGGCGAGGGCGTGGCGGCGCGGCAGGGCGAGCAGGAACGGCAGATAGAGGACCGCCAGGACGAGGACGACGGCGACGCCCGGCGCGACCCAGGCGGTGGCGAAACCGGGCTCGCCCAGCATCTCGCGGATCGGCCGGTTCAGCCGCTCGTGGATGCCGACCATCTCGTCGAGGGAGAGGTAGGCGAAGCCCACGGCGAGCAGCCCCCAGCGGTGGCGCCAGCGACGCTCGAAGTCCGTCCGCGCGGTGGCGACCAGCCCCAGGAGGATGGCGGCGGACAGGAGCAGCAGGGCCGAGAAGAAGGACGGGATCGTGCCTTCGGCGTCGAGGTCGAAGAGCGGCACGAAGCCGTAGAGCGATTTGTAGCCGAAATGGTCCCTCGCCAGCGCCGCGGCGGCGCCGAGGACGGCGAGCAGCAGGACGGCGCGCAGCAGGACACCCCGCACCGACGCGGGGTTGATCTCGACCTTCAGGTCGCCGGCGTTTCCATCCATCGGCCGCGCCTCCTGCATGTGCCTGAAAGGCGTTTTTACAATTGCCGCGATTCGGTAACAAGAAGGCTTTGCGGGGATTCCCGACAGGTGTGACAATAACGGATGGTTTCAACAGGCCACGCACCAGCAACCGGAACGCGAAGGCGCCCCCGAGGCCGGTACCGGCGGCGGGCGCGAAGCGCGTCCTACCCCAGCGGCGCGTCGTCGGGCACGAGCGGCGGCGGGGCGGGGCCGGCGAGGTCGAGGACGGTGCCGTCGGCGAAGACGGCGCGTTCGACGTGGGTGAACGCGACGCCGCCGCTTGGCCCCTCGACCGTGATGGTGACGTGGCCCTCGCCGTCGTCGCCGTAGCCGAACGCGTCGTAGGCGTCGAAGGGCTGCGTCACCCGGACCTCGTCGAAGCCGTCGCCGCCGTCGATGCGATCATAGCCCTTGCCGGCGACGATCACGTCGTCGCCCGCGCCGCCGAACAGCCCGTCGTCGCCGAGTCCCCCGTCGAGGTAGTCGTTGCCGCCGCCGCCCGAGAGGCCGTCCGCCCCGGCGTTGCCGTAGAGCCGGTCCGCCCCCGCGCCGCCGTCGAGCGCGTCGGCGCCGCTCCCGCCCGAGAGGTTGTCGGCACCGTCGCCCGCGAACAGCCGGTCGTCGCCCGCCCCGCCGATCAGCCGGTCGTCGCCGGCCATGCCTTCCATCAGGTCGTCGCCCGAACGGCCGATCAGGATGTCGAGCCCGTCGCCGCCCCGAAGGGTGTCGGCGCCCTCGGTGCCGAGGACGAAGAGGTCGGCCCTGGAGAACAGGAAGCGGAGGTCGCCCGTCTCCTCCCGCACGTCCGGCACCTTGAAGCCGTAGGTTTCGAGCGCGGTCGCGCTCTCGAGGTAGAGGCCGAGGTCGTGCTCGACGAAGTACCGCCCCCGCACGTCGAGCGCGGCGGCGATCGCGTCGGGCGCGTCGAGCGGCGGGAGCGGCGGCACGGCGACCCCCGGCAGGTCGACGACGAGGTCGGCCCCCTCCCTCGACGACTCCGGGATGAACGGCGTGAGGTCCGGCAGGTTGGCGACCACGTCCTGGGTGTGGACGAGGTTGATGACGTTGAGATCCGAGGCGTCGGCGTGGGAGCCGGGCGAGCCCGAGGTGACGACGACGGCCCTGTCCGCCAGCCCCGACCCCGGCAGGAAGGCCGCCGCCGTTTCTTCCGCCAGGATGCCGCCGAGCGAGTGGCCGTTGACGAGGACCTCGTCGACCCCCGACACGACCGCGTAGGTGAGCGCCTCCTGGATCGCGGGCGCGTGCGCCTGGACGTAGAGGTCCGACGCGAACACGCCGGGCGCCACGGGCGCGGCCAGGAACAGGAACTCGGGGTTGCCCTCGTCGACCCCGCGGAAGGTGAGGGCCAAGGCGTGCCCGCCGTCGCGCTCGCCCTCGACGACGTGGAGCGTCGAGTGGATCAAGGTACCGTCGGGGAGCTGGGCCACCGTCGCGTCCTGCACGCCCCCCGGCGCGTCGGGCAGGTCGACCGGGCGCCAGCCGCGCGCCTCGGCGCTGGCCGTGTCGGGGGTGAACGCGTCCCCCGCCAGCCGCTCCGCCTCGATCAGGAGCGGGGCCGCCGCCCCGGCGTCGTCGATGGCCATCGTCCGGGCCTCCCTGCAACCGCCTTTGCACGAGGTTGTAGGTTATCGGCAGAGCGCCGCAAGCGGGAACGCGCCTTCGGCCGGACGAAGCCCGGGCGGCCGTGGCTTCTCGGGTTCGCCCGCGCCGTTACGCTTCGCGTCCGCTGGCGCGGGGCCTGCCTCGCTCCGCGAGGCAGTTCTCCTTCTTCTGCTTGTTGAAGGGGGGTTTGGGTTAGGCCACCGGCACGGTGCTGCCCGCCCCGGGTTCGTCCGTGCCGCCCCCTCACCCCCGCCCGCCCGCCTCGAACCGGGCCTCCGTCTCCCCGCGCTTTGCCCGGCACCGGCCGACGGGGTCGCGGCGCGGGTCGGGGAAGACGGGGCCGGGCAGCGCCACGGGCGCCGCTTCGGGCCCGGGTTCGTCCGTGCAGGAGGCGGCATCGGCCTCGTCGTCGTCCCGGCCATCCGCGTCGTCCTCGCCTTCGTCCTCCTCCCCCGCCCCGGGTTCGTCCGTGCCGCCCGCGCGGCCCGGCCGCCCGTCGATGAGGCGGTGCAGGTTCC
>JAGRGG010000194.1 GCA_020445645.1 Geminicoccaceae bacterium | reverse complement strand
TGAGGGGGCGGCACCCTAGCATGGATAGGATTAATATCATAAACGATGGCGCGGGGGCGGGCGGTGGCGAAGGACCCTCACCGAACGGAAAAAGACCCCGCGCCCCGCGCCCCGCGCCCCGCGCCCCGCGGGCGCGAAGCGCGTTTTGGCGTCAGGAAACCCGCTCGATCCTCGCCCCGACCGCGACGAGCTTCTTCTCCAGCCCCTCGTAGCCGCGATCGAGGTGGTAGATGCGGTTGACCTCGCTCTCGCCTTCGGCGGCGAGTGCCGCCAGGACGAGGCTGACGGAGGCGCGCAGGTCGGTGGCCATGACGGGGGCGCCGCGCAGGGAGTCCACGCCCCGGATCATCGCGGAGTTGCCCTGGACGACGATGCGGGCGCCGAGGCGGGCGAGTTCGGGGACGTGCATGAAGCGGTTCTCGAAGATGGTCTCGGTGATCATCGAGGCGCCCCTGGCCACTGTCATGAGCGCCATGAACTGCGCCTGGAGGTCGGTGGCGAAGCCGGGAAAGGGGTGGGTCATGGCGTCGACCCCCTGGAGCCCGGCCGAACCGTCGGCGGTGAAGCCGTCCTCGGCCTGGTCGAGGCGGACGCCGGCTTCCAGGAGCTTGTCCCTGACGGCGCCCAGGAGGTCGAGGCGGGCGTGCTTCAAATGGAGCCGGCCCCCGGTGATCGCCGCCGCCATCGCGTAGGTGCCGGCCTCGATGCGGTCGGGGAGGACGCGGTGGGTGGCGGCGCCCAGGCGGGGGACGCCCTCGACGCGGATCCGGGCGGTGCCGGCACCCTCGACCTTGGCACCCATCGCGTTCAGGCAGTGGGCGAGGTCGACGATCTCGGGCTCGCGCGCGGCGCCGACGATGACGGTCTCACCATCGGCCAGCGTCGCCGCCATCATCAGGTTCTCGGTGGCGCCGACGGAGGGCTGCGACAGGCGGATCTCGGCCCCCTTCAGCCCGTTCGGCGCCCTGGCCCGCACGTAGCCGCCCGACAGGTCGATCTCGGCGCCGAGCCGCTCGAAGCCGGCCAGATGGAGGTCGATCGGGCGGGTGCCGATGGCGCAGCCGCCGGGGAGCGACACCTCCGCCTCGCCCTCGCGGGCCAGCAGCGGCCCCAGCACCAGCACCGAGGCGCGCATCCGCCGGACGATGTCGTAGGGCGCCTTGCGGTCGAGGACGGCCGGGCAGTGGAGCACGAGCCCGCCGGGGCTGCCGGCCAGATGCCGCGCCTCGGCGCCCAGCACCTGAAGCAGGCGCCACATCGAGCCCACGTCGGCGACGTCGGGCACGTTGCGGAGTTCGAGCGGCTCCGCCGAGAGGAGGGACACGGCCATCAAGGGCAGGGCTGCGTTCTTGGCGCCGCTCACCTCGATGGCGCCGTCGAGGGGCACGCCCCCCTTGATGACCAGCCGGTCCATGCCCTTCCTTTCGCCGCCTGATGAAGATCACGCTCCGCGTCCGCCGGCGGACGCGAAGCGTGATCTAGAACCCTCGAAGCCGCCAGATCTCGCCCGCGTACTCCCGGATCGTCCGATCCGACGAGAACCAGCCCATGCGGGCCGTGTTGCGCATCGCCATGTCCCACCAGCGGGTCTCGTCCCGGAACGCCGCGTCGACCTCGCGCTGGGCCGTCCAGTAGGCGTCGAAGTCGGCCGTGACCATGAAGGTGTCGAAGTTGCGCAGCTCGTCGACGATGGGGCGGAAGCGGCCGCGGTCGTCGGGGGAGAAGCGGCCCTGCTCCAGGAGCTCGAGGACGCGCATGAGGCGGGGCGAGCGCTCGATGTCGTTCATGGGCGAGCCGCGCTCGACCCGGTGCCGCATGACCTCCTCGGCGGTGAGGCCGAAGATGAAGATGTTGTCGTCGCCCACCTGCTCCCTGATCTCGACGTTGGCGCCGTCGAGCGTGCCGATGGTGAGCGCCCCGTTGAGGGCGAACTTCATGTTGCCGGTGCCGGACGCTTCCAGGCCCGCCGTCGAGATCTGCTCGGAGAGGTCGGCGGCCGGGATGACCGCTTCCGCGAGCGAGACGTTGTAGTTGGCCAGAAAGGCGAGCTTGAGCCGGCCCCGCACGTCGGGGTCGTCGTTGACGACGGCGGCCACGTCGTTCGCCAGCTTGATGATGAGCTTCGCCCGCGCGTAGGACGGCGCCGCCTTGCCGGCCAGGACGTTGACGCGCGGCTGCCAGTCCCGCTCCGGCTCCGCCTTGATCGCGTCGTAGAAGGCGATCGCCTCCAGGACGTTCAGGAGCTGGCGCTTGTACTCGTGCATCCGCTTGATCTGCACGTCGAACAGGGCAGCGGGGTCGATCTTCAGGTCGAGCCGGTCGCGGACGAGGTTGGCGAGGTGCGCCTTGCGCGCCGCCTTCGCCGCCGAAAAGCGCCGCCGGAAGGCGGGGTCGCCGAAGTGGGGCTCGAGGCCGCGCAACAGGTCGAGGTCCAGGGGCCAGCCGTCGCCGACCGTCTCGGTGACGAGGGCCGAGAGTTCGGGGTTGCAGCCGAGCAGCCAGCGGCGGGGCGTGATGCCGTTGGTCTTGTTGGTGATCCTGTCGGGGAAGTGCTCGTGCAGGCTCTTGAAGACGGTCTTCTTCATGAGGTCCGAATGCAGCGCCGAGACGCCGTTCACCTTGCGCGAGCCGACGAAGGCGAGGTGGCCCATGCGCACGAAGCGGCCGTAGCTCTCGTCGATCAAGGAGACGTCGGAGAGGAAGAGGTCGCTCGCCTGCGGCTTCTGCCGCAGCTCGTTCAGCACCTTGGCGTTGATCTCGTAGATGATCTGGAGGTGGCGGGGGAGGAGGCGCTCGATCAGCTCGACCGGCCAGCGCTCCAGGGCTTCGGGCATCAGCGTGTGGTTCGTGTAGTGGATCGTGCCGCGCACGATCGCCCACGCCTCGTCCCAGGGGATCGCGTGCGCGTCGACGAGGAGGCGCATCAGCTCGGGCACGGCGATGGCAGGGTGGGTGTCGTTGAGCTGGATCGCCACGTGGTCGGGCAGCGAGCGCAGGTCGTCGTGGTAGGAGAGGTGGCGGCGGAGGATGTCCTTCAGGCTCGCGGCCGTGAAGAAGTACTCCTGCTTCAGGCGCAGCTCCTGGCCGGCCGGGGTCGAGTCGTTTGGGTAGAGGACGCGGGTGATGCTCTCGGCCACGACCTGGTCGCCCACGGCCTGCATGTAGTCGCCGCGGTTGAAGGCCTCGAGGTCGATCAGGTTGCCCGACTGCGCCGACCACAGGCGCAGCGTGTTGACGTGGCCGCCGGCCCCTTGCGGGGCGTAGCCGGGTACGGGCGTGTCGTAGGCGACGGCCAGCACCCGCTGCCCGCCCTTCCAGACGTGGATGCGCTCGCCGTTCGCCCCGCGCCGCTCCTGGACGAAGCCGCCGAAGCGGATCGGGTAGACGGCCTCGGGGCGCTCGAACTCCCAGGGGTTGCCGAAGGCGAGCCAGTCCTCGGGCCGCTCCACCTGCCAGCCGCGGTCGAGGCCCTGCTTGAAGAGCCCGTGCTCGTAGCGGATGCCGTAGCCGTGGGCGGCGATGCCCAAGGTCGCCATGCTCTCCATGAAGCAGGCGGCGAGCCGGCCGAGGCCGCCGTTGCCGAGCGCCGCGTCCGGCTCTTCGGCGAAGATCGCCTCGGCGTCGCTGCACAGCTCGACGAGGGCCGCCCGCATCGGCGCGTAGACGTCGAGGTTGCGCAGCGAATCGGCGAGCAGCCGGCCGATCAGGAACTCGAGCGACAGGTAGTAGACGCGCTTGTCGTCCCGGGCGTAGGTGGCGCGCGTCGCCGGCATCCAGCGGTCGAGGATGCGGTCGCGGGCGACGAACGCCGCCGCGACGAACCAGTCGTGCGGCGTCGCGTTGCCCGGGTCCTTGCCGACGTTGTAGACGAGCTTGGCCAGGACGGCGGCCTTCATCGCCTCCTTGGACCCTTCCTCGGACGAATCTTCCGTCATCCTGTCCATGATCGCCGTCGCCATCGTCACGCGGTCCCCGTGCAGAACACAACCGGGGCGCGATCATGACCGAGCCGCCGGGCATTGCAAGCCATCATTGCCAAAAAATCGCCCAGGCAACGGGCGGTTGCCCGCCCGCGAACGCGTCGCTTCCTAGACCGTCGGTCCGCCTTTGTCGCGCGGGAAATCGGAAACGACCGCCGCGCACCTTCGCAACGGCCTCCACGACCGCGGGCGGCGCACCGACGAAAGGGGCGGGGAAGCGGGCGCGCACGGCCCCGATCGCGTCCAGGTTGATGGAGGCGTCCTCCCGCTTCGGCGTCCTGACAAGCCCTTTTGCGATGCGGTGTCCGCCCGTCGCCGACGCGGGGGCACCCGCCTTTCGGGCAGGGGGGCCGTTAAGCGGATCTTTACCGGCCGGGCGGCATAAGGGGCGCCGTCAGCCCCTCCTTGCGCGAAGGTGCCGCCCCTTGACCTACGTTTTCGCCCACGATCCGGTGGTCCCCTGCCTCGGCTACCTCTCCGCGGCGCCCACTGTCTCGACCCGCGCCGACGCCGCCTCGGCCGGTCCCCGCGCGCACATCCTGGGTGCCATCAACGGCTTCAAGACGGCGGGGTGGGACGTCGTCCCCTTTATTAAGGGCGACCGGGTCGACCCGTCGCTCGTCAAGGGCAAGGTCCAGCGCCGGCTCGAGGGCTCGCCCCTTCTTCGCTACGCCGCCGACATGGCAAGGCTCGTCATGGCCGAGCGGAGCCGCCGCGCCGCCTGGGACGAGCTCGGCGGCCGGGTCGACTGGGTCTACGAGCGCTTCGCCACCATGCAGGTGCTGGGGCACCGCTTCAAGCGGGCGGGCGTGCCCTGGATCCTGGAGACGCAGGGCCTGTTCTACTACGAGACCAGGGTCGAGCGGGCGACGGTGGGGTTCAGCAGGCTGGCCGAGCGGATCGAGAAGCGCGCCTACCGCGCCTGCGACGCGCTGATCGCCGTCTCGCCGCCCCTGAAGGACCTCATCGTCCGGGAGTGCGGCGTCGACCCCGACAGGATCCTGGTCGTGCCGAACGCCGTCGAGCTGGAGCGCTTCGACCCCGCGCTCAACGCCCATACGCGGCACTTCGACGAGCTGACCATCGGCTTCGTCGGCGGGCTCATCGGCTGGCAGGCGCTCGACGGGCTGATGGAGGCGATGGCCGAGCTGGAGGCCGAATCCGGCCTTGCGACCGCGCTCGCCGTCGTCGGCGACGGCGCCATGCGGGGGCCTTGGGAGGCGCGCGCGCGCGCGCTTGGCCTGGGCGGGCGGGTGCGCTTCCTGGGCCAAATGCCGGGCCATCTGGTCAAGCACGCGATCGCCGGCTTCGACCTCGGCTACGCCGGGGCGAAGGTCATGGCGATCGGGCAGATGTACCACTCGCCGATCAAGCTCTACGAGTACATGGCGCAAGGCGTGCCCGTGCTCGCGGCCGACTTCCCGGACGCGCGCGGCCTCGTCGAGGGCCGCGGTACGGGCTTCCTATTCGAGCCCGGCGACAAGGCGATGCTGAAGGCGGCGATCCGCACCGCGCACGGGCGCCGGGCCGACCTGCCGGCGATGGGGCGGCGCGGCCGCGCGCTCGTCGAGCGCGAGCACACCTGGACCGCGCGCGTGCGGGCCATGCTGCCGGACCTCCAGGCCCGCCTGCGCGCCCGCCCCGAGGCCGGCCTCGTCGCGGGGCTCGCCGGTGCCTGAGACCGGGGGTGGCCCCGCCGCACGCGCCTTGGGGCGACCTCGCGTGAACGCCCCTTCGCGCGGGACGCTCAGGCCGTCGGAACGGGGCCTGCCGTTCGTGCCGCGAGCCCGCCGCTGAACGCCCCGAACGCACAACGGAAGCCGAACGCGATGCAAAAGATCTTCCTCGTCGGCAGCCCGCGCTCGGGCACGACGCTCCTGCAGACGATCCTGACGGAGCAGGCGGGGCTGCACACGCTGAAGGAAACCCACTACTTCCGCAACCTGCACCGCTGGCGGCCGCTGCGCGCCCTCGACCGCTGGCGGCTCGACCCGAAGCGGGTCCGGGCCGCGTTCGCCTTCGTCCGCGACAACAACCCGCTCGAGACCCGGTTCGAGCCCGAGGGGGTCCGCACGCTCGGGGACGCCGTGCGGGCGCTCGACACCCTGCTCTCGGCCGAGGCGGCGGTGCGCGGCAAGCGGGGCTGGCTGGAGAAGACGCCGGAGCACATGTTCTTCGTCGACGAGGTCCGGGCGCACGTCCCCGGCGCCAAGTTCGTCCACATCCTGCGCGACGGCGAGGACGTGGTCGCCTCCCTGTTCGACGCGAAGGCGAAGTACCCGGCGCACTGGGGCTGGCTCGGATCCCTGCCCGACATGGTGCGCCTCTACAACCGCTACGTCCGGGCGACGCGGCGCGACCGGGGGCGGGGCGACACCTTCGTCGTCCGCTACGACGACCTCGTCGAGCGCGACCGGGGGATGCTGGACGGGCTCTGCCGCTTCCTGGGGGTGCCGCCCGGCGGCCTCGACCTCGCCCGGGCCGCCTCGTACCGCCCCGAGATCGTCCGCGCCGAGGAGGCCTGGAAGGTGCGGAGCGACGCGGGGGTGGTCGACACGCGCGGGCAGAAGTTCGGCCGGCTCTTCGACCGGGGCCAGCAGGACCGCATCCGCCGGACCCTGGCCCCCACCGCCGACATCCGCTCGGGCTAGAGGCCGTTGGGGGCCGAGGAGCAGGCTCTCCCCAAGGGCGGGGCATGACGAGGCCCCGCAAGCCTTGCCCCTCCGATGTCTCCGACGAGGAATGGCCGCCCGTCGCCCCCTGCCCGACCTTGCCGCCCGGGGGGCGCCAAGCGGCGCACCCACCCGCTGCGCGAGGCGTTCGACGGCCTGGGCTTTGGATGCTTCGCATCCAGCTCGTCGAGAACCGCACCCCTTCGCTTGGCGTGCCATGCCCAACGACCTGCCGCCCTGGCACGGCCGTCCGGAGGGAAGCCGCTTCGCGCCCGCCGCGGGGGCCGCCCTGCCCCCTTGGGCGGGGGCGCCTCCGGCGGCGGACGGCCCGGGTCCCGATCCCGTCGAAGCGGGGGCCGTCCTCGCGGGCCTGCCCGATCCGGGCGTCTTCGATATCGTCGTCGGGCGCCGGGCGCTGACGTACCGGCCGGACGGGGCGCGGGCCGTCCGGGGCCTCCTCGCCGGCCTGCGCCCCGGCGGGCCGATCGTGTTCCAGGAGCACGACGGTGCCCGCGAGCGTCGAGGCGATGCCCCTGCACGCGACGGTCCAGAACGGGATCGAGGAGACGATCGGGCGCGGGGACGCCGACATCTACGCGGGGTTCAACAAGGCGTAGAGGCGCTTGTCGGGCAGGTCTCGAATGCGTGGCGCGAAGGCGTAGCCGAGCATGGCGCAGGCGGCGAAGACGTGGTCGGTGGACCCCCCCCTGTGTCGGCGTAGTGCTTCCTGATCCACCGTCCCGCCTCCGAGCCCGTAAGGCCATCCAGGATGCAGGGTGCCTCGGACGCGGTGGCGGGGATGGTTTGGACCGCGAAGGGCGCGAACTGGTCGGATAGGTGCGAGTAGGCCTTGATGCCCGGCTCGTTGCCGTACCGCGCATTGACGGCGTTCATGGCCTCACCCGGTCCGCCGGCGGGGAAAGACCGGCCGTCGGACGACGAAGTGCGACCCGTTCCCCAGACGCGAGCCATCGGCAGCGCGCCCTGCGCCTCGACGATCGCCGCCAGCGCCCGCTTGCAGGCCTCGTCTTCGACGTACCAGCGGGCGATGCGCAGCAGTTGCCAGTGGGTCCGCTCTCCGATCGCCTCGGCCATCTTGAACAGACCAAGGTTGATGCCATCGGCGAGGACGACCGGGAGCGGACCGAGATGGCGCCGGCGAGCGTACCTCCTGCTGCGCCGTGCCCGACATCCTCGATCGCCCGGTCCATGGCGGCTCGCGATCCAGTCAGCGGCGTTCAGCGGCACGGCAAGGCGTGCGCCGCCGGTTACGGCCGCCGCTGGGACCAGCCCGCATCCGGGCTCGTGGTGCCTGTGCGAGTGGGCGAGCCAGACGCCGCCGGAGCGAAGCGCGTCTCGCAGGGCGAACAGCACCGCCGTCTCCCCCATGCGCCGATCGACCCCGGTTCCCGAAGGAACGAGGCGCTTGCACCCCT
>JAGRGG010000193.1 GCA_020445645.1 Geminicoccaceae bacterium | reverse complement strand
ACGGTGCAGGGGGCATCCCCCCCCCTCGTCGCTCCCCGGGTGGGGAAAATCAGCGGATGCGCGGCGTTATATTTCGCTCGCCGGATTTATAACGAAAATGCGCTTTCGTTATGTTCGCCCCGCCGTAGCGCGCAACGGGCGCCGTTGCGAGAAGGTCTCCACCGTCCGTCACCTGTGGGATAACCCTATCTAATCTTTTAATCCGCCTCGTCTTCGCCCTCAGGTACATCGACCGAATGGTCGTCCCCTCGTCCCCCACCTAGCCTGTTCCCCAGCCGTGCCGAAGGGCACGGCGCCACGCCAGCGGAGGAGACGACCCATGCCCATCCTGCCCGACTTCCAGGCGGCGGCCTTCGAGCTTGGCGCCCCGATCGACAACCCCTACTTCCCGCTTTGGCCGGGGTGAGAGACACGCTTCGCGTCCGCCGAGGCCGGCTTTGTGGTAGATCGAGCCCGCCTGCTGGCGGATCCTGGCGATCTCCTTGTGGCTGAAGCCCTTGAGCAGGAGCAGCCCCACGTCCTGCTCGGCCTTCGAGGGGCGCCAGTCGCCGAACTGCTTTTGGATCGCGGCGCCGAATCCCTGGAGATGGTTCTTCATCTCCTTGCGCCAGCGGCCGCTCTCCATCCGGACGCTTTGCATCTCCTTGCGGAGCACGCGACCCTCTTTGGCCTGCTGCCCGGTGCGCAGGGTCAGGAGGGCCGAGGCCACCGTGCAGCCGATCAGCAGGCCCATGTCCAGCATCTCGGCGAGCAGGCTCAGAGGGTGAAGGGCTCGTCGCCGCCCGCGAACTCGTCGGCGAGCATCAGCGCGAACGGGAGGGCTGCTACGGCGGCGAGCGGCCAGCGCGCATCGAAGGACCTTGCACGGCTTTCCTCCCGGCAGGTTGCCCCCCCGGCAGTCTATCAGTCGGAGGCAGCCGGCATCTCGCCCCGCTTCGGGCGCTCCGGCTTCGGCGGCGCCGTGCGCAGGGCCACGAGGTTCATGAAGCCCGCCTCGTCGCCCTGCACGAGGCGCGGCGCCGCCTCGGCGACGGCGTCGAGCAGAGGGTCGAGCCAGTCGCGGTCGGCCTTGGCGAAGTCGCCGAGCACGTGCGGCGTCACCCGGTCCTTGTGACCCGGATGGCCGATGCCGAGCCGCACCCGGCCGAAGTCCCTGGAGCCCAGGCAAGCGTCGATCGAGCGCAGCCCGTTATGCCCCGCGACCCCGCCGCCCCGCTTTACCCGGACCTTGCCGGGGGCGAGGTCGAGTTCGTCGTGGAAGACCAGGACGTCCTCCAAGGGGATCTTGTGGAAGCGTGCCGCCTCGGCCACCGCGCGCCCCGACTCGTTCATGAAGGTGAGCGGCTTGAGGAGGAGGACGCGCTCCCCACCGAGCAGGCCCTCGACGAATTCGCCCCGGTACTTCTGGCGGAACGGCGGCAGGCGGTGGCGCGCCTTGATGGCGTCGAGCGCCATGAAGCCGACATTGTGCCGGTGCCGGGCGTACTTGACCCCCGGATTGCCGAGCCCGACGAGGAGCCTCAAGCCGCCCTCCGATCCTTCGAGAGGGCCTACTCCTCGGCCGTCCCGGCCGCGGGCGTCGCCGTCGTCTCCTCGCCCTCGTCGGTCGGGGCCAGCGTGGGGGCCGCGATCGTCACGATGGTGAAGTCGCGGTCGGTGATCGTCGGCTTCACCCCTTCCGGCAGCTTCACGGCCGAGATGTGGATCGAGTCGCCGATGTCGTAGCCCGAAAGGTCGATCTCGAAGTAGGCCGGGATCGAGTCGGCGGGGCAGCTCACCTCGATCTCGTGGCGCACCACGTTGAGCACGCCGCCCCGGCGCAGGCCCTTGCTCTTCTCCTCGCCCAGGAAGTGGACCGGCACCTCCACCGTCACCACCGTGTCCTTGCCGACCCGGATGAAGTCGAGGTGGAGCGCCTCGTCGCTGACGGGGTGGAGCTGCGCCTCGCGCGGCAGCGCCTCCAGCACCTTGCCGTCCAGCTCGATCTCGCAGATCGCGTTGAAGAAGTGCGGGTTCATCGTCAGCTCGCGGCGCACCTCGCGGGCGACGAGGGCGAGCTTCAGGGGCGCCTCGCCGCCGCCGTAGACGATGGCGGGGACGCGGCCCTCGCGGCGGACGGCGCGGGCGCCGCCCGTGCCGGTGCGCTCGCGGGCGAAGGCGGCGAGCTTGACGTGTTCGGCCATGATCGTTGCTTCCTTGCTCCCCTCCGGCACGGCAGGACCATCCCGCGCCCCGGACAGGCTATGGAGGGCGGCGTTCTAGGCGAAGGGGAGGGGAAGGGCAAGAAACGCTTCGCGTGCGCAGTTTTCTCGTTGCTTCCTGCTTTTGGTAAAGGTGGGGCCTTCGACCCGCGACGCAGAGCGCAATCGGCCCATCGAACCGCAACCTTCACCCCCGAACGCTCTTTCTCCCTGGGCTGCGAAGGGAAACAGAACGTGCGGACGGCGACGGCGAACCCATGGAGCCCCGGCGGCTTCGCCCTGCGCGCGCTCATCGTCTTCGCCGTCGGGGCAGTCTTCCTCCTCCTCTGGAGCCTGCGCGAGCTTCTCCTCCTCGTCTTCGGCGGCATCGTCGTCGCCACCATCTTCTCCGTCCTCGCCGACCCCCTGCACCGGGTCGTGCCGGGGCCGCGAAGCTGGTCGGTCCTCCTGGGCGCCGTCCTCCTTCTCGTCCTCATCGGGCTCGTCTTCTTCTTCTTCGGCACCAAGATCCAACACCAGCTCGGCCAGTTCGTGGGCAGCGTGTCGGAGGGCTGGCGGAACCTGCAAGGGCGCCTGGAGGGCACGGCCCTGGAGCGGGCGCTGGACCGGCAGGGGGTGGAGGACTCGCTTCCTTCGGTCGGCGGGGTCGTCGTGGGCATCGTCGATGCGATGCGGTCCTTCGCCGGCGGCCTGCTCGACCTGTTCCTCGTCGTCTTCGGCGGCCTCTACTTCGCCGTCCAGCCCGGCCTCTACGGGGACGGGCTCCTCAAGCTGGTGCCGGGCGGGGCGGCGCGGCAGAGGGGTCGGGAAGCGCTCGACGCCGCCGGCGGGGCCCTGCGCCTCTGGCTGATGGCCAAGGCGATCTCGATGCTGACGATCGGCACCCTCGTCGGGCTCGGCACGTGGCTCATCGGCCTGCCGGCGCCGCTCGGGCTCGGCCTGTTCGCCGGGGTCGCCTCGTTCGTGCCGATGCTCGGCGCCATCGCCGGCGCCGTCCCGGCCCTCCTCCTTGCCCTCAACGACGGCTGGACCCTCGTCCTGTGGACGGCGCTCGTCTTCGTCCTGGTCCAGCAGGTCGAGGGCCAGATCGTCCTGCCGCTCGCCGAGAACTTCGCCGTCTCCCTGCCGCCCGCCTTCACCCTGTTTGCCGTCGTCGCCTTCGGCCTCCTGTTCGGCCTCCTCGGCGTGATCCTGAGCGAGCCGCTCGCCGTCGCCGCCTTCGTCCTTGCCAAGAAGCTCTGGGTCAAGGAAGCCCTAGGGGAAGAGGTCGACGTGCCGGGCGAGCCGGCCGCCGCGAGCGAAGGGAGACCGTCATGAAGGGCATCGCCACCCAGGTCGCGCACCTGCCCTGGGAGACCTGGGAGGACCCGGATCTCGCCGCGCGCAGCGCCGTGCGCTGGAAGCTCCTCGTCTCCAGCCCGCGCACGCCCACGGGCCTCATGAGCATGGGCCTCGCCGAGCTGGCCCCCGGCGGCGTCCTGCCCCTCCACCACCACGCGCCCGCCGAGATCTACCACGTCCTGGACGGCCGGGGACGTTGCGACCTCGACGGCACCCCGCACGTGCTCGAGGCCGGCGTGTCGCTCTTCATCCCCCCCAACGCCCGCCACCGCTCCGTCAACACGGGCGAGGCGCCCCTGCACGTCCTGTTCGTGTTCCCGACCGACAGCTTCGACGAGGTCGTGTATCACTTCGACGAGTAGAAGGTTACGCTTCGCGTCCGCTGGCGCGGAACCTTTTTTCTCTTTTCTTCTGTCTGTTGGAGACTGGCCCCGCGCCAGCGGACGCGAAGCGTGTTCGGCCCTAGTCGAACAGGCTCGACACCGACGCCTCGCTGGCGATCCTGGCAATCGCCTCGCCGATGAGCGGCGCGATCGAGAGGACGCGGACCTTGTCGGCGACGCGCACGCCTTCGGTTGGGCGGATGCTGTCGGTGATGACGAGGCGCTCCAGGCTGGAGGCCGCGATGCGCGACACGGCGCCGGCCGAGAGGACGCCGTGGGTGACGTAGGCCTGGACGGCGGTGGCGCCGGCTTCGAGCAGGGCGTCGGCGGCGTTGCAAAGGGTGCCGCCGCTGTCGACGATGTCGTCGACGAGGATGCAGCGCCTGCCCTCGACCTCGCCGATGACGTTCATGACCTCGGAGTGGCCCGCCCGCTCGCGGCGCTTGTCGATGATGGCAAGCCCCACGTCGAGACGCTTGGCAAAGCCGCGCGCGCGCTGCACGCCGCCCACGTCGGGCGAGACGATCGTCAGGTCGTCGGTGCCGAGGTTCGCCTTGATGTCCGGGACCATGAGCGGCGTGGAGAACAGGTTGTCGACGGGGATGTCGAAGAAGCCCTGGATCTGCCCCGCGTGCAGCTCCATCGTGAGCACGCGGTGCGCGCCGGCCTCGGTGACGAGGTTGGCGACGAGCTTCGCCGAGATCGGCGTGCGCGGCCCCGGCTTGCGGTCCTGGCGGGCGTAGCCGAAGTAGGGCACGACGGCGGTGATGCGCTTGGCCGACGCGCGCCTGAGGGCGTCGGTGCAGACCAGGAGTTCCATGAGGTTGTCGTTGGCGGGGTAGGAGGTGCTCTGGATGATGAACACGTCCTCGCCGCGCACGTTCTCGTGGATCTCGACGAACACTTCCATGTCGTTGAAGCGCTGGACCTTGGCGCGGGTCAGCTCGACGCGGAGATAGGCGGCGATGGCCTCCGCCAGCGGGCGGTTGCTGTTGCCGGCGAGCAGTTTCATCGGTGGCGTGACCTGTGCGGGGGGCGGGCGGCGGGGTTGTAACAAGCGCCGGCACCCAAGTAAACGCGAAGGCCGGGCGGACGCGAAGGAAAGGGCGGCGTCAGGCGCGGCGGCGGATGGCCTGCCGCAGCCAGTGGGCGCACTCCCCGGCGTCGAGCGGCGCCTCGCCGACGGCGCCCTGGACGGCGTGGCAGCCGGCGCGCTTCAGGTGCTTGAGCTGCTGCGGCCCCTCGACCCCCTCGACGACGAGGCGCATCTGGCTCATGCGGACGAGGTGGACGACGGTTTCGAGGAACACGGTGCGGTGGCGCTCGTGCGGCACGCCCTCGACGAGCGAAGGCGACAGCCGCACCGTGTCGAGGGGCGCGTCGCGCAGGAGCTTGAGCGAGGCCGGACCCTCGCCGAAGCCGACGAGCGCGATCCGCAGCCCCGCTTCCCGCAGTTCGGCCAGCCCCTTGCCGCCCCCGTCCATCTCCTCTTGCAGCCGGGCCTCGTCGATCTCGAACTCGATGCGGTGGCGGTCGACCCCGGCCCGGTCGAGCGCCGCCGCGGCGTGGTCGGCGAGCGTCCTCCAGGCGAGCCCCTGCCGTGCCGCGAGGGGGAGCGCGAGGTGGAGGCGGGGCATCCCGGCCTCGGCCCAGGCGGCGAGCTGGCGGACCGCCGCCTCGACCATCCACCACGTCAGCCGCTCGTGTGACCCGGCCGCCTCGGCGGCCGCGCGGG
>JAGRGG010000030.1 GCA_020445645.1 Geminicoccaceae bacterium | reverse complement strand
CCAGAGCGGACCGGCTTGTCGGGGGATCTTGAGCCTCAAGAGGGCCTGGCTTGAACCGCCGGCGGGCCCGGCGTCTACCCGGGCGGGAACTTCGACGCGTGACCCGTCCCCACGGTCGGAATCGACGTTCTTGAGGGCGTCCTCACGGTGGAGGGTAGCGGAAGCCTAGCGGCTCGACGGCGGACGGCATCGAACGCGCCCGCGGGTTCGGTGGGGAGGGCGGCAGGCGGGCTCGATGGCCTATTCGGCGGCCGGCGGGGTTCTGCCGGCGAGGCCGAGGCTGCGGGCGAGGATGGCGAGCGTGGGCCTCGGGTCGTCCCGGCGCCAGCTCGCGTGGGCGTCGGCGCGGAAGGCGCTCTTGAGGATGCGTCCGGCCCAGGCGAGGGCGGCGAAGGGGCCGACCTCGCCCCGCTTCAGGGCGAGCTTGAGGCCGGCGATGTCGCCCTCGGTCCAGGCGTAGCGGTCGCCGATGCGGTAGCCGTCCTCGTCGTCGGGCCGCTCCGCCACGGGCACGCCCGTGGCGAGGTCGAGGGCGAGCCTGGGCATGTCGAGGCCGCCGTGCTGGGCGATGCCGTAGCCGGCGGCCATGCGGGGGTTGATCTCCAGAAAGGCGGCGGCGCCGTCCTTGGGATCGACGAGGAACTGCAGGCAGCCGATGCCCGTATAGCCCATCCGCCCGATCATCCGGGCGCACCACGCGCGCAAATGCGGCGGCGTGCGGACGCAGACGCTCTCGACGGTGAGGCCGGAGCCGTTCGGGCGCTGGGTGCGCAGGCTGATCGAATCGAGGCAGCGCAGGAGCCGCCCGTCCTTGGCGACGAAGTGGAGGTTGTGGCGCGGCCCTTCGGCGTAGCGCTGGACGAGGAGGGTGCCGATGCCGGGCCAGTCGGGAAGCGCCCGCGCGAACGCCGCCTCGTCGCGCAGGATGAGCGCCTTCTCGCCCCCGAGGCGGCGCTCGGCGAAGGCGGCCTTGACGACGAGGGGGGTGCCGAGCCGGACGGCGGCGGCCTTGAGCGCCGGCATGTCGTCGACGAGGGCGTAGGGGGGATAGGGGATGCCGAGCGACTCGGCCACGTCGAGGAGCTTCGTCTTGTGGTCGCAAAGCTCGACGAGGCGGGGGTGCGGCATGGCGACGGCGAGGCGGGGGGGAAGGCGCTCGAAGACCTCGCACACCCGCATGATGGCGAGCCCGCTCACCGGGAACAGGGCGTCGATGTCGGGGCGGGATTCGAGGAAGGCGAGGAGGGCGGGGCCGAACTCGTCCGGGTCGGTCAGCTCCGGGTGGTCCCAGCGCTCCGCCACGTGGCGCGAGCGCTCGGCGAAGGCGCCGATCCGCTCGCAGCCCATGACGAGGCGGTGCCCGGCGCGGCCGAGCGAGCGGACGGCGGAGAGGGTCGGCCGGTAGTTGCCGATGAGGAGGACGTTGCGCGACGCTGGCTGCATGGTGCCTCGTGCCGGGATGAAGACCGGCTCCTCCATGCCGAAGCCGGCCCGCCGCCGCAAGCGGGTCAGCGCAGCTTGCGGACCGTGCAATAGGCGCCCTTCGCCTCGACGACGGCGCAGGCGCCCTCGGCCTCGGCCTTGGTCGCATAAGCGCCGCGCAGGACGCGGTAGAAGACCCCCTTGCCCGCGATCTCGACCCGCTCGGGCGGGCGGGCGACCAGATCGGGCCGCAGGCCGTGGAGCTTTGCGAGGCGGCGCCACTCCCCTTCCGTGTCGGCGGCGGTGCGGACCGAAGCCAAGTGGAGGGCGTAGGGGCCGAGGCCGTCGTCTTGGGCACTCGATGGGGCGCTCGATGGGGCACCCGACGAAACGGCGGCCTGTCGGACGGGCGCGGGAGCATGACCCGAAGCGGCAGGCTCGGGGGCACGGGCCTTCGCATCCCCCGCCGGCAGCATCGCGGCCACGATCGAGGTCCGAGGGGGTGCGGCGGGTGCCGGCGACTTCGTAGCGATCAGGCGGGCCAGGGTCTCCCGGTTGCGCTTGAGCGTCTCGGTCGTGGGGTTGTTCGGCCCCAGCGCCTCGCCGGCGACGGCGGCGGCGCGCTCGATGAGCGGCATGGCCGCCTTGGGCTCGCCCTTCGCCTGGTAGAGCACGGCGAGGTTGTTGAGGGTCTTTGCGACCTTCGGATCGCGGGGGCCGAGCGAGCGCTCGAGGAGGTCGAGGGAGCGCTTGTAGAGGTCCTCCGCCTCGTCGTAGCGTCCCTGGCCGCGGTAGAGGAGGGCCAGATTGTTCAGGCTCGTGGCAAGGCCGGGCTCGTCCTTGCCCTTCGACGATTCGTCGAGGGCGAGCGCCCGCTTGTAGTAGGGCTCGGCCTCGTCGTAGCGGCCGAGGTGGCGCAGCACCTCGGCAAGGTTGTTGAGCTCGACCGAGAGCCCGGGGTCGCTCGGGCCGAAGCGCGCCTCGGCCAGCGCCAGGGCCTCCTCGAAGTAGGGCAGCGCCTCCTCGTAGCGTTCCTCGCGGAACAGGCGAAAGCCCGCGTCGTAGGTGTCGCTCAACCCGTCGGCCAAGGCCGTCCCGGCCCAGAGCGCCCCCATCATCCATCCAATCGCAGCCGCCCGCCGGATCATGCCCTTCCCTCCTGCCGCCCCGCGAACCCGCAGGAATGTCGCGCCGTAGGCGCGTCTGTCGTTCGTGGGTTCCATCCGTCAACCGCCCGTGCACGAAAAGAGAAGGGCCACCCTTCTCAGGGCGGCCCTTCCCGTGGAAACGGCTGTCGATACGGCCTGGGCCGGGCCAAGGCCCGGCCGCACGGCTACTCAGGACAGACGCGAAGGCTGCTCCGCCGCCGGCGAGAGAAGCCCGGACCGCATCGACAGACCCGTCAACCCACTCGACATCGGATCACCTCCTTTCGGCTTGGTTGTACCCATGCCCCAGCTAGAGCATCCGCTCGTGCAACTTGTCAAGCACGATGGAGGGGCCGGCGCACCGCCGCGCGGCTATGCCTCGCCGGGCCGGGGGTGACGGTGGGGCGGCGGGGCGCTAGGTTCGGGGCGGCAGCGAAACCACAAGGCCCGAAGGGAAGAAGCGTGAGCGAGGACAGCTTCGACGTCGTCATCATCGGGGGCGGCCCCGGCGGCTACGTCTGCGCGATCAAGGCGGCGCAACTCGGGATGCGGGTCGCCTGCGTCGAGAACCGGGGTTCGCTCGGCGGCACCTGCCTCAACGTCGGCTGCATCCCNNCACCGCATCGTCGACGGCAAGGGCGCGGTGACATTCCTGGTGCGGGTGAAAGAGGCGCTGGAGGATCCGCGGCGGTTGCTGATGGATCTTTGAGGGGCGGCGGCCATCCGACGGATGGCGACAGGGCGGCGGGGTGAACCCCGCCCTACGCAGGAGGAAGGGGATGCGCTGGTTTGCCGTGATCCTGCAAGTGGGTCACTTCGCGCCGCCGCCGGGCGTGACTCCGGTGGCGTCCCGCGCCCGATGCGCGGCGGCCGGCGGCCGGGAACGGCGGCTGGCGGCACTGAACGTCGTGCTGCCGTCGCTGCCTGTCCGCAAGCGCGTCAACTTGTGAGGCCAATCCCATGCAACTCCTGATGGACTTCCCCGCCACCGACGCCGCCTGGAATGCCGCCTTCGACGCGGATGCCGAAAACCGCGCCAATGCAGGGCTGACCCTGCTCCAGATGTGGCGCGGCGCGGATGACGTCGGCGCCGTCACATGCCTGTTCGAGGTGGCCAACCGCGACCGTGCGCAGGCCTGGCTGGACACCTCCGCGGCGCTGGGTCGTCCCGGCGTCGCCCGGTTCCTGACGACAGCCTGATGGCGCGGGCGCTGATTCTCTTGCTGTCGGGCTGGATCGTCTGGGCGGCGGCGATCAACCTGCCGCTGATGCCGGGGATCCTCACGGTGCCGGAATCCTGGATCTGGCCCTTCTGTCTCGCGCTTGCCTGCCTCTGGCTTGCGACCGCCATCGCGCTGGACACCCTGCGCGGCGGCCATCGCGCGGGCGTCCCGGCGGCGGCCCTCGCCGCGTTGACGCTGGCGCTGGCGCTGCGGCTCTGGCTGTTGCCGATCGGTACCCCGGCCTCGCCGCTGGCCCTGGTCGGCGTGCGCGAGATCCTGACGCTTTTCGCCGCCTGCTTTGCCGCCTTCGCCTGGTGGGCGTTTCGAAAGGAAAGACCCGCATGACCCCCGAACTGACCGCCCTCGCCCTCGCCGGGCTGCTGCAATTCCTCCAGTTCCTGCTCTACTCGGTGCTCGCCAACCGCGAGGTCGGCCCGCGCTATGCGCTTGGCCCCCGCGACGAGCCGCGCCAGCTGACCGGCCTGGCGGGCCGCGCCCAGCGGGCGCTGAACAACCACTTCGAGGGGCTGATCCTGTTCACCCTGGCGGTTGTCGTGGTCAGCCTCGGCAACCAGTCCACCGCCTTCACCGCCGCCTGCGCCTGGGTTTACCTCGCCGCCCGCCTCGCCTACGTTCCGGCCTATCTGTTCGCGCTGACCCCCTGGCGGTCGCTGATCTGGAGCCTGGGCCTGGGCGCGAGCGTGCTGATGTTGCTGGCGGCCCTGACCTGATGCTTCTTCTCTTTCCAAATATCTCCGGGGGGAGTCGCCCGCAGGGCGGCGGGGGGCAGCGCCCCCCTTCCCGGGCCAAACAGAGGATCTGACCCATGGCAAGTTACGACGTGATCATCATCGGCGCCGGCCCCGGCGGCTATGTCTGCGCGATCCGCTGCGCGCAGCTGGGCCTGAAGACCGCCTGCGTCGAGGCGCGCGAGACGCTGGGCGGCACCTGCCTGAACGTCGGCTGCATCCCGTCCAAGGCGCTCCTCCACTCCTCGCACCTCTACGAGACGGCGGCGCACAAGTTCGCCGAGCACGGGCTGAACGCGGGCGGGGTCACGGTCGACGTGGCGAAGATGCGGGCGCGCAAGGACGGCGTCGTCAAGAGCCTGACCGACGGGATCAAGTTCCTCTTCAAGAAGAACAAGGTCGAGTACGTCGAGGGGACCGGCACGATCAAGGGCAAGGGCGAGGTCGAGGCGGCGCTCACGGCGGGCGGGAGCCGGACGCTGAAGGCGAAGGCCATCGTCATCGCCACGGGCTCGGAGAGCATGCCCTTGAAGGGCGTCGAGGTGGACGAGAAGCGGGTCGTCAGTTCCACCGGCATCCTCGACCTGGAGAAGGTGCCGGAACACCTCGTCGTCATCGGCGGCGGCTACATCGGGCTCGAGATGGGCACGGTGTGGCTGCGGCTCGGCGCCAAGGTCACGGTGGTCGAGTTCCTGGAGCGCATCACGCCGGGGATGGACCTCGAAGTCTCGAAGCAGTTCCAGCGCATCCTGCAAAAGCAGGGCATGACGTTCCGGCTCGGCACCAAGGTCACGGGCGTCGACGCTTCGGGGGAGCGGCTGAAGGTGGGCGTCGAGCCGGCGAAGGGCGGCGATGCCGGGACGATCGAGGCCGACGTCGTGCTGCTCGCCATCGGCCGCCGGGCCTATACCCAAGGGCTCGGGCTGGAGAACGCGGGCGTGAAGCTCGACGAGCGCGGCCGGGTCGAGGTGGACGAGCGTTTTGCCACCAGCGTCGAGGGGGTCTACGCCATCGGCGACGTGATCCGCGGGCCGATGCTGGCGCACAAGGCCGAGGAGGAAGGGTCGAACCTCGCCGAGTACCTCGCGGGGCAGAAGCCGCACCTCGACTACGACATCATCCCGGGGGTCGTCTACACGGCGCCCGAGGTGGCGGCGATCGGCAAGACCGAGGAGCAGTTGAAGGAGGCGGGGGTCGGCTACAAGGTCGGCAAGTTCCCCTTCAGCGCCAACTCCCGCGCCCGCTCGACGGGCGACAGCGACGGCTTCGTGAAGCTGCTCTGCGACGCGAAGACCGACCGGGTGCTGGGGGCGCACATCATCGGCCCCGAGGCCGGGGTGCTGATCGCGGAGGTGGCGCTGGCGATGGAGTACGGCGCCTCGGCCGAGGACATCGCCCGCACCTGCCACGCGCATCCGACGCTGGAGGAGGCCGTCAAGGAGGCGGCGCTCGCGGCGTACTTCAAGCCGATCCACATCTAGGCCCGGCCCTCTTGCAAGTACGATCCCCCCCCGCGCCCCGGATCAAGTCCGGGGCGCGGGGGGGGGTGGTCGGTCCACGCCTTCCCTTCCGTTTGCTTGGCATGTGCGTCGCCAAAAATTTTGTGCAATGCAGCAAAAGACCTTGCATTCTCCCCGGCCCTCGCCTATGTTTTGTGCAGCGCAGCAAAGACCACTGCTGATGGATCAGACCCCGAGGAGACCGCGATGAACGCCCAGAAGCTCGACACCCCGAAGATCAACCTCGACGCGCTCGTGGCCATGCAGAAGGCCAACATCGACGCGCTCGTCGAGGCGCGCAACGTCCTCATGGGCGCCACCCAGGCGATCGCCAAGCTCCAGCTTGGCTGGTACGAGCAGAGCCTCAAGCACATGCAGACCCTCGCCAAGGGCGACGCCGCCAAGAACAAGCCCGAGGACTTCTTCGCCGAGGTGAAGGCCGTCACCGAGCGGGCGATGGCGGTCGGCAAGGAGCAGACCGACCTCGGCTTCAAGGCGCAGCAGCAGGTCGCCGAGATCGTGACCAAGCGCGTCCAGAAGACCCTCGAGAACGCGAAGACGGTCGCCGCCTGACACGGCGCCCGCGGCCGGTCCGCCGGCCCGACGCCCGGCGCCGAGGTCCCGATGCCCCGATAAAGCGGCGGGACCTTGCGCTCTTGTAGGAAATCCGTCGGCCGTCACGACGGAAGCGCCAAGCCGCCAGGAGGCCGCTCCATGCGAAAGCCCTTCGACGTCAACGTCCTCGTTGCCCTGCACAAGGCCAACTTCAACACCCTTCTCCAGGCGCAAGGCGTGCTCTTCGACACGACCCAGGCGATGGCGCGGCTGGGCTACGCCCTGTTCGAGGAGAACCTGCGGCACGCCGAGCGGCTCCTGACGACGAAGGCCGAGCCCGGCATGTACGCGAGCGAGGCCAAGGCGGCGGCCGAGCGCGCCGTGCTCGTGTCGAAGGAGCAGGCGGGCCTCGGGCTGCACGCCCAGCGGGCCATCGCCGACCTCGTCACGAAGCGGGTGCAGGCCGGCGTCGACGAGATGCAGATGCTCACGGCCTGAGCCCGGTACCGACGTATCGGACCTGCGTGGGAAGGACCGGACCTTTCGCCGATGAGCGGGCCCCGGCGGCAGCGATGCCGCCGGGGCCTTTTTCGTCGCCCCGACCCTTTCGGTCAGGCATCGACGGCGTCCAGAAAACCGCCGCTCTGCCGCTCCCAGAGGCGGGCGTAGAGCCCGCCCTTGCGGACGAGGTCCCTGTGGCTCCCCTCCTCGACGATCCGCCCCTCGTCCATGACGACGAGCCGGTCGAGGGTGGCGATGGTCGAGAGGCGGTGGGCGATGGCGAGCACCGTTTTGCCGGCCATCAGGTGGCGGAGCTGCTCTTGGATCGCCGCCTCGACCTCGCTGTCGAGGGCCGAGGTCGCCTCGTCGAGGATGAGGATCGGCGCGTCCTTCAGGATGACGCGGGCGATGGCGATCCGCTGGCGCTGCCCGCCCGACAGCTTGACGCCGCGCTCGCCGACGTGGGCGTCGAAGCCCCCCAGGCCTTGCGGGTCGCGCAGGCTCGGGATGAAGTCGAGGGCGGCGGCGAGGTCGGCCGCGCGGCGGAGCTGGGCCTCGGTGGCGTCGGGGCGGCCGTAGGCGATGTTGTCCCGGATCGAGCGGTGGAGGAGCGAAGGCTCCTGGGTGACGACGCCGATCCGGGCGCGCAGGGACTCCTGGGTGACGGAGGCGACGTCCCGGCCGTCGATGAGGATCCGCCCGCTTTCCAGGTCGTAAAAGCGCAGGAGCAGGTTGACGAGGGTCGACTTGCCGGCGCCGGAGCGGCCGACGAGCCCGACCTTCTCGCCGGGGCGGACGCGCAGGGTGAGGTCGTCGACGACGGCCACGTCGCGGCCGTAGCCGAAGCTCACCCGCTCGAAGCGGACCTCGCCCTTGGGCACCTCGAGGTCCTGGGCGTCCGGGCGGTCGGCGACGGCGTTGGGCCGGGCGATGGTCTCGACCGCGTTCTCGACCGTGCCCCAGCTCTCGAACAGGGAGGTCACGGTGCGCAGGATCCAGCCCGACATCTGGGTGAGGCGGACGACGAGGCCGTTGGCGATGGCGATGCTGCCGACGCTCACCGACCCTTGCAGCCAAAGGCCGATCGAGAGCGCCGCCATGGCGAAGATGAGGAGGGCGTTGAGGGCGGTGAGCGTCACCGTCATGGTGAAGATGCTGCGCATCAGGCGGCGGAAGGCGTCCAAATGGCGCTGCATCCCCTCGCGCCCGAACAGGTCCTCGCGCTCGGCGTGGGCGAAGAGCTTGACGACGTGGATGTTCGTGTAGCCGTCGACGATGCGGCCCGAGAGCGCGGAGTTGGCCTCGGACACGGCGCGCGAGCGGTCGCGGACGGGGGGGACCATCCGCCAGACGACGACCCCGTAGGCGGCGATCCAGACGAGCATCGGCAGGATCAGCCACGTGTCGAGCGTGAGGAAAATGGCGATGGTGCCGACGAGGTAGATCACCATGAACCAGACGCCGTCGATGACGTTGAGCACGGCTTCACGCAACGCCTGCCCCGACTGCATCACCTTCTGCGCCACGCGGCCCGCGAAGTCGTTCTGGAAGAAGCCAAGGGACTGGCGCAGCACGTAGCGGTGCGAGCGCCAGCGCACCAAGTTGGTGAGGCCGGGCGTCAGCGTCAGCGTGACGAGGCCGCGCGCGCCGAAGGTGGCGAGCGGGCGGATCAGGATGGTGATCACGAACATGCCGAACAGCGCCCAGCCGTGCTCGGACAGGAACGCGCCGCGCGGCGTGTCGGCCATCCAGTCGACGATGACGCCGAGGAAGGCGTAGAGCAGCAGTTCGGAGATCGCGGCGACCCCGGACGCCGCGAGCGTCGCCAGGACGAGGCCGCGCAGGGGGTCGAGGAAGTAGCGGAAGAAGCCGCCGGTAGCGGCGGGCGGCTGCTCGACGGGGGCGGGGGCGAGCGGGTCGAGGAGGCGCTCGAACTGGCGGTACATGGCTGTCCTTGAAGAATGCGGGCGCGGCGCCCGCGACCATAAATGGAGCCTTGAGGGCGGTTCGTACAGCCCCGGCACTGGACACGGGCCGCTCGCGGACGACCTGTGCCGCAACGAGGGTCCAGCGGGGGAGACGATCATGACGGACAGGGTGCTCTTCATCACGGGCGCTTCCAGCGGCATCGGCGCCGCGACGGCGCGGCTGGCGGCGGAGGCGGGCTTCAGGGTGGCGCTCGCCGCGAGGCGCAGGGAGAAGCTGGAGGATCTGGCCGCCGAACTCGGCGAGGATCGGGCGCTCGCCGTCGGCTGCGACGTGACCGACGCCGCCGACGCGAGGCGGGCGGTGGCGGCGGCGACGGAACGCTTCGGCGGGCTGGACGCCGTCTTCGCCAACGCCGGCACGGGCGGCGGCCCCGGCGGGTTCTCGGGCGCCGACCCGGAGAGCTGGAAGAAGCTCCTCCTGGTCAACGTGCTGGGCGTCGCGCACACCTTGCAGGCGGCGCTGCCGGCGATCCGGGAGCGGCGGGGGCACGTCGTCCTCACGGGGTCGGTCGCCGGACGGCGGACGATCGCGGGGTCGATGTACGGCGCCTCGAAGTGGGCGGTGACGGCGATCGGCTACAACCTGCGCGAAGAGCTGCGCGGCAGCGGGGTGCGGGTCACGCTCATCGAGCCCGGCATGGTGGATACGCCCTTCTTCGACGAGGCGAAGCCGGACGCGCTGAAGCCCGAGGACGTGGCGCGGAGCGTCGTCTTCGCGCTTCAGCAGCCGCCGCACGTCGACCTGCACGAACTGACGGTGCTGCCGACGCCGCCGGTGGAGGGTTAGAGGGCCTGCCTACAGCACTTTTTATGTGTATTAGATGCGCATAGTGCCTTGACACCCTCCCGTTGAAGTGTGTATAGCATATGCATATATCAGGGGAAGCAGGATGACGATCAGCAGCCGTGAGGTGATCGCGATGCTCGAACGTGCGGGGTAGCGCCAAGTCAAGGGCAAGGGAAGCCATCGGCAGTTCAAGCATCCTGACCGGCCCGGCCGTGTTACCGTCCCTGATCCAAAGAAAGACCTCGACATCAAGACGTTGAAGTCTATCGAGCGCCAGAGCGGCCTTCCGCTCCGCCGGTGGACGTTGGGAGAAGCATGATGGATGTACGCTACTACATGGCGGTGATAGGGCCGAGCGAAGGCGGCGGCTACGGCGTCGTATTCCCCGATTTTCCCGGCTGCGTCAGCGTCGGCGACACGATCGAGGAGACGCAGGCGAACGCGATCGAGGCCCTGTGCCTGCACGTCGAGGGCATGATCGAGGATGGGGAAGCGTTGCCGGAACCATCGCCCATCAATGCGCCACTGCCGGATTGGCTTGACCAGGACGATCTCAAGGATGCCGTCCGCATCCTCGTACCGATCGAGATCGGCGGCACGGTGATGCGGGTCAACATCACGATGGAAGAAGGCCTGCTGGCGCGGCTCGACCGCGTCGCCTCGGTGCGCGGCCTCTCGCGCTCGGGTGCCCTCAGCGACGCCGCGCGCAAGTGGATGCAGAACGGCTAGGCGTTTCGCCGCTCGGGTTCGTTCGTGCCATTCCCCTAAGCTTCGCCCGAAGGCCGTCTGACCAATGTTCTTGGGTTCGTTCGTGCCGATTCCCCGGAGCCGTCCGAGGCCATCCGGCTCGCGTCCTTGGGTTCGTTCGTGCCGCATTCCGTAGCCTCTCGATCCTGCCCTCGGGTTCGTTTGGCAAGTTCGCCACCCGCACGCGCTCCGTCTTCGGGCCACGTGAAGGCAAAGCATATAATCCTATACCAAGCGCCCCGCAGCGTCCAGAACGGGCGGCGCGGGCGACGATGCGTTTTGTGACTTTCGCCACTGCCTCCGGCCGAACGCCCCGCTAGAAGCCGCTCGCCGCCGGGATCGCGGCGGCGAAGAAACGGGGAAACGGAAATGCGCGCTCCTTCGAACGGCGGCGGCCGGATCGACGCTTGGTTTCTCGTGCTGGCGGCGACGTGCCTGATCGGCGGCACGGGCCTCGGCATCGGGATGGGGATCGCCCACGATTTCGAACTCGTGCCGGTCCACGCCCACGTCAACCTGCTGGGCTGGGCCTCGCTCGCCTTGTTCGGGCTCGTCTACCGGGTCTACCCGGACCTCGTCCGGAGCCGGCTGGCGCTCGTCCATTTCGGCCTCGCGGCGCCGACGGCGGTGCTCTTCCCCTTGGGGATCTACCTCGCCATCACCCAGGAGCAGCCGGCGCTCGCCATCGCCGCCTCGCTGCTCTGGTTCGGCGGCGCGCTCGCCTTCCTCGTCAACCTGCTGCGGATGCTGGCCTTCCCCGTGCCGGCGACGGCCTGAGCCTACTCCACCGCGCCCGCGTCGGGCACGGCGGTTTCCTTGCCGAGCGCCACCCTGAGCAGGTGGTCGGTGAACGCGATGCCCAGGAGCACCGTGCCCGCCGCCATCGCCAGTTGCGGGATCCACAAGGGCGTCGCGTCCTGGCCCTGGCTCACGTCGTTGATGAGATGGGAGATCCGCACGGCCTTGATCGCGTACCACGCGAAGTACCAAGCGAGGGATGAGGCGACGAGGAGGCACCAGAGTTCGGCGACGCGCCGGCCCGTGCCGGTCAGGCGGGCGAGGAGGATCGAGACGCGGATGTGGGCGCCGGCGTTGAGCGCGTAGGGCAGCGCCAGGAAGGACGAGGCGGCCATGCAGTAGCCGGCGTAGGCGGTGGCGCCGGGAAAGGGGACGGCGAGCCAGCGCAGCAGGACCTGGAAGGACACCACGACGAGGAGGGCGACGAGGAAGACCGCCGCCAGCGCGCCCGCGAGGTCGTAGAGGCCATCCAGGACCCGCCGCAACGGCCTCAGCCGCCCGTCTTCGCTTGGTAGGCGTCGACGATCGCCTGCCCGTCGGTGCCGGCCGATCGCAGCCACTCCTCGGTGAGCGTCTGGCCGAACTTGAGGAGGTCGGCGGTGAGCTGGTCGGAGGGTGCGGCGACGGTCATGCCGTTCTTTGCCAGCTCCTCCTTGTAGTAGTCGTTCAGCTCCTGCGAGCGCGCCGTGCCCCGCTTCGCCGCCTCGTCGGCGCAGGCGAGGACGGCGTTCCGCGTCTTCTCGTCGAGCCCTTCCCACGCCCCCTTGTTCGCCATGACGTAGTTGCGGGGCAGCCACGCCTGGATGTCGTAGAAGTGGTCGAGCTGCTCCCAGACCTTGCTGTCGTAGCCGGTCGAGCCCGACGAGATGAAGCTCTCGGCGACGCCGGTGGCGAGCGCCTGCGACAGCTCGGCCGCCTCGATCTGCACGGGCACGGCGCCCATGAGTTCGGCGAGCCGCGCCGTCGTCGTGTTGTAGGAGCGGAACTTGACCCCCTTCATGTCGGCGGCGCTCTCCACGTCCTTCTTCGTGTAGAGCCCCTGCGGCGGCCAGGGCACCGAATAGAGGAGGACGAGGTTCTGGTTGGCCAGGATCTTCTCCAGCGTGGGCTTCGCCTCCTCGTAGAGCGTCGCCGAGGCGTCGTAGGAAGTGGCGAGGAACGGCACGCTGTCGAAGCCGAAGACGGGGTTCTCGTTCTGGTGCGCGGACAAGAGCCGCTCGCCGATCGGCACCTGCCCCGTCTGGATCGCGCGCTTGATCTCGTCGCCCTTGTAGAGCGAGCCCCCGGCGTGGACGGTGATCTCAAGGTCGCCGCCCGTGCCCTTGCCGACGCACGCGGCGAACGCCTTGCCGTTCTCGCTGTGGAAATTGCTGTCGGGATACGCCATCGGCATGTCCCACGTCTCGGCATGGGCGGCGCCCGCAACGCCGAAGGCAAGAACGGCCAGACCTACCGAGTACCGCATGACGCTCCCCTTTTCCGCTCCGATTGCGGTGAAGGGTAGCGGGCGGCGGGGGAAGCGGCAACAAGGGTCTACGCTTCGCGTCCGCTGGCGCGGGGCGTAACCTACCCCTCGATCAGCGGCCCATCGTCCTCCGGCAACCGCCGGCGCCCGGCCGTCTTCAGGGCGGCCAGCTTCGCGCGCGCCTTCTCGCGGTGGCTGTCCTTGATGTGGCCGCTGACGGCGGCGATGGCGGTGGCGAGGACGGTGGCGTCGTCGGTGAAGCCGATGCCGACGAGGAAGTCGGGGATCGCGTCGGTGGGCAGGATGAAGTAGGCGACGGCGCCGAGCAGGACGGCGCGCACGTAGGTGGGGGTATCGGCGTCGACCGCGCAGTACCAGGCGGCGGCGAGCCGGTCGGCGAAGGGGACGGAGGCCAGGACCCGGCCGAGCTTGTTCCAGAAGGTGCGCTCGTCGGGCACCTCGTAGGGGATCGGCCGGAGGGCGTCGGTGTCGCTCATGCGGGAAAAGATAGGCCTGCGGGGGGACGGCCGCAAGGGCTCAGGCCCCCTCCCCCCGCAGCGCCCCGAGGGTGGGCAGGAGGCCCTGGCGGGGGACGTGGAGGAGGGCCTTGGCGCGCAGGATCAGCCCCTCGGCGAGGCGGGGCGGGACGGCCGCGAGCGGCAGGCGCCCGGCGAGACGGCCGAGGACGAGCGCCGGCAGGAGTTCCGCCGCCGGGGCCTCGAGGGCTTCCGGCGCCGGGCCGCGGCCGAGCCAGACCCGGGCGAAGGCCCGCATCGCCTCGGCGGCGGCCGGGCCCGGCCACGCCTGGGCGAGGATGGCGAGGTCGGCGAGGAGGAAGGCCGCGTCGAAGGCGGGGTCGCCGCCGTGGGCGGCGTCGGCGTCGAGGAGGACGGGGCCGCGCGGGCCGAAGAGCACGTTTTCCGGCGCCGCCTCGCCGTGGATCACGCCCCGGTGGGTCGTGGCGAGGCGGCGGGCGATGCGCTTCAAGGGGCCGGCGGCGTCCTTGTGCGCCTCGGCCGGGACGAGGAGGAGGGGCTCGATCCTGAGGACGTGGAAGCGGGCGTCGGCGCGAAAGGCGCCGATGCGCTCCGGGCGCTCCCAGCCGGCGCGGTGCAGGGCGGCGAGGAGGTCGCCGAGCGCCTGCCCGTGCCGGGCGCCGAGGCGGCGGTCCCTGGCGAGCGCCAGCAGGCTCGGATGGTCTTCCTCGGGCAGGCCGGCCATGACGAAGGCGCCGCTCTGCGGGTCGACGTGGAGGAGGCGGGGGGCCGCTTCCGGGCGGATCGCGCCGAGCAAGGCGAGAAAGCCGGCCTCGCCGCCCCCGACCGCGGGGGGTGCGCCGTTTTGGACGGGATCCCCGAGCTTGACGACCACGGGGCCGGCGTCGAGGTCGACCCGCCACAGGCGGCCCCTCCCCCCGCCGCCGATCGGGCGGCAGGGCGGGGCCGGGCCGAGGTCGAGCAGGCCCGCCCGGCGCAGAACGGCGAGGATCTGGCTTTGCAGCGGCATAAGGAGGCGGTTTCCGGTTCGTTGGAGGGGGTTCATGCGCCAGGACGCCTGGACTGGCAACCCGCGCGGCGGCAGGTTCTCATGGCCCGCCCGAAACTGGCCCTTGCCGCGCGGGGGAGACGGGCTAACCTCGCCCGCCAACCGGCACGACCAGGAAAGACCGTTCCATGCGCAGCGTCGAAACCACCGTCTGCCCGCACGACTGCCCGAGCACCTGCGCGCTCGAGGTCGAGATCGAGGACGGGCGGCTGGCCGGGGTGCGGGGCGGTCGGCGCAACCCCTACACGGCGGGGGTGGTCTGCGCCAAGGTGGCCCGCTACGCCGAGCGCTTCCACCACGCGGAGCGCCTCGCCCACCCCCTGCGCCGCCGGGGCGCCAAGGGGGACGGCGACTTCGTCCGGATCGGCTGGAACGAGGCGCTGGACGAGGTCGCGGAGGCATTTCTCAAGGCCGAGCAGCGGCATGGCGCCGAGGCGGTCTGGCCCTACTGGTACGCGGGCACGATGGGGCTCGTGAACCGCGACGGCATCAACCGGCTCACCCACGCCAAGGGCTACTCGCGCTTCAAGAGCACGATCTGCGTGGAGCTTTCCAACGTCGGCTGGAAGGCGGGCTACGGCAAGAGGTGGGGCGTGCCGGCGGAGGAGGCCGGGGCGCACGCGAACCTGATCGTCGTCTGGGGCTGCAACCCCGTCTCGACCCACGTCAACCTGATGACCCACGCGGCGCGGGCGAGGAAGCGGGGGGCGCCGCTCGTCGTCGTCGACCCCTACCTGAGCGGCACGGCGAAGGCGGCCGACCTGCACCTGCCCGTCCGCCCCGGCACCGACGGGGCGCTCGCCTGCGCCGCCATGTGCGCGATCCTGGAAATGGGGCTGGAGGACGGGGACTATCTGGCACGGTTCACCGACTGGGACGAAGGCGTCGAGGCGCATCTGCGGTCGCGGACGCCCGAGTGGGCGGCGCCGATCACGGGGCTCGACCCGGGCCTCATCCGCCGCTTCGCCCGGATGTGGGGCGAGGCGAAGCCCGCCTGGATGCGGCTCGGCTTCGGCTTCACCCGCTCGCGCAACGGGGCGCAGCAGATGCACGCGGCGTCGTGCCTGCCGATCCTGACGGGGGCGTGGCAGATCGATGGGGGGGGCGCCCTCTACAACCAGGGCGACTTCTACCGCTGGGACAAGACGCTCATCGAGGGGGAGGACGTGATCGACCCCGCCGTGCGCGAATTGGACCAGTCCCGGATCGGCCCGGTCCTCACGGGCGACCGCCGCGACCTGGGCGACGGGCCGCCCGTCACGGCGCTGCTGGTGCAGAGCACGAACCCGATGTGCGTCGCCCCCGAACTGGGCAAGGTGGCGGCGGGGTTCGCCCGCGACGACCTGTTCGTCGCCGTCCACGAGCAGTTCATGACCGAGACGGCGAAGATGGCCGACATCGTGCTGCCGGCGACGCAGTTCCTGGAGCACGACGACGTCTATCAGGCGTCGGGGCACAGCTTCGTCCAGGTCGGGCGGCGGCTGTTCCCGCCTTATGCCGAGGCGCGCTCGAACCACGAGGTCGTCTGCGGGCTGGCGAAGCGGCTGGGGGCGGAGCACCCGGGCTTTTCGATGAGCGAGCGCGAGCTTGCCGACGACCTCCTGCGCCGTTCGGGACGGCCCGGCTTCGAGGAGGTCGCGGCCTCGGGCGGGCACGACGTGATGCCGGACGCGGACACGGCGCACTACCGGAACGGCTTTCCGACGACGACGGGGCGCTTCCGCTTCCGTCCCGACTGGCGGTCGTTCGGCCGGGACGGCGGCAGGATGGCGCCCTTGCCCGACCACCTCGCCGTCACCGACGAGGCGACGGCGGAACGGCCCTACCGCCTTGTCGCCGCCCCGGCCCGGCAGTTCCTCAACACCACCTTCACCGAGACGGCGGGGTCGCGGCAACGCGAGGGGGAGCCCACGGCGCTCCTCCACCCGGACGCGCTGGCAAGGCTCGGCGTCGCCGACGGGGGACGGGTGCGGATCGGCAACGAACGGGGGGCGGTCGAGCTTCCGGCCAAGGCGGCGGAGGGGCAGCACCCCTTCACCGTCGTCGTCGAGAGCATCTGGCCGAACCGGCACTGGCGGCGGGGCCTGGGGCTGAACCAACTCCTCTCGGCGGAATCCTCGCCGCCGAACGGCGGGGCCGCGGTCCACGACACGTCGGTCTGGGTCGAGCGCGCGTAGCCTTTACGACCGGGCGCATCGGCGTGCCGGGAAGGGCGCGCAGGGGTGCCGGACGAGGGGTTCGAGGCGGTAGAAGGAAGCTCCACCCAGGCTTGCGAGGAGTGCGCCCCTTGACCGTCCAGGTTTCGCCGACCCTCGATCGCCCGGTCGACGCCGGCCGCGCCTTCCTCGGCCCCGACGCCGGCTATTACGACGAGGCGTGGCGGGTCATGGCGTGGCGGGGGCGGCGCTGGCGCTGGAACGGGGCCGCGTTCCTCTTCGGCCCCTTGTGGCTCGCGTGGCGGCGGATGCACCTGCCGGCGCTTGCCTACCTCGCCTTTCTGTCGCTGCTCGAACCCCTCGCGTGGCGCGGCACGCCGCCGCCCGTCCTGGCCTTTCTGGTGCTGGGCGCGATGACCCTCCAGGGCGGCTTCGGCAACGCGCTCTACCTGCGCCACTTCGCCCGCGTCAACCGCCGGATCGAGCGCGCGAGGCTCGCCCCGGCCGCGCACGAGGCGGAACTCGCGGCCCAAGGCGGGACGAACCCGCTCCTCGTCGTGACGGCGGGGCTTTGCCTCGGCGTTCTCGTGGTGCGGCCGGTGATATTCTGACGCTTCGCGTCCGCCGGCGCGGGGCGTCGTCTCTAATGCGAGATGAACAGGGGAATCTGCGACCGCCGCAGCATGTCCATCGTCATGCGGCCGAAACGCTTGGAAAGCAGGATGCGGTGCATGCTGCCGCCCATGACGATGAGGTCGACGCCGCCCGCCTTGCAGTGATCGAGGAGGACGCCGGCGCGGTCGCCGCCGTCGAGGCGGCGGGTGGTGCAGCGGTAGCCGTGCGCCTTTAGGTAAAGCATGGCGTCGTCGAGGAGGTCCTGGGGGTCTTCCTCGGTCTTGGCGTTGCCCGCGAGCACGATCTCGACCTCGGCCTCGGGGTAGAGGGCCAGCTGGGCGAACTGCTTCATCGCCTTGGCCGCCTCCATCGTGCCGTTGTAGGCGACGACGACGCGGCTGACGCCCTCGGTGGTCTCCTCGGGCACGGCGAGGATCGGGCGGACGCCGTTGACGACGAGCTGGCCCAGCGCCCCTTCCGGGTCGGGAAGAACGCCGTGGTCGAACCAGCCGCGGGCGTCGATGACGAGGAGGTCGGCGTAGCGCCACAAGGAGGCGAGGAGGGTGATCGGGTCGCCCTCGCGGCGGATGACGGTGACGTCGACCTTGGCGCCCTCGCAGCGCTGCCTGAAGAGCGCCACCGACTTGTCGCTGGCCTCGTGGCTCTCCTGGACGCGGCGCTTGACCATCCGGTCGTAGAAGTGTCCGGCGCCGATCGGCACGGATCCCACCTCGCTCAAGCGGTCGACGTCGACGATGTCGACGAGCTCGACGGCGGCGCCGTGCCGCCACGCGAGGTCGACCGTGTAGGTGACTTTCGCCTCCAGGGCGGGGGTGCCCGTGACGCCCACCAGGATTCGCTTGAGCATGGTTTGGCCTCCGCAACCGCGTTCGTTCGAACCATAGCGGGACCCGCGCCCGCTAGCCAGACGCACCCCGTCCGAGCTGCATCCCGTGGGCGATGGCGAGGCGCTTCAAGGGCGGGACGGCGCCGACGAGGCCGAGCGCCGCGCGGCCGGCGAGGCGCAAGGGCGGCGCGCCCGTGAAGACGCGGACGAGGCCGTCGGTCATGAGGATGCGGCCGGCGTTGGCCCGCCACCGCTCCCGCTCGTAGCGCTTCAGCAGGTCGGCGGCGCCGGGGTCGCCCGGCCGCCCGCGCAGCAGGGCGACGAGGGCGGCCACGTCGCCGACCCCCATGTTGAAGCCCTGGGCGTGGACCGGGTGGACGCCGTGCGCGGCGTCGCCGACGAGCGCGATGCGCGGCGCGGCGTAGCGCCTCGCGTGCTGGACCCCCAGGGGGAAGACGGCGACGGGGGTGTCGATCCGTGCGGCGCCGAGTACGCCCCCGGTCTCGGCGTCGAGGCGTTCGAGAAGTTCGTTCTCAGGCAGGGCCGCGAGACCCCCGGCCTTCGCCTCGGGCTCGACCCAGGTGACGCCCGTGCGGCCTTCGGCGACGGGCAGGAGGGCGAGCGGGCCGTCGGGCCGGAGCCACTCGTAGCCGCGCCGCCGGTGGTCGCGGGCGTGGGCGACCGAGAAGCACAGAGCCGACTGGCCGTAGGCGCGGGACTCGACGCCGATCCCGGCGAGGCGCCGGACCTGGGATCCCCGCCCGTCGGCGCCGACGACGAGGCGGGCGCGCAGGGCGGTGCCGTCGTCGAGCCGGGCCTCGATGCCGCCGGGATCGCGGGCGAGCCCCGCGAGGCGGCCCCGATGGCGGCGGATGCGGGGGCGCGCGCGGACGGCGGCGGCGAGGCGGTTGCGCAGGGCGGCGGACTCGAAGCCGTGGGCGAAGTCGCGGCCGTCGAGGTCGGCGGCGCGGTAGGCGACGGGCCTGTCCGATCCGCCCGCGACGATCATGGCGCGGACGGGAACCCCACCCCCTTCGAGCGCCCACCAGACGCCGAGCCCTTCGATGGCGGCGCGGCTGCCGGCGAGGAGGGCGAGGCAGCGGCCGTCGGCGGGGGCGTCGGCGTCCAGGGAAAAGGGGTCGAGGACGGCGACGTCGACGCCGGCGCGCTCGGCGGCGAGCGCCAGGAGCAGCCCGGCGTGACCGCCGCCGACGACGAGGAGGCCGGGGTCCGGCGGCACCGTCCCCATGCTAGAGGGCGGGCGAGGTCGTCAAGAGCATCTCGTCGGCGGGGTCCTTGACCCGCTTCAGGAGCGACGCCTTCAGCTTCTGCAAGGCCCGGTGCTCGATCTGGCGGACGCGCTCCTTCGAGATGCCCAGCACGCGGCCAAGCTCCTCCAGGGTCCGCCCCTCCTCCTGGAGGCGCCGCTCCTTGATGATCGTGCGCTCGCGCTCGTTCAGCTCGGCGAGCGAATGGCGGAGCCACGTGCTCCTGGCCTTCGTGTCGTGGCGGTCGCCGACGATGTCTTCGGGGTTGGGGCGATCGTCGGCGAGGAAGTCCTGCCACACGTCCTCGCCGGTGGGGGAGAGGGTGGCGTTGAGCGACTGGTCGCCGCCCATGAGGCGCATCTCCATCGCCTCGACCTCGTGGACGGCGACCCGAAGCTCTTCCGCGATGATCCCCCGGCTCTCGTCGCCGAGCGAGGCCTTCAGGCCGTCGTCGAGGCGGGCGCGCAGGCGGCGCATGTTGAAGAAGAGCGACTTCTGCGCCGCCGTCGTGCCGGTGCGGACGACCGACCAGTTGCGCAGGATGTAGTCCTGCATCGCCGAGCGGATCCACCACGCGGCGTAGGTGGAGAAGCGCACGTCGCGCTCGGGCTCGAAGCGGGCCGCCGCCTGCATCAGGCCGACGACGCCCTCCTGGATGAGGTCGCTCATCGGCAGGCCGTAGTTCTTGAAGCGGCTTGCCGCGCTGATGACGAGGCGCATGTAGGCTTTCACGAGCTCGTCGAGCGAGGCCTGGTCACGGTGGTCCCGCCACGCCGTCGCCAGCTGCAGCTCGCGCTCGCGCGACAGGAGGGCCGCCGCCATCGATTCGCGGATCATCCGGCGGTTGGCCAGTTCGGTGCTTGCGGTCTCGTTCGCCATGCCTATGCCTCCAGCGGGAGCCCGGCGCAGGTTCCACTCCCTTGCACCTGCACAAAACGTCGCCCGCTCATGCTTGTTCCTCTTTGTTCTCACCCTAGAGATACGGTCGGAATCGGCGAAAAGGGGCGGGGAAATGGCAAGATGGAGGGAATTTCACCCCCGGTTCACGCCGCTTCCGGGAAGAGCCCCGCCAGCCCCTCGGCGGAGGCGGGGGCGACGCCGCGCTCGGTGACGAGCCCGGTGACGAGGCGGGCCGGGGTCACGTCGAAGCCGTAGTTGAGGGCCGGGCTCGTGGCCGGCGTCACCCGCACCCGCTCGATCCGCCCGTCGTCGGTGCGCCCGGCGACCCACGACACTTCGTCGCCCGAGCGCTCCTCGATCGGGATCTCCCGGACGCCGTCGCCGATCCGCCAGTCGATCGTCGTGGAGGGCAGCGCCACGTAGAAGGGCACGCCGTTGTCGTGTGCGGCCAGCGCCTTGAGATAGGTGCCGATCTTGTTGCACACGTCGCCCGTGCGCGTCGTGCGGTCGGTGCCGACGATGCAGAGATCCACCCGCCCGTGCTGCATCAGGTGCCCGCCCAGGTTGTCGACGATCACGGTGTGCGGCACCCCCTGCTCGGCGAGTTCGTAGGCGGTGAGCGCCGCACCCTGGCTGCGGGGGCGGGTCTCGTCGACCCAGACGTGGACGGGGATGCCGGCCTCCTGCGCCCGGTAGACCGGCGCCGTCGCCGTGCCCCAGTCGATCGTGGCGAGCCAGCCGGCGTTGCAGTGGGTGAGGACGTTGACGGGTTCCCCCTTCGGCTTTTCCGCCGCGATGGCGGCGATGAGGGCGAGGCCGTGGTCGCCGATGGCGCGGCAGATGGCCACGTCCTCGTCGCAGACCGCCGCCGCGAGCGCGAAGGCGCGGGCGCCGCGACGTTCGGGCGGCAGCGGGCGGAGCGCGTTGCCGACGCGCTCCAAGGCCCAGCGCAGGTTGACGGCGGTGGGGCGGGTGCGGAGGAGGCGGGCAAGCGCCGCTTCCAGCGCGGCGTCCGAGGGATCCGCCCGCACCGCCAGCGCCACGCCGTAGGCGGCGGTGGCGCCGATGAGGGGGGCGCCGCGCACCTGCATCGTCTCGATGGCGACGGCGGCGTCCTCCAGCCCTTCCAGGTCGACGAAGGCGAGGTCGTGCGGCAGGCGGGTCTGGTCGATGATCCGCACGGGCCCCTGGCCGCCCTCGCCCAGCGGCCAGATGGTCCGGTGGTGCCTGCCCTCGATCAGCATGACGCTCTCCCTTCTGGGTGTCCTCGCTCGATCCTAGCAACCGCGAGCATCGTCTTGAAGTGGCGGCGGTTCCAGGTTATAGGAAAATAATCTTACAACGTTCGGAGACCCCCACATGCTCCCCATGCTGAAGCGAGGGATGAAGGGCGGGGCCGTGCGCCACCTTCAGGCGCGGCTGAAGGTGGCGGGCTTCGACCCCGGCCGGATCGACGGCGCGTTCGGCCCGGCGACCGAGGCGGCGCTGATGGCCTTCCAGCAGGCGGAGGGCCTGCTGCCGGACGGGGTCGCGGGGCCGCGCAGCTGGGCCGCGCTCGACCCGGAGGCGAAGGCGCTTGCGGGGGACGCGCTCGGTCTCGTCGACGTGGACCTCGCCGCCGTCATGTTCCCCTCGACGCCGCTCGGCGCGATCCGGGTCCACCTGCCGCACGTCGTCGCCGGGCTGCGCGAGGCGGGGCTCGTCGACGGGCCGATGGCGCTGATGGCGCTCGCCACCATCCGCGCCGAGACGGAAGGGTTCGAGCCCGTGGCGGAGCGGCCGTCGCGCTTCAACACCTCGCCCTTCGGGCACCCCTTCGACCTCTACGACCGCAGGCGGGACCTGGGCAACGGGGGGCGGCCGGACGGGGCGCGCTACCGGGGGCGGGGCTTCGTCCAGCTCACGGGCCGCGCCAACTACCGGCGTGCGGGCGAACGGCTGGGGCTGGGCGACGCGCTCGCGGCCGAGCCGGAGCGGGCCTGCGAGCCCGCGCTCGCCGGGCGCATCCTGGCGGCGTACCTCGCCGAGCGCGAGCGGCCGATCAAGCTCGCCTTGCTCGCGGGCGACCTCGGCGGCGCGCGCCGCACCGTCAACGGCGGCGGGCACGGGATCGGGCGGTTCAGGGACGCCTATCGCCTCGGCGAGCGCGAATTGCGGGCCAGGGAGCGCCCGGCCTCTCAGGCCGCCCGGTCGCGGCCTTGAGCCTCGATCGCGCGGGCGCGCGCCGTCACCTCCTCGATCGCGCCGAGCGCGTGCGCGTTCTTGACGAGCGCCACGGCGAGGTCGAGGACCCGCCCCTCGCACGCCGCGCGCAGGTTTGGGTCCTCGATCCGTTCCAGGTCGGCGTTGTGGGCGAGGCCCAGCGTGCGGCGGATCATCGAGCAGCCGGCGAAGCCGAGGGATTCCGCGAACAGCCGCGCCATGTAGGCCCCCTGCGCCGCCTCGAACGCCTGGCCCTGGAGGAGGGACGGCGGGAACGCGTCGCCCGTGCGGTTCTCGCGCCACAACCCGCGGAAGGTCTCGCTGAAGCCGTTCCAGAAGGCTTCGACCGTCTCCAGGATCCAGGCGCGGTAGCCGTCGCGCCCGCGAGGCTCCGCCTCGTGCCCGGCCTGGGCGAAGTGGCTCAAGAGCAGGTTGCCGATCAGCTTGCCCACGTCGAAGCCGATCGGCCCCACGAAGGCGAACTCGGGGTCGATCACCCTGGTCTCGTCCTCCGTCGCCATGATCGACCCTGTGTGCAGGTCGCCGTGGAGGAGGGCCTGCGCCTCGGCGAGGAAGGCGAGCTTGAGGCGGGACGCGGCCGCCTTGAGCGCGTCGTCGTCCCGAATTTGCGCGGCGCGGGCGTCGAGCTGCGGGCTGGTCCAGCGGTTGCGCTCGGAGACCGTGTAGGGGTCGGTGAAGATCAGGTCCTCGGTGATCCGGCACAGGGCCGAATTGCCGCAGAAGGTGGCGGTCATCGCCTTCTTCTCCTCCGCCCTCATGGCGAGGTCGGAGGTGAAGAAGAGGGTGCGGGCGGCGTAGTCGGCCATGTGGCGGGCGAAGTCCGGGTAGACGCGGCCCGCGATCATGCCCTGGCGCACGATGACGTGCGGGCGGAGGCGCTCCATGACGATGAGGAAGTGGGTCGGATCGTAGTGGTGGAGGCGGGGCACGTAGGCCGGCGCGTGCCGGGCCTGAATGGAGGCCGCCTCGTGCTCGAAGAAGGCGCGGCTGAGGGGAAGGGGCCAGGATTCGCCGACGAGGCGCACGTAGGGCAGCGCCTGCTTGACGCAGAGGTCGCCGTCCGGCCCCTCGACGATGAAGACGAGGTTGAGGTTGCCGTCGCCGACCTCGAAGGCGCGCCAGCCGGACGGGTCGCCGCCGAGTACGGCGCGCGCCGCCTCGATGCCGGCCAAGTGGCCGGGCAGGCTCGCCTCGTCGAAGGCCCGGTAGCCGGGCGGGGTCTCGAGCGCCATCGTCGGCCTCCTTCCCAATCGCAAGAGAGCGAACGAATGGCACAAGGACGGGCGGCGAGGCCAGACCCGATTAATTAATCTAAAATGAGTTATTGACAGCAACGCCGCCGCTGTCACAATGCGCCGCAACGAAGGGCGGCCGCCTGCGCGGCCTTTGGGGGAGGCGACGCGGCTTGACGGCCACGCGCGATGATCACGGCAGCGGCCACGGCAGCAACGCCACCTCGATCCGGCTCTTCAACGAGCGGGTGATCCTGGCGACGCTGCGGCGCGTCGGGCAGGCGTCGAAGGCCGACCTCGCCCGCCACGCCCGCCTCACCCAGAACGCCGCCGGGCAGATCGTCCGCGAGCTGGAGCGCCAACGCCTCGTCCGGGCGGGCGCGAAGCGTGCCGGGAGGCGCGGCCAGCCGCCCACGATGCTGACCCTCGACGCGGAGGGTGCCTACGGGATCGGCGTCAAGGTCGGGCGGCGCTCGCTCGACGCCCTCCTCGTCGACTTCAAGGGCCGGACCGTCGACCGGCGACGCGCGGAGGCCGATTTTCCCCTGCCGGGTGCCGCCCTCGCCTTCGTCGACGAAGCCCTCGAAGCCCTCGGCCAGGGGGTGCCGGCCGGGCGGATCGCCGGGCTCGGCATCGCCACCCCCTACAACCTGGGCGCTTGGCAGCGGGAGCTTGGGATGCCGGCCCCGGTCCACGCCGCCTGGAACGGCTTCGACGTCCTGGACGCGGTGCGCCACCGGACCGCCTTGCCGGTCTGGCACGAGAACGACGGCACGGCGGCGGCGCTGGCCGAACTGTTCATGGGGCGGGGCCGGACGATGGCGGGCTTCGTCTACGTCTTCATCGGCGCCGCGACCGGGGGCGGGGTCGTCCTGGACACCGACTACTACCGGGGGCCGTCCGGCAACGCCGGCGACATCGGCCTCGCGCCGGTGCCGCCGTCGGGGCTCGCCTCGGCGCCGAAGCCCAGGGGGGGGCACGACATCCTCCTCGCCCGCGCCTCGATCGTGGCTCTTCTCCGCCACCTGCGGGCGGCGGGCCACGAAGTACCCGACCGGGACGCGCTCGACCGTCTGGCGCTGGAGGGGGTGCCGGCCTTCGCCGAGTGGCGGGCCGACGCCGTCGACGCGCTCGTCGTGCCCGTCCTCACGGCGGCCCGGCTCCTCGACCTGCCGGTCGTCGTCGACGGCGACCTGCCCCGCCCGGCGCTCGCCCGGCTGATCGAGGCTCTGGGCGAAGCGCTCGCCCTCGCCTCGCCCGAGGCGCGCGAGCCGCCCCCCATCGTCCAGGGCACGCTCGGCCGCGACGCCGGCGCGCTCGGCGCCGCCATCCTGCCCCTGCACCTCAACTTTCGCCCCGGCGCGGCACCCCTCGCGGCTGCCGAGGTCAACCGGATCGAGGAGAACGCTGCATGAGCGCCCAGGTCTACGACGAGACGAGCGACCGGACGGGTGGGGAGAAGGCCCCGACCCTGGAGATGCGGGGCATCTCGAAGACCTTCCCCGGCGTCAAGGCGCTGAACGGGGTCCAGGTCAAGGCCTACGCCGGCGAGGTGCTGGCGCTCATGGGCGAGAACGGCGCCGGCAAGTCGACGCTGATGAAGATCCTGTCGGGCGCGTATCAGGCCGACCCCGGCGGCGAGATCCTGATCGACGGCAAGCCGGTGCAGGCGGGCGACCCGATCGCGGCCAAGCGCAACGGCATCGCCATCATCTACCAGGAGCTGAGCCTCGCCCCGAACCTCACCGTCGCCGAGAACATCCATCTGGGCGACGAGCTGCGGAAGGGGGCCTTCGTCGACCGGGCGGGGATGATCGAGAACTCGAAGGGCGCCCTGGAGCGCCTGGGCGCGCCCTTCGGCCCCAGCACGGTCGTGGGCTCGCTCTCGATCGCCAACCAGCAATTGGTCGAGATCGCGCGCGCGCTGCACGCGAACGCCAAGATCCTCGTCATGGACGAGCCGACGACGGCGCTCTCCTCGCGCGAGACCGAGAAGCTGTTCCACCTCGTCAAGCGGCTGCGCGCCGAGGGGATCGCCATCATCTACATCAGCCACCGCATGGCCGAGATCTACGAGCTTTCCGACCGGGTCTCGGTGCTGCGCGACGGCGCCTACGTCGGCACGCTGGTCGGCGACGAGATCAGCGCCGACGCCTTGGTCAGGATGATGGTCGGCCGCGACGTCACCAGCTTCTACAAGCACGACCACGACAAGAGCGCCGCGATCAGGGGCGAGCCCGTGCTCCAGGTCGAAGGGCTGACCGACGGCGGGCGGATGGTCAAGCCCGCCTCGTTCACGCTCCACGCGGGCGAGGTGCTGGGGCTCGCGGGGCTCGTCGGCTCGGGGCGCACCGAACTCGCCCGCCTCGTCTACGCCGCCGATCCCATGACCGGCGGGCGCGTGGTCCTCAAGGGGCAGGAACGGCACTTCAAGACGCCGAAGGACGCGCTCGACGCCGGGATCGCCTACCTCACCGAGGACCGAAAGGCGCAGGGGCTGTTCCTCGACATGACGGTGCAGGAGAACATCAACCTCGGCGTCATCGACCGCGACGCGGGGCGGGGCGGGGTCCTCGACCTGAAGCGGGCGCGCGAGCGGGCGAAGGCCGCGATCAAGGCGCTGGCGATCCGCGTCGCCGGCCCGGACGTCAACGTGGGCTCGCTCTCCGGCGGCAACCAGCAGAAGGTGCTGCTCTCGCGCCTGCTCGAAACGAACCCGGCCGTGCTCATCCTGGACGAGCCGACGCGCGGCGTCGACGTGGGCGCCAAGCAGGAGATCTACCGGATCATCGACAAGCTGGCGCAGCAGGGAGTCGCCATCCTCGTCATCTCCAGCGAGATGCCGGAGGTGATGGGCATCGCCGACCGCATCCTCGTCATGCGGGAAGGGCATATCGAGGGCGAGGTCGGGGGCACCTCCGGCAAGGCCATCACGCAAGAGAACATCATGGCGCTCGCGGCCGGCGTGGCGCTCGAAGCGGCCTGAGGCCGAGAAGGGGGAAAACGGACCATGGCGGACGCAACCAGCAACGAGGCGCGCCTGCCGGACGTGCCGGCGCAGGCGGGGCCGGCGGCCGAGAAGGGCAGGCGCCGGGCGATGGCCTCCAGCCTGATCCAGACGCTCGGCATGTTGCCGGTCCTGATCATCCTCGCCATCGGCTTCCACTACCTCTCGGGCGGGCGGTTCTTCACCGAGCAGAACGTCTCGATCGTCGCCCAGCAGGCCTCGATCAACATCGTGCTCGCGGCGGGGATGACCTTCGTCATCCTGACGGGCGGCATCGACCTCTCGGTCGGCTCGATCCTGGCGGCGGCGGCGATGACCGGGGTCATCGGCTCGACCTTCGGCCCGGTGCTGGGCTTCCTCGGCATCCCGATCGCCTTGCTCACCGGCCTAGGCTTCGGCCTGATCAACGGCGCCCTCATCGCCTTCGTCGGGCTGCCGCCGTTCATCGTGACCTTGGGCGCGCTCACCGCCGTGCGCGGCATGGCCAGGCTGATCGGCAACGACACCACGGTGTTCAACGCCGACCTGCCCTTCGCCTTCATCGGCAACGGCGAGATCCCGCTCGGCGTCTTCGACCTGCCCTGGCTCGCCGTGATCGCCTTCCTCGTCGTCCTCGCGTCCTGGTTCGTGCTCCGCCGCACCGTGCTCGGCACCCACATCTACGCGGTCGGCGGCAACCCGGCGGCGGCGCGCCTGTCCGGCATCAAGGTCTGGGCCGTCCTCCTCTTCGTCTACGCGACCTCGGGGCTGCTGGCGGGCCTGGGCGGCGTCATGTCGGCCGCCCGCCTCTACGCCGCGAACGGCCTCCAGCTGGGGCAGGCCTACGAACTCGACGCCATCGCCGCCGTGATCCTGGGCGGCACCAGCTTCGTCGGCGGCATCGGCTCGATCTGGGGCACGCTCGTCGGCGCCCTCATCATCGCGGCCCTCACGAACGGCCTCATCCTGGTGGGCGTGTCGGACATCTGGCAGTTCATCATCAAGGGCCTCGTCATCATCGGCGCCGTCACCCTCGACCGCTACCGCCTCAAGGGCGGCGCGCGCACCTGATCCCTTTCGTCGGACCGCCGCCCCTCCTGGGCGGCGGCCGATCGGGGCCGGCGGGTCGGGTCCGCCGCCGCGCCCTCCGCGTGAACGGACCTGGGAGGTTTCTCGACGTGCTGAAGCAGATGCTCTTCGCCGGCGCCGCGCTGGCCGTCTTCCCGCTCGCCGCGAGCGCGCAGGACAAGGAACTCACCTCGGTCGGGCTCACCGTGGGCTCGCTCGGCAACCCCTTCTTCGTCGCCATGCAAAAAGGGGCGGCCGACAAGCTGAAGGAGATCAACCCGGACGCCAACCTGATCGCCGCCTCGGCCGATTACGACCTGAACAAGCAGTTCACCCAGATCGACAACTTCATCGCGTCGGGCGTGCAGATCATCCTGCTCAACGCCGCCGACCCGCAGGCGATCCTGCCGGCGGTGAAGCGGGCGCAGGACGCCGGCATCACCGTCGTCGCCGTCGACGTGGCGGCGGCGGGCGCCGACGCCACCGTGATGACCGACAACGTCAAGGCGGGCGAGATCGCCTGCCAGTACCTCGCCGAGAAGATCGGCGACAAGGGCAACGTCATCATCGAGAACGGCCCGCAGGTCTCCTCGGTGATCGACCGGGTCAAGGGCTGCGAGGAAGCCCTGTCGAAGAGCGGCGACATCAAGGTCCTCTCCAAGGACCAGAACGCGCAGGGCTCGCGCGACGGCGGGCTCAACGTCATGCAGGGCTACCTCACCCGCTACGACGACATCGCCGGCGTCTTCGCCATCAACGACCCGCAGGCGGTGGGTTCGGACTTGGCGGCGAAGCAGCTGAACCGCAGCGGCATCGTCATCACCTCGGTCGACGGCGCCCCCGACATCGAGCAGGCGCTCAAGTCCGACACCCTCATCCAGGCGTCGGCGAGCCAGGATCCCTACAAGATGGCGCAAACGGCGCTGGAGACCGGCTACAAGCTGATGAACGGCGAGAAGGTCGACGAGACGACGATCCTCATCCCGCCGGAACTCATCACCCGCGACAACGTGGACGAGTACAAGGGCTGGACCTCGAAGTAGGGTCGAGCCCCTTGCCCTGACGGCAGGGCGTAGTAGTGTCGGCCCGGGGGCCCATGCCGGCCCCCGGGTCCGCCGTTGGATGGGACCGCCCGATGGCCGACGTGGTCTGCTTTGGCGACCTGCTGATCGACTTCGTGCCGCTGGAAAGCGGCCTGCCGCTCGGCGAGGTCGCGGCGTTCGCGCGCGCGCCCGGCGGGGCGGCGGCGAACGTCGCCGTCGGCCTCGCCCGGCTCGGCGCGTCGAGCGCCTTCATGGGCAAGGTCGGCGACGACCCGTTCGGCCATTACCTCGCGGACGTGCTGGAAAAGGAGGGCGTCGACGTGGCGCCGCTCCGCTTCGAGACCAGGGCCCGCACCCCGCTTGCCTTCGTGTCGCTGCGCGCCGACGGCGAGCGCGACTTCATGTTCTACAAGCACCCCTCGGCCGACCACTTCTTCGCGCCGGACGAGATCGACCGGGGCGCCATCGAGGCGGCCCGGATCTTCCACTACGACGCGCTGACGATGATCAAGCCCTTCCCGCGCGCGACGGCGTTCGCCGCGATCGAGGCGGCGAAGGGGGCGGGGCTCACCCTCAGCTTCGACGTGAACCTGCGCCTGCCCCTTTGGGAGGGCGACGAGGCGGGCGCCCGCGCCGTCGTCAAACGGGCGTTCGGCCACGCCGACGTCGTCAAGATGAGCGAGGAGGAACTGGGCTTCCTCACCGAGGGCGACCCTTCGGCCCTCGTCGGCGAGCTTTGGCACGAGGGGTTGAGGCTCGTCGTCATCACCCAAGGCGGGCAGGGCTGCACCCTGGTCTCGCCCAACGGCACGGCGCACGTGCCGAGCATTGAGGTCGCGCCGGTCGACACGACGGGCGCCGGGGACGGCTTCGTCGCCGGCCTCTTGAAGGGCCTGCTCGACCGGCCCGAGTCCCTCGACGATCAGGGAGCGCTTCGAGACATCGCCCGGTTCGCCAACGTCGTTGGCGCCATCACCACCACGGGGCGGGGGGCGATCCCCTCCCTGCCCCGGCGGGAGCAGGTCGAACGCCTGCTCGCCTGACCCCCCCAAAGGAGCGAGCTTGAGCGCGCGCATCATCCCGGTCGAGCCCTTCGACCTCGTCGTCTTCGGCGGCACGGGCGACCTCGCCCGGCGCAAGCTGCTGCCCGGCCTCTACCACCGCGACCAGGACCGCCAGATCCCGGGCACGTCCCGGATCATCGCCGTCTCGCGCCACGAGATCGGCCGCGGCGCCTACCTCGACGAGGTGCGGGCCGCCCTCGAGGCCCACGTCCCGGCGAAGGAGCGCGAGCCCGAGGCCGTCGAGCGGTTCCTGCGCCGCCTCGACCACGTCGCCCTCGACATCGAGGGCGACGCCGGCTGGGACCAGTTGCGGGCGGCGATCGAGCGCACGCCGAACGAGGTCCGGGTGTTCTACCTCGCCACCTCGCCCGACCTGTTCGGCCCCGTCTGCGATCGCCTCCAGACCTTCGGCATGGTGACGCCCAAGGCCCGCGTCGTCATCGAGAAGCCGATCGGCCGCGACCTGGAATCCGCGCGGCGCATCAACGAGGCGGTGGGGCACGTCTTCGAGGAGGAGCAGATCTTCCGCATCGACCATTATCTGGGCAAGGAGTCGGTGCAGAACCTCCTGGCGCTGCGCTTCGCCAACTCGCTCTTCGAACCCTTGTGGAACGCGCACCACATCGACCACGTCCAGATCACCGTCGCCGAGAACCTGGGCGTGGAGGGACGGGGCGGGTACTACGACCGCTCCGGCGCGCTCCGCGACATGGTGCAGAACCACATCCTCCAGCTCCTGTGCCTCGTGGCGATGGAGCCCCCCCAAGAACTCGGCGCCGACAGCCTGCGCGACGAGAAGCTGAAGGTCCTAAAGGCGCTCAACCCGATCCGCCGCGAGGCCGACGTCGCCGCGAAGACCGTGCGCGGCCAGTACACGGCCGGCGCCGCGAATGGGCAGGCGGTGCCGGGCTACCTCGACGAGATCAAGCGCAACGCGAGCCAGACCGAGACCTTCTGCGTGCTGAAGGCCGAGGTCGACAACTGGCGCTGGGCCGGCGTGCCCTTCTACCTTCGCACCGGCAAGCGCCTGCCCGAGCGGGTTTCCGAGGTCGTCATCCAGTTCAAGGCGGTGCCGCACTCGATCTTCGGGGACGCCTCGCGCCAGATCGTCGCCAACCGCCTCGTCGTGCGCTTGCAGCCGGACGAGGCGGTGAAGCTGTTCCTCATGTCGAAGGACCCCGGCCCCGGCGGGATGCGCCTCAAGAACGTGCCCTTGAACCTCGCCTATTCCGAGACCTTCCAGGACCGCTACCCCGACGCCTACGAGCGCCTGCTCATGGACGTGGTGCGGGGCAACCCGGCGCTCTTCATGCGAAAAGACGAGGTCGAGGCGGCGTGGGGCTGGATCGAGCCGATCCTGGAGGGCTGGGAAGCGCGCGCCGAGCCGCCCCGCACCTACGTCGCCGGCTCGTGGGGGCCGTCGGCGGCCATCGCCCTCATCGAGCGCGACGGCAGGACGTGGCACGAGGACGCGGCGTGAGGGCTCACGCACGGAGGCATGCATGGCAACGCTGAACGCCCGCATCGGCGAGATCACCGAGCGCCTCGTCCGCCGCTCGCGGGACACGCGAGAGCCCTACCTGGAGCGCGTGCGGCAAGCCGTATCCAGGGGGCCGAAGCGCCGGGGCCTGTCCTGCGGCAACCTCGCCCACGGCTTCGCCGCCTGCGGACCCGACGACAAGGCGGGGCTGATGGGGGACGCGAAGCCCAACATCGCCATCGTCACCGCCTACAACGACATGCTCTCGGCGCACCAGCCCTACGGCCGCTTTCCCCCGATCATCAAGGAGGCCGTGCGCGAGGCGGGCGGGGTCGCGCAGGTGGCGGGCGGAGTCCCCGCCATGTGCGACGGGGTCACGCAGGGGCAGGACGGGATGGAACTGTCCCTCTTCTCCCGCGACGTGATCGCGCTCGCCACCGCCGTCGCCATGAGCCACGACATGTTCGACGGCGCGCTCTACTTGGGCGTCTGCGACAAGATTGTGCCGGGGCTCCTGATGGCCGCCCTCAGCTTCGGCCACGTCCCCGCGGTCTTCGTCCCGGCGGGGCCGATGCCGTCCGGCCTGCCCAACGACGAGAAGGCGAAGGTCCGCCAGCTCTACGCCGAGGGCAAGGTGGGGCGCGACCGGCTGCTCGAAGCGGAAGCCGCCTCGTACCACAGCCCCGGCACCTGCACCTTCTACGGCACGGCGAACACGAACCAGATGCTCATGGAGATCATGGGGCTGCACCTGCCGGGTTCGTCCTTCGTCAACCCGCAGATGGCGTTGCGCGACGAGCTGACGAAGGCGGCGGCGAGGCGCGTCCTGGAGATCACGGCATCCGGCAACGACTTCCTGCCGATCGGCGAACTGGTCGACGAGCGGGCGGTCGTCAACGGCGTCGTCGGGCTGCACGCGACCGGGGGCTCGACCAACCACACGCTGCACCTCGTGGCGATGGCCCGCGCCGCCGGCATCCGCCTCACCTGGGACGACCTCGCCGACTTGGCCGAGACCGTGCCGCTCCTCTGCCGCATCTACCCGAACGGGCTCGCCGACGTGAACCACTTCCACGCGGCGGGCGGCATGGGCTGCCTGATCCGCGAGCTTCTGGGCGCCGGGCTCCTCCACCCCGACGTGCGGACGGTGGCCGGCGACGGCGGGCTCGGGCGCTACACGGCCGAGCCCTTCTTGAAGGACGGCCGCCTCGTCTGGCGCGACGGCGCCGCAGCAAGCGGCAACGGCGCGATCCTGGCGACGGCGGCGAGGCCCTTCAGCCCGACCGGGGGCCTGAAGCTGCTCAAGGGCAACCTCGGCCGCGCCGTCATCAAGGTCTCGGCCGTCAGGCCCGACCGCCACGTGATCGAGGCCCCGGCCCGCGTCTTCCACGACCAGAACGAGCTTCAGGCGGCGTTCGACAACAACGAGATCGTCTCGGACACGGTCGCCGTGGTCCGCTTCCAGGGGCCGAAGGCGAACGGGATGCCGGAACTCCACAAACTGACGCCGAGCCTCGCCGTGCTCCAGGACCGGGGCCTCAAGGTGGCCCTCGTCACCGACGGGCGGATGTCGGGGGCGTCCGGCAAGGTCCCGGCCGCGATCCACCTCACGCCGGAGGCGGCGGACGGCGGCCCGATCGCCCGCGTCAGGGACGGCGACCCGATCCGGGTCGACGCCGTGAACGGGACGATCCAGGCGCTGGTCGACGCGGGGGAGTGGGCGGCGCGCGAGCCGGTCACGGCCGACCTGTCGCACCACCACGTCGGCCTCGGCCGCGAACTGTTCGGCGGCTTCCGCCGGCTCGTCGGGCCGGCGGACGAAGGCGCCTGCACGTTGCCGCTCGGGGAGGCGGCGTAGAGGGAACCACGCTTCGCGTCCGCTGGCGCGGGGCCTTTTTTCCTCTTTTTTCGCCTGTTGACCGTGCTTGGTTCAGACATTCGAGCCAAGCACGGTCAACAGGCGAAAAAAGAGGAAAAAAGGCCCCGCGCCAGCGGACGCGAAGCGTAACTGGCACAGCCCTAAGGGAGAAAAACCATGCGGGACGTTCAGCCGAACATCGAGGCCATCCTGCGGTCCGCCCCCGTCGTTCCCGTCATGGTCATCGACGACGTGGCGACGGCGGTGCCGCTCGCCCGCGCCCTGGTCAAGGGCGGCTTGCGGGTCCTGGAGATCACCCTGCGGACGGCGGCGGCGCCGGAGGCGATCGGGCGGATCATTGCCGAGGTCGAGGGCGCCATCGTCGGCGCGGGCACGGTGCGGATGCCCGACCAGTTCGACGCCGTTCAGGGGCTCGGCTGCGCGTTCGCCGTCAGCCCCGGCGCCACGCCGGGCCTGATGGAGGCGGCGCGGGGCGGCGAGATGCCCCTCCTGCCGGGCGCGGCCACCGCCTCCGAGATCATGCTCCTCCTGGACCAGGGCTACCGCTACCTGAAGTTCTTCCCGGCCGGGCCGGCGGGGGGCGTGCCCTACCTGAAGTCGCTCGCCTCGCCCCTGCCGCAGGCCCGCTTCTGCCCCACGGGCGGGATCGACGCCGCGAACGCGAAGGACTACCTCGCCTTGCCGAACGTGCTCTGCGTTGGCGGCTCGTGGGTGGCGCCGGCGAAGGCCGTGAAGGAGGGGGCCTGGGACGAGGTCGAGCGCCTGGCGAGGGCGGCGGCGGGGCTGGCGGGAACGTCGCCCTAGCCGTCACCCGTTTTGCGCCTCATTTATGAGACAGGGCGGGACGGAGAAGGGCATGAACCTCGCTGCCAAGCGGTCGATGACCGTGGACGAGTTCTACGACTGGTGCGAGCGCCAGCCGGGCGGGCGCTACGAACTCTACGCCGGCGAAGTCGTGGCGATGTCGCCGGAGCGGGTGGCGCACGTGCGCCTGAAGCAGCGCCTATGGCGGCTGCTCACCGACGCGATCCGCGACGCCGGCCTTGCCTGCGAGGCGCTGGGCGACGGCGTCGCCGTGCGGATCGACGAGCGGACGAGCTTTGAGCCGGACGCGCTGGTCCATTGCGGCCCCGACCTGCCGGGCGACGCCGTCGAGGCGCCCGAACCCCTCGTCGTCGTCGAGGTGATCTCGCCAAGCTCGCGCGGCGTCGACACGGGCGCGAAGCTGAACGGCTACTTCCAGGTGCCGAGCCTGCGCCACTACCTCATCGTCGACGGCGGGCGCGGCGCCCTGATCCACCACGCCCGCGAAGAGGGCGGCGACATCAGGACCCGCATCCACAAGGGCGGCACGCTCCGGCTCGACCCGCCGGGGATCGGCCTCAACGTCGCGGCCGTGCTGGGGGCGTAGGATTACGCTTCGCGTCTACTTGCCCACGTCGTAGCGCTCGTTCTTCCACGGATCGCCCCGCATGTGGTAGCCGCGCAGCTCCCAGAAGCCTGCTTCGTCGCGGCGGGTGAAGCGCAGGCCGCGGACCCATTTGGCGCTCTTCCAGAAGTAGAGGTGCGGGACGACGAGGCGGGCGGGGCCGCCGTGCTCGGGGGTGAGGGGTTCGCCCTCGGCGTGGGTGGCGACCATCGCCCTGCCGTCGGCGAGGTCGGCGTAGGGGAGGTTGGTGCTGTAGTCGCCGAAGCAGAGCGCGAGCGTGAAGGGCGTCGGCGCGGCGAGGCCCGCGGCTTCCATCAGATCGCCGACGAGGACGCCTTCCCAGGCCACGTCGAGCTTCGACCAGCGGGTGACGCAGTGGATGTCCTTCGTCCAGCGCGTGCGCGGCAGGGCGTTGAAGCCGGCCCAATCCCAGCGGGCGAGCGGCCTCGGCCCGTTCCAGACGGTGAAGCTCCAGGTCTCGAGGTCGATCGCGGGGACCGCCCCCGCCGAGAGGACGGGGAAGCGTCGGGTCAGCACCTGACGCGGCGGCAGCCGGCCCTCGGGCGCGTCGGTCGTGAGCGTGCTGGGCTTTCTCGGCTGGTCCAAGGGGTCGGCTTCCGGCAGGGGTGGGCGGAGGCCGTGAAATGCGGGCGGAATCCGCCCTGACAAGCCGGCCGGCGGTGCGCTAGCTTCGCGGTCCCTCTTCCAGGAGACGCCCCCTTGCCCGCCCTCGCCTCCCCCGTCTGGTCGCTCCTCGCCTTCTGGGGCGCGTTCGGCCTCGCGCTTGCCAGCCCCGGCCCGAACTTCGCGGTCATGCTGGCGACGGGGCTGCGCGAGGGGCGCGCCCAGGCGCTGCGCGTCGCGGCGGGGTTCGGCATCGGCGAGGCGGTCTGGGGGGGTGCCGCCGTCTTCGGCGTCGCCGCGCTCATCGCCGCCCACCCGGCGCTCGGCACCGTCCTGCGCGTCCTGGGCGGCGCCTACCTTGCCTGGCTCGGGCTGAACGCCCTGCGCTCCGCCTTCCGCCCGGCGGAACCCCCGCCCGCCGCGGCACCCCCCGATCGCGGCACGGCGCGCGGCGTGATGCGCGGCCTCGGCCTCATGCTCCTCAACGGCAAGGCGGGCGTGTTCTGGCTGTCGCTGACCAGCCTGATCCTCGGCGCGAACGCCCCCTTATGGGTCGGCCTCGCCGCCGTCCTGGGCGCCGTCGCCATGTCGCTCTCCTGGCACGTCACCCTGGCCCTCGCCTTCTCGGGCGGTGCCGCGACCAGGGCCTACCTCCGGCTGCGGCGCTGGATCGAAGGCGCGCTGGGCGTCGTGCTGGCGGGGCTGGGACTGCGGCTCATTACGTCGGTTTGATGACGCTTCGCGTCCTACCCTATCGCCGGCCGCCCCCGCGCCGTCGCCGTGACCCGGATCTCCATGACGATCTCGCGGTTGCCGTCGAGGGTCGCGCGCGCCACTTCGACGCTGGTTTCGACAGCGACCTCGGCGGCGCCGGCCTCGGCGGCGCGGCGGCGGGCGAGGACGACGGCGGCGTCTTCGAGGCGGCGGCGGGCCTCGTCGGGGTTCGCGGCCTCGACGGGTCCGTCGGGGAGGTGGAGCGTGAGGCTGTCCTCGCCCCGTCCCGTGGCGACGAGGGTCGCCGTCTGCACCACCTCGCCGGCGACGGCGCCGATGGCGTTGCAGACGGCGTAGTACTCCGGCACGACGAGGCGGGCGTCGAGCGCCGCCGCGGCCGCCGGGTAGAAGAGCTTGGCGGGGCCGCCCACGGCGACGATGGGCAGGTCGAGGCGGAGCGCCATGCCCCCCGGCCCCCCGTCCAGCGCCGCGCGGACGAGGCCGCGCAAAGGCGGGCGCAGGAGGGGGAGCAGGGGTTCGTCCTCGGGCAGGACGGCCTCCACGAGGACGGCGGCGCTGCGCCGCCTCGCCTCGGCAAGGACGTGGCGGGCGAGCCCTTCGCCGTCGCCGGGATCGAGGCCGGGCCAGCCCTTGCGCGCCTCCAGGGCGGCGCCGATCGCGGCGGCGGGGCGGCTCCAAAGGGTCTGGAGGCCCAGCACGTGCGCGGCGTCGGAGGGGGTGAAGCCGGCGAGGAGGACGATTCCCCGCTCGACGAGGCGGCGAAGCGGGATCTCCAGGTGGTCGCGCTCGACGATGGTAGCGAGGCTGCGCGGCCCTTCGGCGAGACGGTCGAGCAGCCCGCGCTGGCTCCTCGTGAACAGGCCGGGGTCGGCGGAGGCCGGCACCTGGGCGAGGGCGAAGCGGGCGTCGAGGACGTTCGATCCCGGCTTGGCAAGCTCCGCCTCCAGCTCCGCCAGCGCGCCCGGATGGAGGGCGGCGAGCAGGCTCAGGGGCACGGCACGCTCGGGGCCAAGCGCGAGGCCGCCGTCCCGGTCCCGCCTGAGCGCGCTGTCGCCGCCGAGCCCCACCGTCGCCATGTCGATGGCTTCCACCATCGTCCGCCAGCCGCCGACGCTGGCCCCTTCCTTGGAGAGCCTTGGGCGGCCGCCGCGCAGCACGGCCACGTCGGTCGTCGTGCCGCCCACGTCGCTGACGACGGCATCGGGGAGGCCGGTGAGGTGGCCGGCGCCGACGACGCTCGCGGCCGGGCCGGAGAGCACGGTCTCGATCGGGCGGAGCCGCGCCGCCTCGGCCCGCATGAACGAGCCGTCGCCGCGCACCACCATGAGGGGGGCGACGATGCCGCGCCGGCGAAGGAGGCCTTCGACCGCGTCGAGGAGCCCGGCGATGAAGGGGAGGAGGCGCGCGTTGAGGAGGGCCGTGAGCGCCCGGCGCGGCGCGTCGAGCCGGGCGGAAAGGGACGAGGACAGGGTGCAGGGCAGGCCGAGTTCCGCCGCGACCCCGGCGGCGGCCAGTTCGTGGGCGGGGTTGCGGACGGCGAACTGGCCGCAGACGGCGAGCGCCTCGACGCCTTTTCCCATGTCCTGAACGGCCGCGCGCAGGACGTTCGGGTCGAAGGGGGCGAGCGGGTGCCCGTTCGCGTCGTGGCCGCCCTTCAGGTGGGCGACCGGGGCACCCCGCAGGGCCGCGCTCAGCCCCCCTCGATCGAGCACCTCGGGCTCGAACCCCATGAGGACGAGGCCCGCCTTGCCGCCCCGCCCTTCGACGACGGCGTTGGTCGCCAGCGTCGTCGACAGGCCGACGAGGTCGATCGGCCCGTCCTGGCCGTCGAGCACGGCGGCGACGGCGCGGTCGATGCCGACGATCAGGTCGTCCCGGGTCGTCTCGGCCTTCGCCGCCGCCAGCACGGCGCCCGTCTTGTCCAGAAGCACGGCGTCCGTGAAGGTGCCCCCTGTGTCGATGCCCAAGCGCAGCCCCAAGGCCGCCCCTCCCTGCCGCAGGTCCGACGGGGACTCTGCGCCGGCGAAGCGGCGCGCGCTTGCCTCAGCGCGACAGGGGCGACGCTTGCCGGCAGGAGGCGGCGGCGGCGGCGGCCTAGAAGAGGGCCGACAACGACGGCAGGCGACACTTCATGCTTCGAACGATCGCCTCCAACTGGGCGCTGCTGCTCGGCATCGGCGTGTTCATGCTGGGGCACGGGCTCCAGGGCACCCTGCTCGGCGTCCGCGCCAACATCCAGGGCTTCCCGACCGCCGTCACCGGCATCGTCATGGCCGGCTACTCGCTGGGCTACCTCCTCGGCGCGCTTTGGGTGGAGCGCCTCCTGGTCCGCGTCGGGCACGTGCGCGTCTTCGCCGCCGCCTCGGCGCTGGCCTCGGCCGCGATCGTCGTCCACGCGGTGATCCTCGACCCCTTCTCCTGGTTCGCCCTGCGCGTCCTCACCGGCCTTTCCATGGCCGGGATCTACATGGTCGCCGAGTCCTGGCTCAACGCCGCCGCCTCGAACGCCGACCGGGGCCGCCTGCTCTCCCTTTACATGATCGTGGTTTCCGGCTGCTTCGCGGGCGGCCAGATCCTCCTGAACCTGGGCAGCCCCGCGACCACCCTCCTCTTCATCCTCGCTTCGGTCCTCCTCTCGGTGGCGACGGTGCCGCTCCTGCTCTCGTCGGTGCCGGCGCCGATCATCCAGGCGCCGAAACGGTTCGGCTTCCGCGACCTCTACAGGGTCTCCCCCTTGAGCTTCGTCGGCATGACCGGCGTCGGGCTCACCCAGGCGGCCTTCCTCGGCGTGGGCGCCGTCTTCGCCGACCTGAGCGGCCTGTCGGTCGCCGGCGTGTCGACCTTCATGGCGCTGGGCTATCTCGGCGGCGTCGTGATGCAGTGGCCGATCGGCCGCCTCTCCGACCGCTTCGACCGCCGCCGGGTGCTCACGGGCGTCAACGTCCTCGCCGCCGGAACGATGGCGCTGGCGGTCCTCGGCCTTCCCTTCGGCACCATCGCCATCACCCTCGCCTTCTTCGTCTACGGCGGGCTCGCCATGCCGCTCTACGCGCTCTGCCTCGCCCACGCCAACGACCACCTGAGCGACGACCAGCGCATCAGCGCCAGCGGCACGCTCGCCTTCGTCTACGCCGCCGGCTCGGTGGGCGGCCCGATCTTCGCCTCGGCGGCGATGCAGGCGGGCGGGGCGTTCGTCTTTCCGGTCTATCTGGGGGTCGTCCACGCCGGCATCGGCGCGTTCGCCCTCTACCGCATGACCCGCCGCACCGCACCGCCCCTGGAACGGCAGGGCCAGCACCTCAACGTCCCGACGCCCGCGCTGTCGGCCTCCACCGTCGTCACGGCCTTCGCCCAGGAACGGGCGATGGAGGCGGGGCGGGACGTGGACAGGCCGGAAATACCGGCGCCGAAGATCGAGTACGGCCTCGGCTGACGCCGCATTTCGCACTCGCCTTCAATCGAGGCGCGCTGTATGATGCCGCGTGTCGTTCATAGCTTATGGGTCGTCGCCTCATCCAGCCCGCCTCCCCCGAACGATCCGAAGGATCGTTGCGCCCATGCCTTGCAGCCCGTGGTTTCCGGCGGCGATCGATGGCCTCGATCGCCCTCGCGGCTCCCTGTTCGGATGGTGGCGGTCAACCCTCGGTGTCGCACCTCCTGGTATGACGGCGTGTCCGCGTGCTTTGGGAGCTGTCCGGTATGGGCAATAAGATCTTTGTCGCCAACTTCCCCTTCAACACCACCGTCGAGGACCTGACCGACATCTTCTCGCGTCATGGCGAGGTCGTCTCCGCCAAGATCGCCACCGACCGCGAGACGGGCCGTTCGCGCGGCTTCGGCTTCGTCGAGATGGGCAGCGACGAGGAGGCCGACGCCGCGATCAGCGGCCTGAACGGCTACGACATGGGCGGCCGGCCGCTCGCCGTGCGCACGGCCGAGGACCGTCGCGGTCCCGGCGGCGGGGGTGGCGGCGGCGGCTTCGGCGGCGGCGGTGGCGGCTTCGGCGGCGGTGGCCGGGGCGGCGGC
>JAGRGG010000192.1 GCA_020445645.1 Geminicoccaceae bacterium | reverse complement strand
CCCGCGCGGCGGACGCGAAGCGTAGGGGTTGCCACCCATGAGCGCCCAAGACTTCCGCTTGGCCACGGGCGGGCGCATCGACCGTGCCCGCACCCTTCGCTTCAGCTTCGACGGCAAGCCCTACCAGGGCCACCCCGGCGACACGCTCGNNTCGGCGCTGCTCGCCAACGGCGTCCACCTCGTCGGCCGCAGCTTCAAGTACCACCGGCCGCGCGGCATCGTGACGGCGGGGCCGGAGGAGCCGAACGCCCTGGTCGAGCTGCGCCTGGGCGGGCGCCGCGAGCCGAACACGAAGGCGACGACGGTGGAGCTGTTCGAGGGGCTCGCCGCCCGGTCGCAGCAGGGCTGGCCTTCCTTGCGCTTCGACCTCATGGCCTTGAATGGCCTGTTCTCTCCGTTGCTCGGCGCCGGGTTCTACTACAAGACCTTCATGTGGCCGCCGCGCGCCTGGACGCCGTTCTTCGAGCCCCTGATCCGCCGCGCCGCCGGGCTTGGCCGGGCCTCCGTCGAGCCGGACCCCGACTCCTACGAGAAGGACCACCTGTTCTGCGACGTGCTCGTCGTGGGGTCCGGCCCGGCCGGGCTCATGGCGGCGCTGGCCGCCGGGCGCTCGGGCGCCAGGGTGGCCGTCCTCGACGAGGCGCCCCGCATGGGCGGCGGGCTCGTCGTCGAGCGGCGGCGGATCGCGGGCGAGGCGGCGCTCGCCTGGACCGAGGCGATGCTGGCCGAACTGGCGGGCCTGCCGGGCGTCCGCCCCCTCCCGCGAACGTCCGTCGTCGGCCGCTACGACCACGGGGTCTTCGCCGCGATCGAGCGGGTCGCCGACCACGTGCCCGTCCCCGACCCCCACCAGCCCCGGCAGCGCTACTGGGAGATCGTCACGAAGGCGGTCGTCGTCGCCGCCGGCGCCGTCGAGCGGCCGATCGTCTTCCCCGGCAACGACCGCCCCGGCGTCATGCTGGCCGACGCCGCCCGGCGCTACGTCAAGGAATTCGCCGTGGCGCCCGGCGGCAAGCCGCTCGTCTTCACCAACAACGACTGCGGCTGGGGGGCCGCCCTCGACCTCGCCGAGGCCGGGCTGTCCTTGGCCGGGATCGTCGACGCCCGCGAGCGGGTACCTGACCACGCGCGCGCCAAGGCCGAGAAGCTCGACATCGGCGTCACGTCCGGCGTCGTCGAGGCCACGTCCGGCGGGCGGCGGATCGACGGTGCCTTGATCCGCAGGTCGGACGGCACGACGATCGAGGCGTCGTGCGACTGCTTGCTCGTCGCCGGCGGCTGGTCGCCCCGGATCGGCTTGCTCACGGCGCACGGGGGGGCGAGGACCCGCTACGACCCCCTGATGGCGATGCTGCTCGCGGACGGCCTGCCGCGGGGCACCTTCGCCGCCGGCGCCGCCGCCGGACGGCCCGACCTCGAAGGCTGCCTTGCGAGCGGCGTCGAGGCCGGGCGTGCCGCCGCGTCGGCCGCCGGGTTCGAGGCAAGGCCGATGCAGGTGCCCGAGGTCGAGCCGCCGCTCAACGTCCTGCCGCCGGCGGCCCTCTTCGAGGTGCGGGGCGCCAAGGGCAAGGCGTTCGTCGACTTCCAGAACGACGTGACGGCCGCCGACATCCGCCTCGCCGCCCGCGAGGGCTACCTCCACCCCGAGCACGCCAAGCGCTACACCACCTGGGGCATGGCGACCGATCAGGGCCAGACCTCGACGCTCAACGGCCTCGCCGTCCTCGCCGACGCGCGCGGGGCATCCATCGCCGACCTCGTGCCGACGACCGCCCGCGCCCCCTTGCGCCCGGTCGCCGTCGGCGCCTTCGCCCACCGCCACGCGGGACCCCGCATCCTGCCGGAGCGCCGTACCCCGGCGTTCGAGGCCGCGAAGGCGAGGGGCGCCGTCTTCATCGACGCGGGCTTATGGAAGCGGGCGCACTACTTCCCGAAGCCCGGCGAGGGCCTGGAGACGGCTTCCCTGCGCGAGGCCCGGATGGTGCGGCGGGCGGTCGGCGTCGTCGACGTGGGCACGCTCGGCAAGGTCGAGGTCCAGGGGCCGGACGCGCTCCGGTTCCTGCAACGGATCTACTGCAACGACCTTGCGAAGCTCGCCGTCGGCCGCGCCCGCTACGGCCTCATGCTGCGGGAGGACGGCATCGTCCTCGACGACGGCACGGTGTGGCGCCTCGCCGAGCACCGCTTCTGGCTCTCCACGACGACGGGCGGGGCGGGGCGGGTCATGGACCACCTCACCCTCTACAGGGAGCGCCACTTCCCGGACCTTCGCGTCGCCGTCAACGAGAGCACCGAGGCGTGGACCGGCTGCGCCGTCGCCGGCCCCTTCGCCCGCGCGGTGGCGGGCGCCGTCGTGACCGCCCCCGACCTCGCCGACGCCGCCTTCCCGCACATGGCGGCGGCCGAGGGATGGATCGGGCCGGCGGCCGAAGGCCGGTCGGGAGGCGTCCCCTGCCGCGTCGCCCGCCTCAGCTTCTCGGGGGAACGCGCCTTCGAGGTCTTCGTCCCCGCCCCCTACGGGGCGGCCCTGTTCGAGCGCCTCGTCGCCGAGGCCGAGGCGCGGGGCGGCGGCGCCTACGGGCTCGAAGCGCTCGACCTGCTGCGCCTGGAGAAGGGCCACGTCACCGGCAACGAGCTGAACGGCCAGACGACCCCCGCCGACCTCGGCCTCGGCCGGATGGTGGCGAAGGGAAAGGACTTCGTCGGCCGGCGCCTCCTCGCCCGCCCCGGCACGAGCGACCCCGCCCGCCCCCGCCTCGTCGGCCTTCGCCCCGTCGTCCTGCACCAGAAGATCCGCGCCGGCGCCCACCTCGTCCCGGAAGACGCGCCCGCCGTCCAGGCCAACGCCCAGGGACACGTCACCTCGGTAGGCCAAGCCGTCCTCGGCGAGGGCCATGCCCTGGCGCTGGCGCTCCTGGAGCGGGGCGACGAGCGGCACGGCGAGCGCGTCGACGCCGTCTTCCCCCTGAGGGGCGAGCGCGTCACCTGCGAGGTCGGCCCGACCTGCGCCTTCGACCCGAAGGGAGACCGTCTGCGTGGCTGACGCCCTGGAACGCCGCCCCGCCTTGCCGCAGGGCCTGCCCGCGCGCCACGGCGCCGAGACGGGTGCCCCCGGCCTCGTCCTGCGCGAGGCGCCCCCCGTGACCGTGCTCCGCGTGCAAACATGCAACACCGAAGAAAAACCGCCTGGGGACAAACTGGGGATAACCCTGCCCGTTGATCCTGGGGCGTCAACGCTGATGGATGGGGTCAGGGCCATATGCCTGACGAGCGCTGACTGGCTGTTGATCTATCCTGATGAAGACGCTCAACCCGTCGAAGCCCTCCGCGCCCGCATCGGCGACGACGGCGCCGTCACCGACGAGACCGGCGCCGCCCTCGCGCTCGTCGTCGAGGGCGCCCGCGCCGAGTCCGTCCTGCAAAAAGGCATCGCCGTCGACCTCTCGCCCACGGCCTTCCCCGTCGACCGGGCCCTCCAGGCCGGCCTCGCCGAGGTCCACGTCCTCCTCCTGCGCGAGGCCGAAACCCGCTTTCGCCTCCACGCCCCCCGCAGCCTCGCCGCGAGCCTGCTCCACTGGCTTCTGGAGACCGGCGCGCCGTTCGGCGTCGAGGTCGTCGGATGAGGAAGCGGGCAGGCGGGGCCTAGCCGAACCAGCCCCTGGACGCGGCGATGAGCGCCGCGATGATGGCGGCGGCGGCGGCGATCATGGTGTTGCGGTTGCTGACGCGGGTGCGTCGCTCCTCGTTGGCCAAGTTCTTGTCGGCGCGCTCGGCGTCGGCGCGCATGGCTTCGACGGTGGCGCGCGACTGGTCGGCGTTCTGCCGCATGTGCTCGACGCTGGCACGCATGTGCTCGACGCTGGCGCGCATCTGCTCGATCTGGGCTGTCATCAGCTCGACCTCTTTTTCGGTCTTCGTAAGCTGTGCCTGCTTCAGCAGGCGGTCAAGATCGTCGGTGGACATGGTACATCTGGGTGTAGGACATATTCTGCCGCAGGATGGCGAAGAGCCCGGCCCCGCGCCAGCCCTACGGCCCCGGCGTCGTACCCCCCGACCGCTGCTCCAGCCGCTGCACGGTGCCGAGCACGAGGCGCTCGGAGAAGCCGAGGGCGAACGCCAGGAAGCCCAGCGTGACGCCGTCGCCGCCGAGGTCGACGAGGCCGGTGCCGGCGACGAGGAGGGCGATCATGCCCGACGTGGCGCCGACCAGCGGGCGCACCGCCGTCACGGTGAGGCTCTCGAAATCGTCCGGCGCCCGTTGCAGGTAGGTAAAGCTGAGCATCGCGGAGAGGCAGGCGCCGATGGCGCCCAGGAGCACGGCGAGGAGGACGACGCCGATCGAGGCGGGCGCCGCCTTTGGCTCCAGGCCGAGGAAGGCCGGGAGCAGGCCGTCGAACAGGGTGAGCGCCAGCGCGAGCGCCACGAGGCAGGCGAGGAGGATCAGGCTCAGGATCTTGAGGCGGTTGTGGACCCGACGCTTCATGGCGAACAGCTCGTCGATGTGGCGGTCGCGCACCCGCAGCGCCTCGACGACGACCTCGCGGAACCCCGGCACCAAGGCCCCCGCCTCGTCGCGCGCCTTCGAGAGGATGGCGACGATCGGCGATGCCGCCTCGGGCCGCAGCCGCTCCGGGGTCTCCAGGATCAAGGTGTCGAGCCGGGCCGCGACGGCGGCGTCGCTCACGAGATGCAGTTCGAGCCGCTCCGCCGCCTTCGCCAATTGCCAGGCGAGTTCGGTGTGGCCCGTGCCGAGCGCCGTCTCGGCGCGGGCGACGTGGCGCCCGACCGCGTCGCGCTCCGGGGAAGGCGGGCAGGCGGCGAGCCGGGCGGCGAGCCCGTCGATCCGGGCCATCAACTGGTCGAGGTTGAAGCCTTCCCCCACCGTCTGCGGCAGGATGATCTCGGCTTGGTCGGTCATGCGCGGGGGCTCCTCGGCGGGCATGACGGGCAGTCTAGACGAGGAGCCGTTTATAGGCAAGTAATCCTATACCTTCGATGCCGCAGGCGGAATTATCGTTTTGTTGAAGTGAAATGCCTTTGATGATAACATGCCCCTCGAACCCGCAAGTCACGCCCCAGGCAACGCCGCCCCAAAGGAACCCCATGCGCTGGCTCGTCTTCGTTGCCGCCCTTCTCCCCGCTCCCGCCGCCCTGGCCGGTCCCCTGCCCGAGGGCCGCGAGGGCTGGGAGATCCGCGAGGCCGATCGCCCGTCGAAGGACCTCGCCGCCGCCCTCGACGCGGCCATCGAGGCCGGGCCGCTCGGCAAGGTGAACGAGGCGAGCGCCACGGTCGGCGCCGGACGGATCGGCAAGTCGATCCCCGGCAACAAGGTGGTCGGCGTCTTCGCGCCCCGGTACGCCGTGCGGATGCTCGACGCCAGCGTCGCCGCCGGGATCGAGGCCCCCTTGCGCTTCTACATCGTCGAGCGCGACGCGAATGCCGCCGCGCTTGCCTGGGAGCGCCCGAGCGTCACCTTCGCCCCCTACGACGACGGCGGCCGAACGTTGGACGACCTCGCCAGCGAACTCGACGGCGTCATGGCCGACATCGCCGACCGCGCGGCGGCGCCGTGAGCGACGGTGCCGCCGCCATCGCCCGGCGCTTCGGCGCCGAGGCGGCG
>JAGRGG010000029.1 GCA_020445645.1 Geminicoccaceae bacterium | reverse complement strand
ACCCCTGCCGCGCCGGTCGCGCACCGGGGGCGGACAGGCAGCATCACCGCGTCACCGTGTCAGGGGTGGCACACGTCGCTAGTGCTGGCGGCGAGGCGCTCCTCGCTCCAGGCGACCAGATCCTTGCGCCGGTAGCGGATCGAGCGGGCGGACACCCTGACGAAGCGCGGCCCGCCGCCGCGCACGCGCCAGTTCTGCAGGGCGCGGATGGTGTAGCCGAGGAAGGCGGCGGCCTCGTGCTCGTTCATGAGCCGCAGATCCTCGTGCGCCTCAAGGCGCCGTATTTCCCCTGCTTGCGGCGTCATTGCCTCGTCTCCTTCCATCGCTGCCGGTGTGCGCTGGAAGGACAGTAGGCAGGCAAGCCGCCGGCTGTCGTGCCCATTCGCACGCAACAATTAGGTGCGAATCTGCACCCGATTTATGCGTGCGGCGCGTGCTTGAGGCTCGCGCGATAGCGGCGCAGCCCCGTCCGGACGTAGCGCGCTTGCGCGGGCTCGATCTCGTTCATGAGTTGCACCAGGAAATGCTCAAGCAAGCTGGTACCGATCGGCGCGCGGTCGTCCAGACGAACCTGCCAGCCGAGCAAGTCGATGCAGGCACGGCCGACGCGCTCGATCCAGAACTGGATCGAAAGGCGATGCTTCCGGCCGGCTTGGCGGTTCGGCACGTGCCCGCGCGCCTTCATGGCAACAAGGCGCAGGTAGCGGATGCCGACCCATGCCTCTCGCCGATCCATGAACAGCAGGCCTTCGGGCCACGCATCCCTCAAGGCGCCGATGTCCCGCATCTCCGCCGCCGCGTTGCCCTTGCCGTTCAGGGCGGCCCACTGCAGATCCTCGGCCGCCTTCGCAAAGTAGTGATAGGAAACATCGTCCATGCCGTCGCGGAAGGCGTACAGACGATTGCAGAGGTCGATTATGGTATCGAACGTGGCTTGTACTTCGTTCGTGCTCGGGCAGGTCTCCTCGTAGTGGTGGGCAGCGCGGAAATAGACCGTCGCGCATTGCACCTTGTTGAACAGTTCAGCCACCCGTGCCGACTCATTGATGCCGACCTCGGCGCAGATGGCGGCGAAACGCGCGGGCAGCATGGGATCGGGAAAGCTGCTGTAGGGTATGCCCTGCTGCTCCCAGCCGAGGCGCGGGCGGGCCGCGCCCCTTCTCACGGCGCCCTGCCGATCGCTTGAGAATCGAAGAAGGCGTTGATGTGCGCCCCCGTGCGCTCGGCGGCGGCCTGCAGGGGGTCGTCGGCGAGGTGGGCGTAGCGGGCCGTCGTCTGCACCTGGCTGTGCCCGAGCAGCCTGCCGATCACCGGCAGCGCCTCGCCGTTCATGAGGGCGAAGCTGGCAAAGGAGTGCCGCAGGTCGTGCAGCCGCACGTCGGCGAGCCCCGCCCGCGCCCGGATGCGCCGCCAGGGCTTCTGCAGGTCGGTGAGGTGGCTCTTGGGCTGCCGCCCCTGGATGACGTAGGGGTTGCCCTCGTGGCGCTCCAAGGCCGCCAGCACGTCGAGGGCGGCGCGGTTGAGCCAGACGCGCTTCGCCCCCGTCTTGCTGTCCGGCAGTTCGAGCACGCTGCCCTTCACGTGCGCCCAGCAAAGGGTCTGGATCTCGCCCAAGCGGCAGCCCGTGAGCACGAGGAGGCGCACGGCGGCGACGGCGGCCCGCATCTCCGGCATCTCGACTTCGAGCCCGGCCAGCGCCGCCCCCAGCCGCCGCAGCTCCTCGGCCGACAGGAAGCGCTCGCGCTTTTGCTCCGGGTACTTCCGCACATGCCGGCAGGGGTTGGAGCCGTCCGGGCGCAGGCCCCACGCCTCGGCGAGGCTGAACATCTTGGAGAGCACGCCGAGCGCGCGGTTGGCCTGATAGGGGATGCGGCGAAGCTCGTCGTGCAGCGCCTGCACGTGCTGCCGCCGTATGTCGGGTACCTTGTGCGTACCGATGCGCGGGTTGATGAACAGTTCGATGCAGCGCCGGTACTCGCCTTGCGTGCTCGGCTTGCAGCGGTGGGCGACGTGCTCGGCAAGAAAGCGCGCCCCCAGCGCCGCCACGGTGGGGGCGCGGCGATGGGTGTGCAGCGCCTCGGCCGGATCGTCGCCGCCGGCGATCGTGCCGAGCAGTTCGCGCGCCCGCTTCCTCGCCTCCTCGGCGGTGAGGGCGCCGTGCGCGCCGAGCTTGACCCGCCGCGTGCGCCCGCCGGCCCGGTACTGCACGAGGTAGACCCGCCGGCCGCTCGGCCAGACGCGCACGCCGAAGCCCTTCAGTTCGTCGTCCCAGAGGAAGACGTCGGCGGCCTGCGGGGCCGCGCCCTCGACGGTGCGCTTGGTGAGCTTCGGCATGGGACGCCTCCTTTGCTTCCTGTCCGTTGCAGGAAGCATATAGGAAGCGCAGTGCGGCGCAATGCGTGCGAGCAGGAAGCGGGCTCGGCGCTTCCTGTGTTGTCCTAACCCATTGTGAATGAGCAATACAGAGCCCTAGGGCGCAGCTTGGCGTTCTTTGGCGCAAGGCCCTTCGGCTACCTCATAACCTGAAGGTCGCAGGTTCAAATCCTGCCCCCGCAACCACAAGACGGCACGACACGTGACCAAAAGCCCGCAGCCACAACAGGTTGCGGGCTTTTTGATTCTAGGTGCATGATAACGATTGCCGATCTATATTTGGCAAAGAAGCAAGCAAGTTTTATGGAGGCAAAGCAAAATGAAACAGACGATCGAGGCGAAGGAGCAGGAGCTGAAACGCATATTCAGCGACGACTACCTTTTTGAGATTCCTGCCTATCAACGCCCTTACGCATGGACGACCGAGCAGACCGCCGAACTGCTCGACGACTTGTTGGTTGCCATGGGCGATGGGAAGAAGTCCATCGAGGAGGTGCCGCCCTACTTCTTGGGCAGCATCGTCGTCATCAAGGACCCGGGGCGTGCCCTTGCCCACCAAGTCGTCGACGGGCAGCAGCGGCTCACGACCCTGACGATCCTGCTCTGCGTGCTCCGTGAGCTTTGTGATGAAGAAGGCACGCGCAACATGCTCGACAAATATGTCTGCGAGCAGGGTGATAAATTCGCCGGTAGCGAGGATCGATTCCGGCTGAGCCTTAGGGATCGTGATCGATCTTTCTTTAGAGATAATATACAGGTAAAAAACCGTCTGCCGGATTTTTTAAAAAAAGATAAAGTTGGTTTTAAGAATAGTCAACAGCGCATTCAGGAAAATGCCGAATACTTATGGAAAATTCTCCTGGCAAGCGATCAAAAGCGGCGAGATTGGCTGACGAAGTTCCTGATTCAACGCTGTTATCTCGTCGTAGTATCGGCGTCCGACCAGGACTCAGCCTATAGGATTTTTTCGGTGATGAACGACCGGGGGCTCGATCTTTCGCCTACCGATATCCTCAAAGCCGACATCATCGGAGGAATTTCTGACGCCGAACGACCAAGATATACGGATCGGTGGGAAGAAATCGAGGAAGAACTGGGCCGGGAGGATTTCAAGGACCTATTCGCGCATATCAGGATGATCCACGTGAAGAGCAAAGCGCGCGGCAGCCTGAACCAGGAATTTCGTGAGAGCGTTCTGAAGGAAAGCGGCGAGCGGCAGTTCATCGATGACGTACTTAAGCCCCATGCCGAAGCCTATCAGATCGTTTCGAAAGCGGCTTATCAAAGTACGGGCGACGCTGAAAAGGTGAACGCTTATCTAAAGCATCTGGGGCGCCTCGACAACAGCGATTGGGTGTCGCCTGCGATCGCCTTCTTTCACAAGAATAGGGACGATCGAGAGGCATTGATCAGGTTTACCCGCGATCTGGAGCGGCTCGCCTACGCGCTTTTCATTCGGCGTGCCGATATCAATGATCGCATCAATCGCTATTCAGGCGTGCTCCGTGCGATCGAGCGGGGGGACGATCTGTATGCCGAGGCATCGGCGCTTCAACTTTCGGGGGAAGAGAAAGCGGCGGTACTCGATGCATTGGATGGTCCCATCTATTTACAAACCCGCGTCCGTCTGCCGTTGCTCCTGCGCTTGGATGGCCTGCTGGCCGACCATGGCGTCACTTACGAGCACAAGATCTTGAGCATCGAGCACGTTCTGCCGCAGGCGCCGGCCGCTGGCTCGGTCTGGCTATCCTGGTTCCCCGAACCCGACAAGCGGACGGCATGGGTCCATAGGCTTGCCAACCTCGTCTTGCTGTCAAGGCAGAAGAATGCGCAGGCGCAAAATTACGATTTTGAGCGCAAGAAAAAAGAGTACTTTCAGAAAAGTGGGGTAACGACCTTTGCGATCACTTCTCAGGTTTTAAATAGCCCTGAATGGACACCGAATCTGCTGGAGGAGCGGCAAAGCAGCTTGATCGAGAAGCTGAAAACCGAGTGGCGCCTGGGAGTGTAAAAGAGTGATCCCAAAGCTCGTGTCTGCCAGCATGTATCATCCCGGCCATGAGCTGCAGGCCGGCGGCGACCAGTTCGTCCGGCGAGCGCAGGCGACGGCGCTTGTCCCGGACCGGCTTCATGTTCTGCGCGACGCGGGCCACGGGGCGCTTGAGCCACGCTCAGTCGGCCTTGGATGCCAAGACCTTGATGACGAGGTAGACGCCGAGCACCCGGGTCGCGCAGGGTCTGCGGGGCCACCCTCTCGCGCGTCCCCTCGACGTAAGCCAGGATGCGCTCGCGCGTCACCCGTGCCATCGGCGCCTCATCCGGGTGCAGCGCCTTCTGGCGTTGCAGGAAGGTGAGCAACTGGCCGTAGGCGGTGGCGTAGCTTGCCGGCGTCGAGGGCATCAGGTGCGCCAGTGGGGCCGGTTCGTCCAGCAGGTCGCCCTGCCTCGTCGCCACCGCCCACGCCTGCGGCCCTTCGGACCGGATCATCCGCTGCTGCGGATGATGGGTCGTCGAACGGCTACAGGCGTGCGCGGTTCTTGGCTGTCAGCCCGGTCTGGCTCACCCGCAGCCGCCGGCAGAGGGTGCACAGCTTCTCAAGCTCCGCCTCAGGCAGCCCTAGCTGGTCCAGTCCCATGGTGTGGGGGCAGGTTGTCCTTCCCCCTTTTGGAACCCCTTGCGCCCCCTTGCGGCAAGGGGGCGCCGTGGGCCGGGTTCTTCATGGCAGCGCCACGACCACGCACGCATCCAAGCGGCACTATAACGATCGCAGGCTTCGGTCGCGCGGCCCGCCGAGCGGGTACGGCCCGAAAGCAAGGACGATCGGGACGGGGGCGGCGGGTCCGTGGCGAAGCCTCATGATCACCCGTCACACCTCGGCCAAGTCCGGCACGATCAGCCCCGGAATCGTCCGTAGCGACACGGGCTGCTCCACCGGCTGGCGCGTCGGGTCGTCCTCGCCGACCCCGTCCGGCACCAGGAACGTCGCGTCCTCCGACCAGCCATAGGACCGCTTCGTCGGGCGCGCCTCGTCCCGCCGCCTTATCGGCACGGCCGTGGAGGGGCGGGCCGCGGGCGCGGGGGTCACGCCTTGGCGTACTTCGCCTCGACCTCGCTGATCGCGTTCACGTTCGGGGCCGACCGGCCCGCTTGGTCGAAGGTCTGGGCGAGGAAGGCGTCGGCGATCGACTTCGCAAGCTCCGGGCCGATGACGCGGGCACCCATCGTGATGATGTGCGCGTCGTTCGACAGCGCCGCCCGCTCGGCCGAGTAGGTGTCGTGGGTGAGGGCGGCGCGGATGCCCGGCACCTTGTTGGCCGAGATGCAGACGCCGATGCCGGTGCCGCAGACCAGGATCGCCTTGTCGTAGGTGCCGTCCTTCACGGCGTTCGCCACCCGGTCGGTGAGGTGGGCGTAGAACGTCTCCGCGTCGTTTTGGGGGGCGCTCAGCTCGGCCACCTCGTGGCGGGCCTTTAAGTGCTCCGCGAGGGTGTGGGCGAGGCCGGCGCCGGCGCCGTCGCCCGCGATCGCGATCTTCATGTCTTCCTCCTGGTGCGTTGCTTCGGGCGATGATGGCGGTTTTGGCGCCGCGATCAAGACGGGCGTCGGATCGCCGCCTGCGCCCGGCGCAGGATGTCGACGTAGCCTTCGGGCGTCCAGGCCGAGCGGCCAATGAAGAGCCCGTCGACGTGGGGTTGGGCGACCAGTTCCGCCGCGTTGCCAGGGTTGACGCTGCCGCCGTAGAGCACCGGGGGCTCCGCCGGCAGGACGGCGTCGGCGGCCCGCTTGATCAGCGCCTGCTGCCGGTCGGCGTAGTCGGACGTGGCGGGGATGCCGTTCTCGCCGATCGCCCAGACCGGCTCGTAGGCGAAGAGGATGGGCGCGGCCCGCCGGTCCGCGTCGAGGAACCGGAGCGCGCCCTCGGTCTGCGCCGTGAGCACCGCCTCGGCGCGGCCCGATTCGCGCTCCTCCAGCGTCTCGCCGACGCAGATGAGCGGCACGAGGCCGTGGCGCACGGCGGCCTCGACCTTCAAGCCGACGGTGCGGTCGGTCTCGCCGAAGTGCGCGCGGCGCTCGCTGTGGCCGAGTTCGACCAGGTCGAGCCCGCAGTCCTTCAGCATCACCGGCGAGACCTCGCCGGTCCAGGCGCCGGCGTCGGCCCAGTGCATGTTCTGGGCGCCGACCTTCACCCGCGTCGCGGCGAGCGCCCGCTTCACCGCGCGCGCCGCGGTGAAGGAGGGGATCACGAACGGCTGGACGCGGTCGTCGAGGTCGGGGACGAAGCGGGCGAGCGCGTCGGCGAAGGCGAGGCCCTCGGCCAGGGTCTTGTTCATCTTCCAGCTCGTGCCGACCCACAGGGTCATGTCCGTCCCTTCCCCGTTTGGCCGAACGATGTTCAAAGCGCGCGCCGCCCGCGTCAAGGGCCATCCAACGGCCGGCCCGCGGCGGCCCTTCCGTTCGGGCCCGTCGCGGCGGGGAGGCGGAACGCACGGATCCGCCCGCGCCTTGTTGTGGTCCCCGGGCGAACGAGTCATGAAGAACCGAAGTCGGGGAAGGCGTGGGCCCGCTCCAGGCCGCCCGAGCGCCCGAAGAGCATCGCCCGACCGGAGTGGCCCCATGTCCCTGACCCTGTCGCTCAACACGAACCCGCTCGTGAACCGCTTCGCCGACCCCGACGACCTGATCGACACGGTGGCGCGCGACCTGAGGCTCCGCGACCTCCAGCTCACCCACGAGTTCATCAACCCGAGCTGGCCGGCAGCGGTAATCCGCCGCCTCACGCGGCGGATGGGGGCCGCCCTGCGGCGCACCGGCGTGCGCGTGACCTCCGGGATGACCGGCCCCTACGGGCGGCTCAACCACTTCGGCCACCCGGACGCGGACGTGCGCCGCTACTACGTGGACTGGTTCAAGACCTTCGCCGACATCACCGCCGACCTCGGCGGGGCGGCGGTGGGAACGCAGTTCGCCATCTTCACCTACAAGGATTTCGACGACCCGGACCGGCGCGAGGCGCTGATCCGGATTGCCATCGACTGCTGGGCCGAGGTGGCGGAGCACGCGGGGACCGCCGGCCTGAAGTACGTGTTCTGGGAGCCGATGAGCGTCGGCCGCGAGTTCGGCGAGACGATCGAGGCGTGCCTGAAGCTCCAGGACCGGCTCACCGCCGCGAACATGGCCGTCCCGATGTGGATGATGGCCGACATCGACCACGGCGACGTGACCAGCGCCGACCCCGCCGACTACGACCCCTACGCCTGGGCGCGGGCGGTGCCCCGGGTCTCGCCGATCATCCACATCAAGCAGTCGCTCATGGACAAGGGCGGGCACCGTCCCTTCACGGCCGCGTTCAACGCCAGGGGCCGCATCCAGCCCGGGCCGCTGCTCGAGGCCTTCGCCGAGGGCGGGGCGAAGGACAACGAGATCTGCCTCGAACTCTCCTTCAAGGAGCGCGAGCCGAACGACCGCGAGGTGATCCCGCAGATCGCCGAGAGCGTGGCCTTCTGGGCGCCCTACATCGACACCGGCGCCGCCGATCTGCGCGTCTAGGGCGGCCTCGCCCCGTCGGCCCCCTCGCCCGGGCGGGCCGGCCCCGGTCAGGCGCCGGCGGCGTGCTTCTCGACCTCTTCCTGCAGGATCGGCACCCCGAGCGACAGGGAATGGATGCCCATGATCGAGGTGAGCTGCATGACCTCCAGGATCTCCTCCTTCGTCGCGCCGGCCTTCAGCGCGTTCTGGATGTGCCGCCGCACGCCCGAGGGCCAGAGGTGGGTGGTGGCGACGTTGATGGCGATGAAGATCAGCTCCTTGTACTTCCGCTCCAGCGGCCCCCTGGTCTGGGGCACGGCGCGAAAGGCGAGGAACGCCTCCAGGTAGTCCGGGTCCATCTCGGCCAGCGCGTCCCACATCGGGTTCCAGTCGCCGGTGGCGCGCTGCGCCGCGGTCGCGGGATGGGATTTCGTCTCGTCCGCCATCTCACCCTCCCCTGTGCCTGAAGCTGTCGCGGCGAAAGCTGTAGAGGGCGGCCGGGTCGACGGCGACGTCGACGACGGCGGGCCCGCCGCAACCGAGCGCCGCCTCGATCGCCTCGGCCGCTTCGGCCAGCGTCGAGGCGCGGTAGCCCTTGGCGCCGTAAAGCTCGGCCAGCTTGTCGAACGCGGGGCTGGAGACGTCGGCGCCGATGTAGCGCCCGCCGAAGAAGTCGCGCTGGTAGGCCTTCTCCGCCCCCCAGCAGCGGTTGTTCATGATGACGGTCACGGTGTCGATGCCGTGGTCGACGGCGGTCGAAAGCTCCGACACGGTCATGCCGAAGCCGCCGTCGCCCATCAGGCTGACGACCGGGCGGTCCGGGCGGGCGAGCTTCACGCCGAGCCCGCAGGCGAAGGAGAAGCCGACGAGCCCGAAGTCGAGCGGCGTGAACAGGCTCTTCGGCTCCCAGTAGTTCAGCGCGTCGGTGGCCTGGAGGCAGAGCGTCCCGGCGTCCATCGTGACGGCCGCGTCCTTCGGCAGCACCCCGCGGAGCGTCCTGAACAGGCCCGACGGGTGGATCGGCGCCGCGTCCATCCGGGCCTCGGCGTCGCGCTTGGCCAGGTAGGCGCTGCGCTCCGCCTTGAAGGCGTCGGTCCAGGCGTCGGCCGCGGCACGGCGCTTCAGTTTCGCCAGCGCCCCGGTCAGTTGCAGGGCCGCCGTGGGCGCGTCGGCCCAGATGCCGAGCGCCACCGGGAAGTAGCGGCCGATCGCGGTGGGCTCCAGCTCCACCTGGATGATCGCGGCGTCCCTGTTGATGTTGTCGTAGCTGTAGAAGGTCGCGTTGAAGCCGATCCTCGTGCCGAGCGCCAGGATCACGTCGGCCTCCCGCACGAGGCGCGAGGCGACGGCGTTGCCGCGCGGTCCCATCTGGCCCGCGTTCAAGGGGTGGCCGAAGGGGATCGCGTCGCCGTGGCCGGGGGAGGTGACGACGGGCGCGTTCAGCGCCTCGGCCAGCGCCAGCGCCCGCGCGTGCGCCTCGGTGTTCTTGATGCCGCCGCCGGCGATGATGACCGGGCGGGAGGCTTCGGCGAGCATCGCCGCCGCCTCGTCGACCGCCGAGGCCTGGGCCGCGGGGACGGATCGGGTGCGGTAGGCTTCGGGCGGCTGGAAGTCGGGAACGTCCACCGTCGCCGAGAGCACGTCGCGCGGCAGGTTCAGCTGCACCGGCCCGCGCCTGGGCGTCATCGCCACGCGGAACGCGTCGCGGAACAGCTCGGGCACCCGGTCGGCGCCGGTCGCGGTCCACGTCTTCTTGGTGATCGGCTTGAACAGCGCCTGCTGGTCCACCTCCTGGAAGGCGTCGCGGTAGACGTGCGACGAGGCGAGCGACCCCGCGATCGACACGACCGGCGAGTAGGCGGCCGCCGCCTGGGCGAGGCCGGTCACGAGGTTGGTGGCGCCCGGCCCGTTCTGCCCGGCCAGCACCACGCCCGCCTCCCCGCTCATCCGGGCGTAGCCGTCGGCCATGTGGGCGCCGGTGCGCTCGTCGTGGACGCCGATGAAGGCGATGTCGGGCGCGTCGTGGAGCGCGTCGAACATCTCCATCGTGGCCGAGCCGATGAGGCCGAAGACGTGGCGGACCTTCTCCGCCTTCAGCGCCTCCACGGCGGCCTGCCCGCCCGTCAGTCGCGGCATGTCTCAATCCTTCCCGGCGGGGGTTTCGGGGCGCAGGACGCGGTCCAGCCACCCGCGTATCGGGTCCGTAAAAAGCGCGGGGCGCTCCATGAGGCCGAGGTGCCGGAGCCCCGGCACGACGATCGTCTCGGCGCCCGCGATCTCGGCGGCGATGGCGCGGGCCATCGCGGGCGTGCTGCCCGCGTCGTTCTCGCAGGTCATGACGAGGGTCGGCAGGGCGATCGGCGGCTCGGGGCGGATCAGCTCGACGACGCCCGAAGCCAGCACCCGCCTGTGGCGGACGTAGGTGTCCGGGTCGTTGGCCAGCACCATGCTACGGACCCGGTCCACCGCGTCGGGACGGTCCCGGCGGAACGCGGGCGTGAACCAGCGTTCCAGCGTCTCCTCGATCGTGGCCGCGGGACCGCCCGCCGCGGCGCGCGCCTCGACTTGGCGCTGCGCCTCGGGCGTGCGTTCGTGCGGCGAGTTCAGGACGGCCAGCGCCGAGACGCGGTCCGGGTGGTCCATCGCGAAGCGGCGGTTGATCATCCCGCCGAGCGAGAAGCCGACGAGCGCGACGCGGTCGACGCCGAGCGCGTCGAGAAGCGCCCGGAGCTGCTCGGACAGCACCGCGAGGCTGGGCGTCCGGCGGGGCGGGGCGCTCTCGCCGTGACCGGCGAGGTCGTAGCTCAGCACGCGGCGGTCGCGGGCCAGGGCCGGCAGGTGATCCGCCCAGGTCCGGCGCGTCAGGCCGAGCCCGTGGATGAGGACGAGGACCGGCGCGTCGGCCGGCCCCGCGAGGTCGTAGGCGGTGCCGCCCGCGCGCATCGCTCAGACGCCGGCCGGGTTGCCGGCGTCGCGGCCCATCTCGCGCAGGTCCTCGTAGCGGTCGCCGATCCGGTGCAGGGGGTGTCCCCCGATCGACGCGCCGAGGGCGACGACGACCTCGTCCTCGGCCGGCGCGTCCTGAACGGCGACGTGGATGGTCTGGTAGTGCGAGCGGCGCCCGCCGTCGTCCTTGTCCATCAAGGGGATCATGATCGGGCTGCCGGCGACGCCGCGGGTGTTGGTGAAGACCAGATAGGTCTTGGCCTTGACCGCGTCACGGAACTGGTTGCCGAACCACAAGGAGTGGGTCAGCGCCTGGGCGTGCTCGATCTCGCCGCCCATGCCGACCACGCTCGCCTTGCCGTAGCCCTCCAGCCGGTCGCCCGTGACGTCGAGGATCATGCCGGTCAGCAGCCTCCCGATCTCGGGGCAGACCTCGCGGATCTCGGGGCGCAGATCCTCCACCCAGCCGCGCCCGAACCACGGGTTGCGGATGACCGCGAGCGCGGCGATCAGCTTCGTCGGCTCCGGGACGGCCTTGCCGCCCTCGACGTTCGTGGTCTGGACGTTGAGGATCGTCCGGCGGACAAGGGCGGGCATCGGGCGGCCTTTCAGGCGTCGGCTTCGACGGGGGCGGGGGCGGGGGCGAAGGCGGGGATGACCTCCTTGCAGAACAGCTCCATCGAGCGCTTCTGCTCGGCGTGGCCCAGCCCGAGGCTGGCGTAGTAGATGAAGGCGTCGACGCCGCGCTCCTCGTAGCCCCTGAGGCGCTCGACGATCCGGTCGGGGGTGCCGAACATCAGGTTTTCCGAAAGCGTCTTCGGGTCGTACTCGGCGCGGTTCTCCAGCGCCTCCAGGGGAACCTGCCTGGCGAAGCCGTTGACCACGTCGTCGAGGTTCTTGAAGAGGTTCTCGAACTGGGAGAGCTGGCGCCTCGCGGCCGCGACGGGCACGTCGATCTGGTCGGGGCGGTCCACGAGCGCCGTGTGCCGCATCATCGCGATCCGGGGGCGCTTCTTGCCGGGATGGGCCGCCAGCGCGTCGGCGAGGCGCCGGAGGTAGAGGTCGACCTCGCCCATCGGGCGGGTCAGGGGCCAGGACATGATGTCGTAGCCGTGTTGCACCGCGTAGTCGAAGGTGATCGGCGCGCGGGCGGCGACCCAGATCGGGATCTCCCTTTGCACCGGCTTCGGCACCGAGGTCGCCTTCGGGAAGGACCAGAATTCCCCCTCGTGCGCGTGGTCGCCGGCCCAGAGCGCCTTCACCGCCGGCAGCATCTCGTGCACGTAGCGCCACGCATCGGACTGCTTCAGCCCCGGGCGCATCCGGTCGAATTCGCGCTGGTAGGCGCCCGAGCCGATGCCGAACTCGAGCCGCCCGCCGGTCAGGAGGTCGGTCATCGCCGCCTCCCCCGCCAGCCGGATCGGGGTCCAGTAGGCGGCGACGGCGACGGCGGTGCCGAGGCGGACGCGGTCGGTGTGGTCGCCCCACCACGTCAGGAGCTGGAAGGGGTTCGGCGCGATGGTCATCTCCATCGCGTGGTGCTCGGCGGCCCAGACGGTCTCGAACCCGCCTTGGTCGGCCATCTGGACCATCTCCAGCGTGTGGCGCGCGACCGCCTCCATGCCGATCGAGTCGTCGATCCGCTCCATGTTGATGGCGAGGTGGAACTTCATCCTGCTCTCCCGTCGAAGGGGCGTCGGCTCAGCGCGCGACGAACTGGCTGCCGAGCGGCTCGTCGGAGGTGTTCATCCAGACCGTCTTGGGGCGGGTGTAGTCGTAGACCGCCTGGAGGCCGCTCTCGCGGCCGTAGCCGGAGTTCTTCACGCCGCCGAACGGGGCGATCGGCGACACGGCGCGGTAGGTGTTGACCCAGACGATCCCGGCCTTGACCGCCGCCGCCATCCGGAGCGCGCGGGCGCCGTCGCGGGTGAAGATCCCGGCGCCGAGCCCGTGCACGGTGTCGTTCGCCAGCCGGACCGCGTCGGCCTCGTCCCTGAACCGCAGCACGCTCAGGACCGGGCCGAACAGCTCGGTGTCGACGATGCGCAGGTCGGGGCGCGGGCAGTCGATGATGGTAGGCGCGTAGAACCGGCCGTGGGTCAGGCCGGGGGGAAGACCGGCGACGCGGCGGCCGCCGCAGACCAGCCTGCCGCCTTCGGACCGGGCGTGGGCCACCTCGCGCTCGATGGCGACGAGCTGGGCCTCGGTGCAGATCGGCCCCATCTCCGTCTCTTCGGCCATCGGGTCCCCGACGCGGATGGCTTCGGCGAGCGCGGTCATCCGGGCGAGGAAGGCGTCCGCGACGCCCTCCTGGACGAGGAGCCGCGATCCGGCGACGCAGCTTTGCCCGGCCGCGCCGAAGATGGCCGAGACCGCGCCGTTGACGGCGCTCTCCAGGTCGGCGTCGTCGAAGACGATGAACGGCGACTTGCCGCCGAGCTCCAGCGAGACCTCGGCGAAGTTGTTGGCGGCGTTGGTCAGGACGTGCCGCGCGGCGTTCGGCCCCCCGGTGAAGGAGACCCGCGCGACCTTCGGGTGCGAGGTCAGCGCCCGGCCGCAGGGGTCGCCGTGGCCGGTGACGATGTTGACCACGCCGGGCGGGATCCCCGCCTCCTCGACCAGCCGCCCGAACTCGAGCATCGCCGCCGAGGCGGACTCCGAGGCCTTCAGCACGACCGTGTTGCCGGCGGCCAGCGCCGGCCCGATCTTCACCGCCGACAGGAACAGCTGCGAGTTCCACGGCACCACGGCGGCGACCACGCCCAGGGGCTCGCGCCGGGTGAAGACGAACAGGTCGGGCTTGTCGATGGGCAGCGTCTCGCCGTGGATCTTGTCGGCGCAGCCGGCGTAGAAATGGAAGAACTCCGAGATGTACCGGGCCTGCCAGCGGGTTTCCTTGAACATCTTGCCGGTGTCGATGGTCTCGATCCGGCCGAGATCCTCGGAGCGTTCGGCCAGAAGGTCGGCGAGGCGGCGCAGGCAATGGCCGCGCCCGGTGGGCGACAGGCCCGCCCAGGGGCCGGCGAACGCGGCCTCGGCGGCGTTCACCGCGCGGTCCACGTCCTCGGCCGTCGCCTCGGGCACGCGGCACCAGACCTCGCCGGTCGCCGGGTTCACGCTGTCGAAGGCCCCGCCGTCGGAGGCCGCGACCCAGTCGCCGTCGATCAGCATCCCGTAGGTCTTGATGTCGCTCATGCCGGTTCTTCCTCGCACCGCTTCAGGCGGTCCCGGCGCAGGGGCCGGCGCCGCACGCCCCTCGCGGGATGACGTTGTGGTAGGAGCCGTCGAGGTAGGCGAGCGGCCTCGCCGCGCTCTCGCGGACGTCGCGGATGCGGCAGATGAAGATCCGGTGGCTGCCCGACATCACCGCCTGCTCGACGTGGCCCGAAAAGACGGTGGCGCCGTCGATCTCGGGGGGGCTCCCCGGCCCGCCGCGGCAGTCGATGCCGAAGAAGCGGTCCGCGAGCCGGTGGTCGTCCAGGCCGGCGAAGCGGTCGGCGATGTCCTGGCGGTCGTCGGGGAGCACGTTGACGCACAGCCCGCCGTTCCGGGCGACGGCCTTGGCGATGCGGCTCTCGGCGCGCAGGCAGACGAGGATCGTGGGGGGGTCGGCCGACACCGATGAGAAGGCGCTGACCGTGGCGCCGAACCGTCCCGCCGGCCCGTCGGTCGTGACCACCGTCACGCTGCTGGCCACCATCCGCATCGCGCGGATGAAGCTCGCCCGCGGCACGCAAAAGGCGTTCGCGTCGTCGGATTCCCGCATCATGACCCCCTTTCCGCCCCGTTCCTGAAGCGGGAACGACAATGGCAGCTTCGAACGAGCTTGAAAAACGAATTGTTTAGCGGGATAAATGCCAAAAATTCGAATTGAGCGGGCGCCGCATGAACATCGTGGTGTTGCAGACCTTCCTGGCGATCGTCGAGACCGGCTCGCTCGTCCGCGCGTCGGAGCGGCTGAACGTGACCCAGTCGACCGTGACCGCGCGGCTGCGGACCCTAGAGGACGAACTGGGCCAGACCCTCCTGCTCCGGCAGAAGTCGGGCGCCACGCTGACGCCCGCCGGGGCCAAGCTGATGCGCTACGCCGACGCGATGGTCGGGCTCTGGCGGCAGGCGCGGTACGAGACGGGCCTGCCGCAGGGCACGGATTCGGTCTGCAATTTCGGCTGCCACGCCGATCTCTGGCCGGGGCCGGGCAGGGCGTTCTTCAACGCGGTCAACAAGGGGCGCGCGAAGATGGCGCTGGCCGCCTGGCAGGGCGAGCACGCCGAACTCGACCGGTGGCTCGGGTCCGGGCTGCTCGACGCGGTGATGACCTACCGGCCCACCGTGCACGGCAACCAGACGATCCACGCCCTGCGGCCCGACGAGATCGTGCTGTTCGCGACGGAACCCGATCGCCCCATGCGGTTCGATCCGGGCTACGTCTTCGTCGACTTGGGAGAGGACTTCCGGACGCGGCACGCCACGGCCTACGCCGACGCCGACACCGCGAGGATCGTCTTCGGCACTGCCCTTTGGGCGCTCGAGTTCCTGCTCGAGAACGGCGGGTCGGCCTACCTGCCCGGGCGGCTGGCGGCGCCCCACCTCGCCGAAGGGCGCCTGTTCGCCGTCCCCGACGCGCCGGCATTCCGGCGAAACGTCTACCTCGTGGTGAACGACAGGGCGGCGGCAGGCTGGACGTGGCTGCCGGCCCTCGTCGAGGATCTGTCGGCGGCGTCCGTCGCGCGGGGCGCCGCCGGGGCCGGCGACGATGCGGGATAACCGAATGTCCTATGCAATATCTTTCGTTATGAAAATACCTTCGCCGCCGCAATACTGAAGCGCGCCGGTCGACCCGGGGCCGCTTCGGCAGGGGGCGGGCCGTCGCCTGCAACAAAGCACCGACGCGGTCGCGGCCCGAGGGCGGTTCGGGGCCGCGTGGAAAATCAGCAGGGAGCCTCAGCGGGATGACCATCAGGCACATCATGGGCGGCGCCGTCCTGGCGGCGGGCCTTTCGTTCGGAACGGCGGCGACGGCCGCCGACGTCGTGATCGGGGTAGGCCCCTGGCCCTCGATCAACGCCACGGCCAACGTGCTCAAGCAGGTCATCGAGCAGAACTACGGCCTGACGGTCGAGCTTCAGAACGGCAACAACCCGATCATCTTCGAGGCCATGGACCGGGGCACGATGCAGATCCACCCGGAAGTCTGGCTGCCCAACCAGCAGAACCTGCACGACACCTACGTCAACGAGAAGCGCACGGTCCTGATGAACGACCACGCCGTCGACGCCTTCCAGGGGATGTGCGTCGACAAGGCGCACGCGGAGGCCGACGGCATCGAGTCCATCTTCGACCTGACCAAGCCCGAGGTCGCCGCGGTCTTCGACACCGACGGCAACGGCCGCGGCGACCTGTACATCGGCGTTCCGGGCTGGGAATCGACCAACGTCGAGCGGGTCCGCGCCAAGTCCTACGGCTACGACCAGACGATGGACCTGCACGAGAGCGACGAGACGATCGCCTACGCCGGGCTGGACAACGCCATCAAGGCGGGCAAGCCCTGGCTCGGGTTCTGCTACGCGCCGCACTACGTCTTCGCCCAGCACAAGGACGACCTCGTCATCCTGGAAGAGCCGCCCTACGACGCCTCGAAATGGCACGTGAAGCAGCCGACCGAGGACCCGAACTGGCTGCAGGATTCCGAGGCGCCGACGGCGTGGGAGGTGGTCCACCTGAACCTGCACTACGCCAGGGCGCTGGAGCAGACCCACCCCGAACTCCTGCCGCTCATGCGGAACTTCAGCCTGGACACCGACACGGTGTCGGCCTTCACCTACGCGCTCGTGATCGACAAGCGGGATCCCGAGGCGTTCGCCAAGGACTGGGTCGCCGGGAACGAGGACCGGGTCCTCGGCTGGCTCGTCGACAAGTAAGCGCCGCCCGCCCCGCCCGGAAGACGAAGCGTGTCAGAGCCGATCGTCAAGCTGTCGAACGTGTGGAAGGTGTTCGGCGCGAAAGCCCGGGAGGCGATGCAAGCGATCCGGGGGGAGGGCATCGGCAAGGCCGAGGCCCTTCGCAGGTTCGGCTGCGTCGTCGGCGTTCGGGACGTGTCGCTGGAGGTGCCGCGCGGCGAGATCTTCTGCATCATGGGGCTGTCGGGCTCGGGAAAGTCGACGCTGATCCGGCACGTGAACCGCCTGATCTCGCCCACGTCCGGGACGATCGAGATCCTCGGGCGCGACATCGCGGCGCTGAACGAGCGCGAGCTGCGCGGCCTGAGGGCGGGCCACATCGGCATGGTGTTCCAGCACATGGCGCTGATGCCGCACCGGTCGGTGCGGGACAACGTCGCCTACCCGCTGGAGATCCAGAACGTGTCCAAGTCGCGCCGCTGGGCGGTGTCGGACCACGTCCTGGGGCTGGTCGACCTCAAGGGCTACGAGGACCGCCTGCCCCGCGAGCTGTCGGGGGGGATGCAGCAGCGGGTGGGCATCGCCCGCGCGCTCGCTTCCGACCCGGAAATCCTCCTGATGGACGAGCCCTTCTCGGCGCTCGACCCGCTGATCCGGCTTCAGTTGCAGGACCAGTTCAAGGCGCTGGCCGTCTCGCTGAAGAAGACGACGCTGTTCATCACCCACGACCTGGACGAGGCGATCCGGATCGGGGACCGGATCGCCATCATGAAGGACGGGGTCCTGGTCCAGGTCGGCACCCCGGAAGACATCGTGATGAACCCCGCCGACGACTACGTGCGGGCGTTCATCAAGGGCATATCGCGGCTGAAGCTGGTCAAGGCGCACTCGATCATGCAGCCCCTGAGCCGCTTCGGGGGCGTCGCGGACGGGCTGCCGCGCGCGGACGGGGGCGTCGACCTCGACCGGCTGATCGACCTTCAGGTCGGCAGCGACCAGACGGTCATCGTCACGGAAGGCGGCCGCGACGTCGGGTTCGTCTCGAAATCGCAGCTCCTGCGCGGGATCCAGGGGGGCGAGCATGGGGGAGGCGAGCATGGGCAGGGAGGCGAGCATGGGCAGGGAGGCAGGGATGGGCAGGGAAGGGGGCATGGAACCCCCGACCGACGCCGACCCGGATGCGTCCGCTGCCCGGATCGAGGTTGACCATTCGGCCCTCGCGGCGTCGATCGCCGGATTCGCCGGTCCGAACGGCGATTACTACGCCCGCGCCTTCCGCAGGATCCACGATTCGTCCGGGATGCTGCCGGCGACGTTCAACGTCTGGGCGGCCGTGCTCGGCCCCTTCTGGGCCGCGGCGCGCGGGGTCTGGGGGATGTTCTGGGCGTTCCTCATCCTCGAGGTCGTGGCCTGGGTGCAGATCGGGCGCGGGTCGTGGGGCAACCCCGGCGCGGCGTTCCTGGAGCGCGCGCTCGCCCAGCGCGCCCGGGCGCAGGCGTTCCACGATCGCGCGGCCGCGGCCCGCGCGGCCGGGGCGGACGCCACGCAGTTCGAGACGCTGGCCCGGAACATCGGGAGCGCGGCCGACAGGAGCCTCGCCGTCGCCCGCGACGCCCAGTCCGGCGCGTTCGCCATCCTTCTGACCGGTCTCGCGCTGCTGCTGCTGGTCAAGCTGGTGCAGGGGCTCTACGCCAACCCGGTCTACGAGCGGCAGTATACGAACTGGCGGATAGCGCCCACGTCCGTCGAGAGCGGGCGCAAGCCCGTGAACGCGGCGCTCGGCGCCGTCCTCGTCGCGCTGGTGGCGCCGCTCACGGTCTACAGGTTCACGGTCAGCGGGGCCGCCGACGCGCTGTCGGCCTTTCCCGAAAAGCGGATCTCCTCGGCGCTGTTCGCCGACCCGGGCGCCACGCTCTTCTCGAAGACCGCCGCCAGGCTGGACGCGGGGATCGACGCGGCGGCGCTGGCCTGGGCCGGGTTCTTCGACGGCATCACGCACGGGATCAACACGATCCTGGTGGCGCTCACGGTCGCGCTGAACGGAACGCCCTGGCCCGTCGTGATGCTGGTCATCTGCGTCACCGCGTGGCGGGCCGCGGGGCCCAGGGTGGCGGTCTTCACGGCGGCGGCACTCGCCTACATCGCTCTCTTCGGCTACTGGCAGGTCGCCATGGAGACCGTGGCGCTCGTCGGGGCCGCGGCCCTGATCTGCGTGCTCCTCGGCGTGCCGCTCGGCGTCTGGCTCGGAACGTCGCGCCGGGCCGCCGCGCTCGCCGAGCCGGTCCTCGACCTGATGCAGACGCTGCCCGCGTTCGTCTACCTCATCCCCATCATCGCCTTCTTCGGCACCGGCAACCCGCCGGGCATCCTGGCGACGATCGTCTTCGGGATGCCGCCCGTCATCCGCCTGACGGCGCTTGGGATCCAGGGCGTGCCGGAGACCATCAAGGAGGCGGCGACGGCGTTCGGCGCCTCGCGCTTCCGGCTGCTGAAGGACGTCGAGCTGCCGCTCGCCCTGCCGTCGATCATGACCGGCGTGAACCAGACCATCCTGATGTGCCTGTCGATGGTCGTCATCATCTCGCTGATCGGGGGCGGGGGCCTGGGCAAGGTGATCCTGGAATCGCTCCAGTACGCGGCCAAGGGCCAGGGGATCCTGGGGGGGCTCGCGATCCTCTTCTGCGCCATGATCCTCGACCGGATCGTCCAGGGCGCGTTTCGCCGGAAGGGGGCCTGATCCGGCCGTGCGGCGGGTTCAGGGGACGGGGCGGGTCGGCAGCGCTTTCATGGCCCCGACGGCGTCGTCGAAGGAGACGAGCCTGCCGTCGGAGCCGAGGCCCGTGGCGACCCTGGCGGCGACGGCGGAGGCGAAGGCGGCCGAGCGGCGCAGCTCCCAGCCGCGGTGCAGGCCGACGATGATGCCGGCGGTGAAGGCGTCGCCGCAGCCGGTCGTGTCCGAGACCGGCACGTCGAAGGCCGGAAGGGCGAAGTCGCCGCCCTCCTCGGGCGAGACGTGGACGCCGTCGCCGCCCATCGTCAGGAGGACGTTCCTGACCCCGCGCGCCTTGTAGAAGCGGGCGACCTCGCGCGGTTCCTGGACGCCCGCCATCTCGGCGGCCTCCTCGATGCTGGGGACGAAGTAGTCGATATGGGGCAGGCAGGGCTCGACGAGGGCGAAGGTCTCGGGGTTGGCCTGGATGAGGTCGAAGGTGGTGACGCGTCCGCGTTCCTTCGCCGCCTTCAGGACGCGCACCGTGGGCGCGCCGTCGAACGATTTCAGGAGCCCGGTGCCGCCGACGTGGACGATGGGGGCGTTGAGCGCGTCCTCCAGCCGCTCTTCCGGAAACGTGAAGGTGGCGGCGGTGCCCGGCACGTGGAGCGCCGGGCGCTCGCCGTTCGGGCGGACGGGCAGGATGGTGGCCGAGGTCTGCACGGTGCCGTCGCGGGCGACGAGGCCGCAGTCGACGCCGAATTTCTCCATCTTGGCGACGAGGAAGTCGCCCATCTCGTCCTCCCCGACGGCGGTGACGATCCGGACCTTGAGGCCGAGGATGGCGGAAGCGACGGCGGTGGCGCCGGCGGTGCCGGCGACGGTCATGCGGATCTCCTCGATGAAGTCGGCCCGGCCCCCTTCGGGGATGCGGCGCACCGGGCGGCCGAGGATGTCGAGGACGCAAAAGCCGATGCAGCTCACGTCGAACGCGGGCATGTCGCTTGTCTCCGGTTGGGGCGTCAGTCGCGGCGGTGCAGGCCGAAGCTGACGGCGAGCACGAGGAAGACAAGCACGCCGATGCCGACCTGCTGCCAGTAGAAGTTCCAGCCGACGAGGAGGAGCCCGTTCTTGACGACGGCGAGGAGGGCGACGCCCAAGAGGGTGCCAAGGACGCCCGGGCGGCGCTCCCGGCTGATCGTGGTGCCGATGAAGGTGGCGCCGATGGCGTCGAGCAGGAAGGCGTTGCCGGACATCGGCACGTAGGACTTCACCGTCGACGAGAGGAGAATGCCGGCGATGCCGCATAGAAAAGCGGCCCCGACGTAGACCTTCGCCAGCTGGAACGGCACCCGGATGCCCGAATACCACGCGACGCCGGGCTTGGCGCCGATGGCCGCGACCTGCCGGCCGAAGACCGTCCGGTGGAGGACGAGGTAGACGGCGGCGAGGCAGAGGACGAGGACGATCACCGGGGTCGGGACGCCGAGGAGCGACGAGCGGGCGATGGCGTCGAAGGTGGGGGCGAACTCGGCCCGGACGAGGTAGATCGGCTGGCCGCCGCCGGTCGAGAGGCGCTGCACCGACTGGCCGATGAAGAGGACGCCGAGCGTGGCGAGGAACGGGCTGATCCGCAGCCTCGTGATCAGGGCCGCGTTCAGCGATCCCACCAGGAGGGCGGCGCCGAGGCCGGCGAGGACGGCAAGCGGGGCGGCGTACCCGGCCGCGAGCAGCATGATGAAGACCATGCTCGCCATGTCGACCGAGACGCCGACCGAGAGGTCGATCCCGCCGGACGCGATCACGAGGGTCATGCCGAGCGCCACGACGGCGAGCAGGACGACGTTGTTGACCAGCAGGTTGTAGAGGTTGCCAGCGGTCAGGAAGCTCGGCGCCGCGAGCGCGAAGAAGGCGACCAGGAGGGCGAAGGCGCCGACGACGGCGAGCGTGGACAGCCTGCCCGTGTCGAGGCGGCGAAAGGCGTTCGTCGCCATGCTCAGTGCTCCTGGGGGCGGGCGAAGGAGGTGACGGCGACCACGAGCAGGATCAAGGCCCCCTGCACGCCCGCGACCCAGTAGCTGGAGACGCCGAGGAGCTGGAAGCCGTTGGCGAGGAAGCCGATGAAGAGGGTGCTGAGCAGCGTGCCCCCCATCGTCGGCACGAAGCGCCTGGAAAAGACGGTGCCGAGGAGGGCCGCCGCCAGGACCGAGAGCAGAAGCTCGCCGGTGCCGGGGGTGCTGGCGCTCAGGCGCGAGACGAGGAGCACGCTGGCGAAGGCGGCGCAGAAGCCGGAGAACAGGTAGGTGCCGGCGACGTAGGCGCCGACGTCCAGGCCCGCCGCCCGCGCGGCCTCGGGGTGGCCGCCGACCGCGTAGAGCCTGGGTCCGACCGCCGTGTGGTGGACCACGAGGATCATCAGGGCGGAGAACAGGATCAGCGTCCAGGCGAGCGTCGAGACGCCGAGGAACCGGCCGGTCTGGAGGAAGGCCAGGACCGGCGACGCGGCCGAGACGACGGTGTTCTCGGTCAGCGTCAGCTCGAGCCCGGCGGCGACGTTCATGACGGCGAGCGTGGCAAGCAGCGGCAGGATGCCGAGCCCGACCACGGCGAAGGCGTTGAGCGCGCCGACGGCGAGGCCGGTGCCGAGGGTGGCGAGGAGGACGACCGTGGGGTTGAAGCCGGCGGTGCTCAGGGTGGCGAAGACGGCGGCGCAGAGGCCGGCGTTGGCGGCGATCGAGAGGTCGATGCCCCCCGTCTGCACCTCGGCGCCGCCCCCGACGATGACGACCGCCGTGCCGAACGCGAGCACGCCCAGGATGGCCGACTGCTCGACGACGTTGAAGGCGTTGTAGGCGGAGAGGAAGCCCCGCGCGGTCAGCGCGAAGTAGAGCATGATGAAGGCGAAGGTCAGGAGCGCGCCGAGGCGGATGGCGAGGGCCGCGAGCGCCTTGCGGCGGTTCGGCCCGGTCCCCGTCTCCGGGAGGGGGTCGGCGGCGGACGACGCCGCGACGGGCGTGGCGGCGGTCATTCCGGGATCCCCCTGGTTTCGCTGCGGGTGCCGGAGGCGGCGGCGAGCAGCGTGTCGCCGTCGACGGCGGCGGCGTCGAACGCGCCGTTCAGCCCGCCCCGGTAGACGACGAGCACCCGGTCGCAGAACCCCGTGAGTTCGAGCAGGTCCGAGGACAGGAAGAGGATCGCCGCACCCTCGGCGGCCAGCCGGTTGAGGAGGGCGTAGATCTCGACCTTGGCGCCCACGTCGACGGCGACCGTCGGCTCGTCGAGCACGTAGACCCGGGACTGGCAGCCGAGCCACTTGGCGAGCGCCACCTTCTGCTGGTTGCCCCCCGAGAGGTTGCGCACGAGCGCGTCCCGGTGCGGGGTCTTGATCGAGAGGTCCCGGATCAGCCCGTCCACGGCGGCGTTCTCGCGTCCCCGCGCGACGAAGCCGTTCCTCGAATACCGCGCCAGACTGGCGAGGCTCGCGTTCTCGCGCACCGAGAGGCCGATGGCGACGCCGTGCGCGCGGCGGTCCTCGGGCACCATGCCGACGCCGGCGCCGACCGCCCGGTTCGGCGCGTCAAGGCGCACCTCGACGCCGTCGATGCGGATCGACCCGCCGTCGGCCCGATCGAGGCCGAAGAGGCACTCGATCAGCTCCTTGACGCCGGAGCCGAGGAGGCCGGTCAGGCCCACGACCTCGCCGGCATGGACGGTGAGCGAGACGTCGCAAAAGGCGCCCTTGAGCGTCAGCCCTTGCACCTCGAGCACGGGCGCCCCGACCGCGTGATGGCGCCTCGGGTACATCTCGCCCACGCCGCTGTCGATCATCATGCCGACGATGGCGTCGATGCCGGCTTCCTTGGGGTCGACCCGTCCCACGTCGGTGCCGTTGCGCATCACCGTCACCTCGTCGCAGAGGTCTAGGATCTCCTGCATGTAGTGGGAGATGAAGACCACCGCGATGCCGTCGTCGCGCAGGCGCCGGAGCACCCGAAACAGGCTGTCGACCTCGCGCCGGACGAGGGCCGCCGTCGGCTCGTCGAGCACCAGCACCCCGGCCTTTCGTGCCAGCGCCCTCGTGATCTGGACGATCTTCTGCTGCGCCGTCGTCAGGTCGCGCACGAGCGTGCCGGCCGGAAGCCGGAGGTCGAAGTACCGCTCGATCAGCGCCTCCGCCCGCCTGGCCATGGCGCGCCCGTCGAGGAAGGGGCCGAACCGGATCTCGTGGTTCAGGAACACCGCCTCGGCGACCGTCGCGGTCGGCACGAGCAGCCGCTCCTGGTGGATGAAATGCACGCCCAGCGCCTCGACCGAGGCCGGCGTCGGCTTCGCCACCCGCCGGCCGTCGATCAGGATCGTCCCGGCGTCGGGGGTCAGGATGCCGGCCAGCACCTTGATGATCGTCGACTTGCCGGCGCCGTTCGCGCCGACGAGGCCGTGGATCGTGCCGTAGGCCACCTTGAGGTCGGCGCCCTCCAGCGCCTTGACGGGGCCGAACGCCTTGGAGATCCCCGTCATGTCGATGGCGAGCGCGGTCATGCCTTTCCCCTCCCGATCCCGGCGCGGTGCCGGCGGCGAAAGCCCCGCCGCACGCGGCTTTCGCCGCCGCCCCGAGGCGACGCCCGGCCTACTTCTTCGGCAGGAAAGGCCCCGCGGTCTCGGCCGCGTTGGCCTTGGTGATCAGCACCGCCGGCAGGAAGGTGAAGGGCGGGACCTCCTGGCCGGCCAGATGGCGGGCGACGTTGTCGACCGCGGTCTTGCCGATCTCGTAGGGCTGCTGCGCCGCGACGGCGCCGGCCGGCGAGTCCGGGTCGGCGACCATCTCGACGTATTCCGGGCTGCCGTCGACCCCGTAGGTCTGGACGCCCTTCCTGCCCGCCGCCTGGATCGCCTGGGTGGCGCCGATCTGCGGCACGTCCCAGCAGGCCCAGACCGCGCCGACGTCGCCCTCGTTCGGGTACTTGGTCAGCATGTCGGTGACGTTGGAGTAGGCGCTCTGGATGGTGTTCGGGATCACGTCGCGCAGCTCGGGCTCGATGATCTCGACCTCGGGGTAGCTGCCCAGCACGTACTTCATCATGTCGTAGCGGATCTTGCAGACCGGCACGCTGTAGAAGCCGTTGAAGACCAGGACCTTGCCCTTGCCGCCCATGTCCGAGACCATCTGAAGCGCCAGATCCGCGCCGATGGCGTAGTTGTTCGACGTGGTGTTGTTGATGGCGAGCGGCGTCGCCGTGTCGACGGTGAAGAGCGGGATGCCGGCGTCCTTGATCTTCTGCAACCAGGGGTTCAGCACGTCGAGGTTGCCCAACTGCTCGATGATCGCGTCCGGCTGCTGGGCGATCAGGGTCTGGATCTGCGAGATCTGCGTCTGGTCGTTGCGGCCCGCGTCGAGCGCGATCGCCTCGCCGCCGAGCTTCTCGATCTCGTCGAGCTGGCCCTGATACGCCTTCAGGTCCCAGTCGTGGTCGGTGCCGATGACGGTGACGCCGATCGTCTTGCCCTCGAGCGAGAGCTTCCCGTCCTGGGCGAACGCCGTGCCCGCGAAGAGGGCGGTGACGGCGGCGGTGGCGAGGAGCGCCTTCGCGCGCGGGCTTCTGGACTCGGACATTTCACGACTCCCTGTCGGTTTCTCGATCGCGCCCCCGACCTACCCCGGGGGCCATCGCCCGGTTCTCCGGGCAATCCTCGAAAGGGCCTCGGCCCTGGCCTCGAAAGGGCCTCAGCCCTGGTGGCCGTAGCCCGCCATCTTCTCGATGACGGCGCCGATCTGCTCCTCGCTCAGGAGCGGCGGCGCGCCGAAGGGCAGGCAGCCGTGGTACTGGCGCGCCAGCGTCTCGACCTCGACCGCGAGCCACATCGCCTTGGGCAGGCTGGCGCCGACGGCGATGGCGCCGTGGTGTTCCAGGAGGCAGGCCTGCCTCCCTTCGAGCGCCTTGACGGCGTTCTGCGACAGCTCCTTCGAGCCGAAGATCGCGTAGGGCGCGCAGCGGACGTTCGATCCCCCGGCGACCGCCACCATGTAGTGGATCGGCGGGATCTCCAGGCCCATGATGGCGAGGATCGTGCAGTAGGTCGGGTGGGCGTGGACGATCGCGTTCACGTCCGGCCGTTCCCGCATGATGTCCAGGTGGAAATGCCATTCGCTCGACGGCCGGTGCCGCCCCTCGGGCGTGCCGTCGGGGGACAGGAACACGACGTCCTCGGGCTCGAGCCGGTCGTAGGGAAGGCTCGTCGGCGTGATCAGGAGGCCGTCCCCGTGCCGCACGCTGATGTTCCCGGAGGTGCCCTGGTTGATGCCGAGGCGGTTCATCTCCAGGCAGCTTTCAATGATCGCCCCGCGCTTTTCGCGTTCGCCGTCGTCGAGCATGACGCCCTTCCCTTCCCGTCTCACCAGACCGTGTAGCCACCGTCGATCGAAAGGACGGCGCCCGTCACGTAGCCCGCCGCCGGCGAGGCGAGGTAGAGCGCGGCCAGCGCGATCTCCTCGGGCTCGCCGCAGCGCCCCATCGGCGTCATGTCCGTCCAGGTCTCGAAGAGTTCGGGCCGCCCGCGCATCTTCAGCGTCATCTCGGTGGCGACGTAGCCGGGGGCGAGCGCGTTGACCCGGACGCCCGACCCCGCCCATTCGGCGGCGAGCGCCTTCGTCAGCATGTGGACGGCGCCCTTGCTCGCCACGTAGGAGGCGGCGTGCTGCGGCCGGTTGACGATGATCCCCGACATCGAGCCCAGGTTGACGATGCTGCCCGCGCCCTGGGCGACCATGTGGCGGCCGAAGGCGCGGCAGGCCCAGAAGGTGCCGTTCAGGTTCACGTCGAGCACGTGGCGCCACTCGTCGTCGGCGGCGTCGAGCGCCGTGTGCAGCCGCGCGATCCCGGCGCTGTTCACCAGCACGTCGACCCGGCCCCGCCCGGCGGCGACCGCGTCGGCGGCCCCCGTCATCGCTGCGGGGTCCGTCACGTCGGCCTCTTGGGTCGAGCAGATCGTCCCCTGCGACGCCAGCCCCTCGGCCGCCGCCGCGAGCCCGGCCGCGTCGCGGTCGAGGAGCACCACCTCGGCGCCGGCCGAGCCGAGCGCGCGGCAGACCTCAAGGCCGATGCCGCTCGCGGCGCCGGTGACGACCGCGACCTTTCCGTCGAGCCGGAACTTGCCGAGACGGTCCATCCGTTCCTCCCCACGGGAAGGAGAGGGTCCCTTCCCGGATGCGGGCTTCTTTCTGCTCGTTACCAAAATCCCTACAGGCGGACCCGCCCCCTGTCAATCTGGTCATAATCAGAAATTGACGGTTCACCGGCGGGGCCGAGGGCCGTGCCTTTCGGCCTGCCGGTCGGTGGCGACGTGGATGCTGGCGACGGCCGAATCGTAGAAGGCGCGGTAGAACTCCAGGGGGTTGCCGTCGTGGTCGTAGGCGATCGATTCGATGAAGATCATCGGCTCGTGGGGCGGGACGCCCATGCGCTCCGCCACCTCCGGGGGCGGCATCGCCGCCTTCAGCCAGCGGTCGGCCCGCGCCACGGTCAGGCCGTAGTGCTGCCGGATCGTCTCGAAGAGCGGCTTGTTCTCGATGTCGAGCCGCTCCATCCCTGGCAGGCGGTGCGCCGGCAGCGAGATGCGCGTGTGGGTGAGCGGCCGGCCGTCCGAGGCGTAGACCCGGACGATCCGGAGCACGTCGAACCCGTCCGGCAGGCCGAAGACGCGCCGCTCGTCCTGGTCGGCGGGGGCGAGGCCGAAGGCGAAGGTCCTGACCGTCGGCTCGTGGCCCTTGGCCGAGAGGTCGCCGAAGACGCCGAGCGTCGAGGTCACGAGGTCGACCGCCTGGACCCTCGCCGCGACGAACATGCCCTTTCGGGGCACCTTGATCACCCGGCCCTCGGAGGCGAGCGCCGCGATGGCGCCGCGGATGACGGGCCTCGAGATCTCGAAGATCCCGCACAGCGCCTGCTCGGAGGGCAGGCGCGCGTTCTCGGGCAGGGCGCCGCTGCGGATCGCCTCCCCGATCTGGTTCTTGAGCTGGACCCAAAGGGGGACGGCGTCGTCGCGCGCCACGCGGATCGTCCGGGCGATGCGGCGGAAGTTCTCGGCCGAGGCGCCGTCCTCCGCGTCGTAGCGGGGCCGCCCGCGCGGGCGGGGTTGCGGGGGTTTCGTTCGCAGGCCATCCTCCCGTCTCACGCCGCGCCCCCGCCCGTCGCTAGCGCAGGCCGCCGGCCATCGCCGCCGCCTCCGGGCGCCGGCGCAGCGCCAGCATGGCGCCCGCCCCCAGGACCGGGCCGGGGACGAGGAGGAGGAAGGCCCAGCGCCAGCCGCCGATCCAGCCGGCGAAAAGGGGGACGAGCCAGATCGCAAGCACGGTGAGGCCGAAGCCGAGGCCGAGCTGGAGGGCCAGGGCGGTGCCGACGAAGCGCTGGTCGCCGAGTTCGGTCACGGCGGCCGAGAACTGCGCCGAATCGCCGATGACGGCGACGCCCCAGAGCAAGGCGACGAGCAGGAACGCCCAGGCCGGACCCGTGAAGAGGAAGCCGATGGCGAGCGCGCAGGCGCCGGAAGCCCCCATCATGAGGGCCGTCGTCAGGGTCCGGCCGATCCGGTCCGACAGCCAGCCGCCCAGGATGCAGCCGGGCACGCCCGAGGCGACCACGGCGAAGGTGACGAGCGACGCCCGGCCCGCGAGCGCCGCGTTGCCCGCCTCGCCCGACGCGGCGGCGAAGGCGAGGAACCAGCCCCACATCGCGTAAAGCTCCCACATGTGGCCGAAATAGCCGAGGTTGGCGAGCAGGAGCGGCCGGTCGCGCAGCACGGCGCCGATCCGCGAGGGGTCCACGGTCGCGCGCGCGAAGGGGTAGGGGCCTTCCTTGATCAGAAAGGCGAAGACCAGGGCGGCGGCGAGGCTCGCCGCCGAGGCCAGCGCCACGACGAGCCGCCAGTCGACGCCGCCGCCAAGCGCGCGGAAGAGGTGCGGCAGCGACGAGCCCAGCGTGAGCGCGCCGATCAGGAGGCCCAGGGCGAGGCCCCGGCCGCGCCGGAACCACGTCGCCATCATCTTGAGCGCGGGCGGGTAGACCCCGGCCAGCGCGAGGCCGGTCAGGAAGCGGGCGGCGATGGCGCCGGCGGTGCCGGGTTCGGCGAGCAGGATCAGGTTCGCCAAGGCGCCGAAGGCCGCCGAGGCCGCCATCAGCCGGTTCAGGGGCACCACGTCGGCGAGGTTGACGAGGCTGGAGCCGAGCGCGCCGACGACGAAGCCCACCTGGACGCCGTTCGTCAGCCACGCGGCGGCCGAGGCGGACAGGCCCCAGCGCCGGGTCAGCTCCGGGACGATCGCCGTCGCCGAGAACCACGTCGTCATCGACAGGACGACGGCCAGCGCCATGAGGGCCAGGAAGGCCACGCTGCCCGCCGCGGGCGGGGCCGCGTCGGCGGCGGCCCCTTCCCGCGGGACGGCCATCAAAGATCTTTCAGCGGCATCGTGTAGACGGTGGCGGTCCCGGTGAGGCAGTCCTCGCCCGCGGCGTTGCGCACCGAGGTCATGATCTTGCAGATCGGCTTGTCGTCCCGGACCTCCAGGATCTCGACCCGGCCGGTGATCGCCTCGTCGACGCCGACCGCCTTCACGAACTTCCACTCGACGCCGAGGAACACCGTCCCCGGCCCCGGCAGGTCTTCGGCCACGAGGGCGTTCAGGATCCCCGACGTGACGCCGCCCTGGACGATCAGCCTGCCGAACGGGGACTTCTCGGCGAGGTCCCGGTCGTAGTGCAGGGGGTTGCGGTCGCCGGTCATCGCGGTGAACGCCTCGATGTCGCCCGTCCGCGTGGTGCGGGTGCGCTCCGCGGCCTGCCCGACCTGGGGCTTGCCCTTGATGACGCCCGCCCAGCCGTCCTTCGTCGTGCTCATCGTCTCTCCCTTCTCATGCGGTCGCGTCCAATCGAAACACGGGCAGGACCCGCCCGCCGATGTCGGTCGGCGCCAGGACCAGGGCGTCGCCGACCCGCACCGGCCGCGGCCCCGGCAGGATGAGGCTCAGCATGACCGGCCCCTCCGCGAGTTCCACGAGGCCGACGGTGTAGGGTGCCGCCGGCAGCCAGCCCGGATGGCCCGGCTTGCGGACCGTCGAGAAGGACTTCAGGCGTCCTTGCCCGCTCGCGGCCTCCCAGCGCAGGGCGTCGCCCCAGCAGTGCGGGCAGATCGCCCGCGGATAGAACACCGCCCGCCCGCAGGACCCGCAACGCTGGATCGAAAGGCCGCCGGCCCCCGCTTCCGCCCAGAACGGTTCGGTCAGCGGGGTGACGGTCGGCCCGGGCACCTCGAGGCCGGCGAGCGCGTCGGTCATGCGGCCGCCCCCAGGACCAGCGCCGTGGCCTCGCCCATCGTGGCGCCGTTGCCGGTGACGAGCGCCGTCCGCGCGTTCCTGACCTGCCGTCCGTGCGCCTCGCCCCTGAGCTGGCGCACCGCCTCGACCACGTGCGTCATCCCGCCCGCGAGGTCGGGCTGGCCGAAGCCGAGCTGCCCCCCGTGCGTGTTGAGCGGCGCCGTCCCGTCGAAGCCGAGGCCGTTGTCGCGGACGAAGGCGCCGAACCCCCCGGGGGGACAGAGGCCGGCGTCCTCCAGCGTCGTCGCCACCATGATCGTGTAGCAGTCGTAGAGCGAAAGGAGGTCCACGTCGCGCGCGCCCAGGCCCGCCTGCCCGAACGCCCGCGCCATCGCGGGCTTGAGCGGCCCGGAGGTGAGGGAGGACGCCTGGCTGACGGCGCGGTGGGTCACCTTCTCGCCGGCGCCGAGCAGGTGCACGGGGGGCCTCGGCGACCGGCGCGCGCGCGCCGCCGAGGCGACGATCACCGCCTCGCCGCCGGCCACCGGCATGACGATCTCGAGCAGGTGCAGGGGTTCGGCCACCATCGGCGAGGCCAGCACGTCCTCGACGCTCGAGGGCTTGCCGTAAAAGATGGCGTCCGGGTTGCGCTGCGCGTTCGCCCGCGCGGCGGCGGCGATCCTCGCGTAGTCCTCGGCCTTGCAGCCGTAGGCCGCCATGTGCGCTTGCATCAGGAGGGCGTAGGACACGTTGGCGCCGGAAGCGCCGAACGGCACGTCGAACTCGCGGATGGGGTTGCGGTTCGGCGAGCGGGGGGCCGCGTCGTCGCGGTGGTTGGCGAGCACGCAGAGCACGGCGTCGCACATGCCCGCGTCGATCGCCGCCGCCGCGCGCCAGACCATGCCGGCCCCCGACGCCCCGCCGAGGTCGACGACGTTCGCCATCGTCGGCTTCAACCCGAGATATTCCGCCACCGTCGCCGGCACGTGCTGCGGCGTCAGGCCAACCTGCGGCCCGACCAGCAGCCCATCGATCCCCGAAGGTTCGAGCCCCGCGTCGAGGGCGGCCTCGCGCGCGACCCGCGCGATCAGCTCCAGCGTCGTCACGCCCCCGGTCCGGCGCACGGGCTTCAGCTCGCCGACGCCGACGATCGCGGCCTGGCCCTTCACGGCGCCGCCCGTTCGTCGAGGCGAAGGGGATCGGCGATCGTCCCGCACGCGCGCGACGGCGCGGCGGGCGTCCGGAGAACGTCGGATTGCATGGGAACCTCCCCCGCCTCGGCTCTTGCGCCCGATCCCCTGAGTATACATATTAATGGTCATAACCAGAATGTCAAGCGGGAGGATGCCGTGCGCGACGCCTACATCGCCGCCGCCAAACGCACGCCGATCGGCAGGCTTTCCGGCGCGCTCGCCGGGTGCGCCGCGTCCGACCTGGGGGCCGCCGTCCTGCGCGCGCTCACCGAGGGCGTCGGGCTCGACCCCGAGGGGGTCGACGAGGTGATCCTGGGGCAGGTCCTCACCGGCGGCGCCGGGCAGAACCCGGCGCGGCAGTCGGCGATCAAGGCGGGGCTGCCGGTCTCGGTGCCGGCGGCGACGGTGAACATGGTCTGCGGCGCCGGGCAGCGGTCGATCCACCTCGCGGCGCAGGCGATCAAGTGCGGCGACGCCGAGGTCGTGCTGGCGGGCGGGCAGGATTCGATGACCCAGGCGCCGCATTTGCTCTACGGCCTGCGCGAGCCCGTGAAGACGGGCGACCGGACGGTGAAGGATTCGATGGTGGTCGACGGCCTCTGGGACGCCTTCCACGACGTCCACATGGGCACGACCGTCGAGGGGCTGGCGCGGCGCTACCAGATCACCCGCGACGAGCAGGACCGCTTCGCGCTCGCCTCGCAGCAGAAGGCCGCCGCCGCCTGGGCGGAAGGCCGGTTCGACGCCGAGGTCGTCCCCGTCGCGGGCGTGGGCCGGGACGAGCACCCGAACCCGCGCACCAGCCTGGAGACCTTGGCGAAGCTGAAGCCGGCCTTCGACTCGGAGGGCACGATCACCGCCGGCAATTCGTCGGGGCTGAACGACGGCGCCGCCGGCGTCGTCGTCGGCAGCGGGGAGGGCTTGGCGCGCCGGGGCCTGGAGCCGGTCGTCCGCATCGCGTCCTACGCCTCGGCCGGGGTCGAGCCCCTGGACATGGGCCTCGGCCCCGCCGCCGCCGCGCGTCGGGCGCTGGACAAGGCGGGGTGGCGGACCTGCGACCTCGACGTGCTGGAGATCAACGAGGCCTTCGCCGCCCAGGCCATCGCCGTGAACCGCGAGATGGGCTGGGATCCCGCGCGCATCAACCGCAACGGCGGCGCCATCGCGCTCGGGCACCCCTTGGCCGGATCCGGCTGCCGGATCGTCGTCAGCCTCGTCCACGAGATGCTGCGCCTGGACGCGCGCCGGGGCCTCGCCGCCCTTTGCATCGGGGGCGGGCAGGGCGTCGCGGTCTGCCTGGAGCGCTAGGGAGACGCGGAACGGTACCCGCTTGACAGCCGCCCCTCCCGGGCTCGAACGTCGCCGCCGAGGGTCGGGGCCGAGGGAGAAGGCCGGATGGATACCGAAGGCAGGCTGGAGCGGTACCGCCGGGCGGCGTCGTGGCCCGCCGAGGAGGCGCTCGCTTCCATGCTCGACGCCCAGATGGGCGCGTTCTGCGCCGTGAGGGGTGCCCTGCCGGCGCTGGCGGGCGCGGTCCGCGCCGCCGCCGGGCGGCTCGGGGGGACGGGCCGGCTGGTCTACGCCGGCGCCGGCGCCTCGGGGCGGCTCGCCGTGCAGGACGGGGTCGAGCTGTGGCCGACCTTCGGCTGGCCGAATGACCGGCTGCTCTACTTCATGGCGGGCGGCCCGGGCGCCCTCGTCGCGTCGGTCGAGGGGGCGGAGGACGACGGCGACGCCGCCGCCGCCGAGGTCGCGCGGCACGGGCTCGGCGACGCCGACGTCCTCGTCGGCGTCGCCGCGTCGGGCACCACCGCCTATACCCGAGGCGCCGTCGCCGCCGCCCGCGCCCGGGGCGCCCTGACGGTGGCCTTCGCCAACAACGCGAATACCCCCCTCCTCGCCGCGGCCGAATGCCCGGTGCTGCTCGCCACCGGCCCCGAGTTCCTCGCGGGCTCGACCCGGATGGTCGCGGGCACGGCGCAGAAGATCGCGCTCAACCTGTTCTCGACCCAGCTCATGACCGAGCTTGGCCGGGTCTACGACGGGCTCATGGTCCACGTCGTCGCCACCAACGCGAAGCTCGTGCGGCGCGGCGGGCGGATCGTCCAGGCGATCACGGGCGCGTCCGACGAGGCGGCGATGCTGGCCTATGACGAGGCCGGGCGGAACGTCCCGCTCGCCGTGCTCCTGCTCGACGGCCTCCCGCGCCCGGAAGCCGAGGTGCGGCTCGGGGCGGCGCGGGGCGACCTGCGCCGGGCGCGGGAAGGCGGGGGCGGGTAGGGCCGGGGGGCGAGGGGGCGTGGAACGGACGGCAATCGAGGCGCTCGGCCTGATGAGCGGCACGAGCATGGACGGGATCGACCTCGCGGTGATCCGCACCGACGGCGGGACCGTGGGCGGGTTCGGCCCCGAAGACACCGTCCCCTACGATAGCGCCCTGCGCGACCGGCTGGGCGGCGCCGTCGCCGACCCCGACGCCCTGGGCGCGGGGGAGCGGGAGGCGCTGGAGCGGGACCTTACCGACGCGCACGCCGCGGCGGTCGAGGGGTTCCTGGCCCGCCACGGGCTGGACCGCGATGCGATCGGCGTCGTCGGGTTCCACGGGCACACCCTGGTCCACCGGCCCGAGCGGCGCCTCACCGCCCAGCTCGGCGATGGGGGGCGGCTCGCGCGGCGGATCGGGATCGACGTCGTCAACGACTTTCGCGCCGCGGACGTGGCGGCCGGGGGCGAGGGTGCCCCCTTGGCGCCGCTCTACCACGCGGCGCTGGCCAAGAGCCTGCCGCGGCCGCTCGCCGTCCTGAACCTGGGCGGGGTCGGCAACGTGACTTTCATCGATGACGGCGGCGACGGAGACGCGGTCCTCGCCTTCGACACCGGCCCCGGCAACGCCATGATCGACGACTGGGTGCGGGCGCGCGCGGGCCTGCCGTTCGACGCGGACGGCCGCCTCGCGGCGTCCGGCCGGGTCCGCCCGGAGGCCCTGGGCCATCTCCTGGCCGACCCCTACTTCGCCCGGCCGGCGCCGAAATCCCTCGACCGCAACGCCTTCAAGGCGACGGCGCTGGAGGGGCTGTCGGCGGCGGACGGGGCGGCGACGCTGGCGGCGTTCACGGCGGGGAGCGTCGCCGCAGCATTGCCGCATCTGCCAAGCCCCCCCCGCCGCTGGCTCGTGACGGGCGGCGGGCGGCGCAACCCCGTCGTCATGGCGGCCCTCGGCCGCAACCTCGGCGCACCGGTTGACCCGGTCGAGGCCGTAGGCTGGTCGGGCGACGCGCTCGAAGCGCAGGCGTTCGCCTACCTCGCGGTGCGGAGCCTTTATGGCCTGCCCCTGTCACTGCCGACCACGACCGGGGTTCCGGCGCCCGCGACCGGCGGGGCCCTCCACCGCGTCCGGGGGGATGGGTCCGGGCACGGGGCGCCCGCCTTGCCGCGAGGGGGATGAGCGCTGAAGCCTAGGCCGGGGCGCGGCCGATCAGCCCGATCAGGACCCGCACCCAGCGGGGGCGGCGCAGGTGGCGGCGCACCGCCTCCCGGCGCAGCACGGCCTCCCGCAGCCGCTCAAGGGCCGCGTCGAGGCCTGCGGCATCGACGCCCGAGGGACCGCGCGGCACCGCCGGCGGTCCGCCACGTTTGGGGCTAGAACGCGCCATCTGAGACCAGCAGCTTGTAGAAGTGCGCTTCGACGGTGCGCAGCCGGTTCTGGTAGAGGCGCTTTTGCGCGGGGCCGGTGCCGTCGTGGACGCGCACGAAGAAGCGGCAGTCGTTCTCGACCGACCAGTCGTAGAGGGGCCGCGTCGCCCGCAGGAAGCGCTCGGGCGATTCGGCCCGCCCGACCGCGAGGGCGAGGGCCGGCAGCGCCGCGCGGTCCCGGGCGCGGTGCGGCAGGTTGGTGGGGCGGACGACGAGGCCGTCGCCTTGCAGCGCGACGTCGTAGAGGTACTCGATCCGCCCCTGCCCGTCGAACCAGCAGGACGGCCACTCGACCCCCTTGCCCTGCCCCTCGATCTGCGCCGTGAGCCGCTCGACCCGGCTCGCAAGGTCGTTGCGGGTGCGGGTGAGCGCCTCCAGGTTCACGATCTCCTCGCGCAGGCGCTCGGGATCGGCCGGCCCCGGGCGCGCGTCCAGCAGCATCGCGGCGGCCTCGACGACGCGGGCGGTGCCCTCGTCGCCCAGGGCTCCTCGCAGCCGTTCCAGCGTGCCCGCGTAGGCGGGCGGCCCGCGCGTGAGTTCAGCGATGGTGTCCGACTGCGCCGCGACCTCGTGCGTGAGCGCATCGCGCTCGCGCCGCAGCGCCCCGGCCTCGTCCGCAAGCTTGGCCAGGCGCGCGACCTCCGCTTGCGTCTCGGCGTTCTGCGCCTGGGCCCGGGCCTGGACCTCCGCGAGCTTCTCGGCCATGCCCTGCAACAGGGCGATCTCCTGCGACAGCCGCTCGATCGTCGCCCTGCTCTCTTCCGCTGCCGTCGCCTGCCCCTCGCCGAGCGCCGCGTTCCGCCGTTCGAGGTCGGCGTTCGCATCGCGCAGGCGCGCGAGGTCCGCTTGCGCCTCGGCGTCCCGCGCCTGGACCTCCGCGAGCTTCTCGGTCATGCCCTCGACCTCCCGGGACAGCCGTTCGATCGTCGCCTCGTTTCGCGTCGAGGCGGCGGCGCGCTCGCCGAGCGCCGCGTTTTCCTGCTGAAGAACAGTGTTCTCCTCGCGCAGGAGCGCGAGTTCGGTGAACAGGTCGTCGAACGCGTCGACGCCCCCGAGCCGCCGGACCTCGGCCAGCACCTGCGCCCGCTGCGCTTCGGCCTCCTGCAGCCGCGCCGCCAGGGTCTCCTGCTCCTCGGCCTTCTTCTCCAGAAGGGCCGTGAGGAGCAGGAGGAGGATGAAGAGCACCAGCACCATGATCTCGGAGAGGGTGAGGCCCAAGACGAGGCCCCGCCTGTAGGAGTGCTCCTGGCGCAGGATGCTGCCCGTCGTCACGAGGCCGCTCCCTGCCGGCCGGGCAAGGCGCCGTTGGCCTCGACGGTCTGGGTGATCCGGCCGACGAGGTCGGCGAACTCGGCGGCGACCCGGCCCGCGATGGCGCGGCCGCCTTCGAGTTCGCGGCCGAGCCCGGCGTTGTGGTCGCGCAGGACGCCCACCGTCTCCCGAACGGCGCGTTCGAGGTCGCCCTGGTGCCTGAGGCGCCCCTCGGCATCGGCGTCCAGTGCCGCCCGCAGCGCGTCGGCGTGCGCCTTGCCCGCTTCGACCAGCGACCGGACGCGCTCCCGTTCGGCGGCGGTGCCGTCCCGAAGCGCTTGGCCGAGCGCCCCGCAGGCCCGATGCGCCTGCTCGGCGCTCTTCTCGAATTCGCCGATCGACCGCGCGCCCCGGTCGAGCTGATCAAAGCCCTGCCGCATCCGCTCCAGCAGCGCTTCGGTCCGGGCGGCGAGCGTCTTCAGCCCGTCCGCGTGCCCGACCTCCTCGGCGGCGCGCCGTTCGAGCGACGCGGTCAGCCCGCCGATGGCGTCGGCGAGCGGGGCCAGCTTCGCCTCGATCGCCGCGACCGGAAGATCGATCGTCTCGATCCGGGCACCGAGGCCGCCGATCCCGTCGACCAGGCGCCCGGCGTTGGCGCCCAGCCTCCCGGCGTGGCCCTCGAAGGTTTCGAGCGCCGCCTTCAGGCCTTGCAGCGGCGCGTCGACGGACTCGCGCATGTGCCTCGCGTGCTCGGCGGCGCTGTCCTGGAACGATTGCTGCATGGCGCGGCGGAAGCGCTCCAGCTCGCCGGCGCCGTTGTCGAGCGAGGCGCGAAAGCGCCGGACCGCGTCCGAAAGCTCGATCCTGGCCTCGTGCTCGAACTCGATCGGATCGCGCCTGCCCTGGGCGAAGGCGACGCGAAGCGCGAGGCCGAGGATGGTCGTGGTGAGGGCGATCCCGAAATCGGCGATGAGGGGCTCGACCTCGCCCGTCGCCTGCGCGAACTCGTAGAGCGCGCAGGCGAGGCTCACGAGCGTGTAGAGGAAGCCGAGGTAGTAGACGCTCTCGCCGGCCCGGTCCTCCGGCAGGCGGAAGCGCTTCGTGAAGGCGATGAGGCCGGCGTAGGCGAGCAGGACGGCGGCGGGACCCGCCGTCACGAACGCTTGCGGCACGTGCATGACCTTCAGGGCAATGGCCAAGCCGGCGCCCAGGAAGAGGGCCAGGAAGAACAGCGTCACGTCGAAACGGCCGCGCCGGCGGGTCTGAAGGTCGGCTTCGTCGCGCATGGTACCGGGTCCTAGAGCTGCTTGAAACGGAGGTCCTGGACGCCGGCCGCGACGAGCACGTCGCGCCAGAAGGCGACGTGGGCGCGGCCCTGGATAGGCTTGGCGGTGCGGCGGGCGAGGTAGAGGATCTCGACCTCGGCCCCGCGCAGGTCCGGGGCCGTGCGGCGGTAGTCGTCGCTCTTGAGCAGGCGGGCGGCGTCGAGCGGCTCACGGTAGTTCGACCACCCGCTCGTGTGCTGGAGCATGTCGGAGACGACGACGAGGCGGTGCGGCCGGTCGCTGCGACCCGTTCCCTCGAAGGCGCTGACCGCGACGGACTTCAGGGACTCCAGGATCGGCGAGCTGTCGGCGGGGGCGCCGCCTTCGAGGCCGGCCAGCGCCGCCTCGATCGGCGCCTCGAAGGCCGCCTCGAAGCGTTCCCCCAGAAGCCGCCGGTTCTGGGTCCAGACGCTCCCCTCCGCCGCGCGCCCGGGATTGCAGGCGGCGGCCAGGGGTTCCAGCGCCGCCGGGCCGACGCGGTAGACCTCGAAGGCCCCGCCCGTCGGCACCGCGTCGCGCAGCTCGCGCAGCCGCTTGCGCACCGCCAGCGCCTGCACGGGCGACATGCCGTCGGTGGCGTCGACGAGGACCGCCGTGACGCTCGACGGGCCGCTCCTCGGGCACCCGGTCGCGGTGTCGAGGTCGGGCGCCGTCGCCCACGCATAGCCGAGCAGGCCGAGCCCCCCTGCGAGGAAGACGACGAAGACGCCGATCAGGATCCCTCCGAGGCGGTTCTTGCGGGCGGCGCGGGCACGGGCGCCGTCGCGGCGGGCGGGCCGCCCGCGATCCGTCGTGCGTCTAGGCGTCCGCCGCATGGGCCGTCTCCTTGCCGAGGGTGGCCTTGAGCTGGTCGAACTGGCCGTAGGCCGCCTCGAACGCGGCCGCGACCCCGTCGACGGCGCGGCGAAGGGCGTCCATCGCGTCCGCTTCCCCATCCTCGGGCCCCTGGCGTTCGGCCCCGTCGTCCGAGGGCGGGCGGACGAGCGCCACGGGCGGAAAGCCTGCGGGGTCGACCGGGACGAGCGCGCCGGGGGACCTGCCGAGGGCGCCGCGATAGGCGAGGATCAGCGCCTGGAGCGCCCCTTCCAGGTGGTCGAGATGCTCCCGGAACTGCCGCGTCAGGCGGGCGCGCCCGCCCGCGATCTCGCCCCTCGTCTCGCGCCGGTGGGCGCAGTCGTCGAGCTTGCCGCGCAGGCCGTCGACGACCTCGTTCTTGCGCCGCGTCAGGTCGTCGACGATCTTCCCGCGCGCCTTCATGAAGTTCCGTTGCGCCCGGTCGAACCGCGCCGTCACGTCGCCGTAGCCGGGGTAGGGGTCGTCCATCCTGAAGGCGTCGACGGTGGCGACGACGGCGGCGACGAGGCCGACGCAGAAGAGCATCCAGGCGTAGAAGTCGGAGAACCCCGCCGGTGCGGCGAGGAAGGCGGGCCACGCGAGCGCCCCGGCCTCCTCGGGCGACACGGTGTTGGTGATGTCGCGGAAGTGGCCGACGACGAGGTGGAAGCCCACGACGAGCCCGGCCAGCAGCGCCGCCGCCGGCCACGCCCAGAGCCTGTGCCCGATGCGGCGGTGCCCCACGAACGGGACGACCAGACGGCCGAGCACGAAGCAGACGCCGATGTTGCCGGCCGTGACGGCGAGGCCGGCGATCAGCCCGCCGACGAGGCCGAACTCGGAGCCCTCGCCGAAGAAGTAGGTGTTGAAGACGATCTCGGCCACGGCCAGCATCAGGAGGATGCCCCAGTTGAGGAGGCGGCTCTCGGGGCGGCGGCCGGGGCGCCGCAGGCCGTGCGCCCGCCGGAATTCGCGCAGTTCCCGCTGGTGCTCGCGGACGGCGTTGCCCCTCGCGTGCATCCGCCCGAGCGCCCTGTCGGCCTCGACGCGGAAGTCGGCCACCGCGTCCTTCGCCTCGATCTCCACGGCCACCCGAACGCCGTCGCCGCCGAGCCTCGCCTCGCGCTCGGCGTAGAGGCTCAGGCGCTCGGTGTAGACGTCGTAGGCGTCTTTCCGCTTCGCCTCGACGAGGCTCAGGATCTCGCGCTCGACCTCGTCGAGGCCGTCGGCGCCGACGCAGCGGCCGCGGGCCGCGTCGCGGGCCCGGCGTTCGAGGTCGAGGTCGAAGGCGAGCGACTCGCGGTCGAGGGGCGGGAACGTCTGCGCGGAAGGCTCGTAGCCGCCGGGGTAGCGGTCGATGCGCTGGATCGCGCCCCCGAAGATCTGCCGTACAGCGTCGATCATGCCCACGACCGTCCAAGCCGCCCGGAGCCGCGCCGGCTCGGGGTTTAGTTGAGACTGTTTTCAGGACGTGCACGATCGCAGCTTTCCCCGTCGGCCGGCGGGCGTCGGCCGAAGAGGAATAGCGTTGTACGCGCGGGCGTTAGGCGAGCCTTCCCCGGCGACGGGTCGGCAGGGCGCCGTCCGGCGAAGCGGGGTCGATGCGCCGTGGACCGGCCCCGACGGGGCGGCTTGGAGGCTTCAAGGAAGCCCGCGCGGCGGGGGAAGCGTGCGCCGCTTCGCCCCCGCCGCGATCGGCGCTCAGCCGAGCTTCTTGCGCAGGTTTTCCTCGAGCGTGTCGAGGAACTGCCCGGTCGTCTGCCAGGGCTGGTCGGGGCCGATGAGGAGGGCCAGGTCCTTCGTCATCCTGCCGCTCTCGACGGTGTCGACGCAGACCTCCTCCAATGCTGCCGCGAACTGTTCCACCTCGGGGGTGTCGTCGAGCTTGCCCCGGTAGGTGAGGCCGCGGGTCCAGGCGAAGATCGACGCGATCGAGTTCGTCGACGTCTCCTGACCTTTCTGGTGAGCGCGGTAGTGGCGCGTGACGGTGCCGTGCGCAGCTTCCGCTTCGACAGTCTGTCCGTCCGGCGTCA
>JAGRGG010000191.1 GCA_020445645.1 Geminicoccaceae bacterium | reverse complement strand
TCGGTGGATCACTCGGAAAAAGGGGCAGCTCAAGTGCACCGACGCCTGTGCCGCCTATAATGGCGTGCTGCCCCCGGCAAGCGGTTGATCGGCAACACCCACACCGATGGCATCGAGCGGCACAATGCAAGGACACGGCATGGGTTCGCTCGCTTCTGACGGCGCTCAATCGTCGTGTCGAAATCTCCAGCGATGGTGGAAGCAAGCTTGGCCTTGCAAGCGTTCATGGACCACCACAACGGTGATCTCAACGCCCTATCTCTGCTAACGTGAAACTCTCAGTTTTGCCGGTCGGGTTTGGCCAAGTTGCGAACAATGAAATTGCCTCCCCCCGGCGGGGTAGGGAGGGGGGCCGGCTTCGTCGTGGCCAGCGCAGCGAGGACAAGGCATCGGGGCGCCATAGGTGCCGCAATGCAAACAGGCGACCCGCCGTCGCAGCAAAACAGGACGTGCCGGATAGGCGCGGTCCGCCATACAGCTTTATCGGCTCGAAGAGGGTATGTGAAACAGGGATGGCAGGCGGGGCTAGGGCCGTACCAGAACGACAAGAACTTTGCCCTATGATTGCCCTACGGCGAAAAATTCAGGGCTTGAAACTTACTAGCCCCTTGCAATAATTGGCGTCCCCTAGGGGACTCGAACCCCTGTTTCCGCCGTGAGAGGGCGGCGTCCTGGACCGCTAGACGAAGGGGACGCGGGCGGACGGGGCCTATCTAGGGGAGGGGGAGGGGTTGATCAAGCCCCTTTGATGGCGGTGGGCGCGCGGGCGAAGGCGGCGATCAGCTCGATCTCGGCGGCGTAGAGGAACTGGTCGACGGGAAGGAGGGCTTCGAGGCGAAAGCCGGCCCGGACGAGGGGGGCGGCGTCGCGGGCGAAGGTGGCGGGGTCGCACGAGGCGTAGACGACGCGGGCGACGCGGGAATCGGCGAGGGCTTTGGCCTGCGCCTCGGCGCCGGCGCGGGGCGGGTCGAGGAGGACGGCGTCGTGACGGTCGAGGGCGGCGGGGGGCAGGGGGCGGCGGTGGAGGTCGCGGACCTCCGCCGTCACCGGGAGGCCCGCCGCCCGCGCGGCGGCTTCGAGCGCCGCCGTCATCGCGGGGTCGGCCTCGACGGCGTGGAGGCGGCGACCGTTCCTGGCGAGCGCCAGCGCGAAGGTGCCGAGGCCGGCGAACAGGTCGAGGACGGCGGCGCCCCTGGGGAGATGGGCGTCGGCGAAGGCAGTCAGTGCGGACGCGCCTTCGGCGGTCGCCTGGAGGAAGGCGCCGGGCGGGGGCTCGACGGCGGCGGCGCCGATGACGAGGCGCAGGGGGCGGCGCCCGACGGCGATCTCGGCGCCGCCGGGCCAGCGGAGCGCGATCCGGTCGAGGTCCGCCGCTTCGGCGAGGCGGATGAGGCGGCGGCGGTCGCCGTCGCTGGGGGAAGCCTTGGTCAGGAGGAGGAGGTCGACCCCGCCGCCGACGAGGGCGATCTCGGCCTCGTCCCCTGGCTTCAGCCGGTCAAGGCCCGCGAGCGCCTGGCCAAGCGGGGCCAGACGGGCGACGAGTTCCGGGCGGGTGATCGGGCAGACGTCGACGGCGATCGCCTCGTTCGAGCGCGGGCGGCGGAAGCCGGGGCGCATGTCCTCGTCGAGGGCGAGGCGGAGGCGGCGGCGCGAGCCGAGTGGGCTCCGCGCCGTCGGCAGGGGTTCGGGGGCGTTGATCCTACGGGCGCGCAGGGCGCCCGTTATGCGGCGGCGCTTGAGGGCAGCGTAGGCGTCCCCCGGCAGATGCTGGAGGCGGCAGCCGCCGCAGGCGCCGAAGTGGGGGCAGGGGGGGACCTGCCGTTCCGGGGCGGGGGCGAGGCAGACGAGCGGGGTCGCCCGCCACAGGCCTTTCGTTTCACCCTCCAGCCGCACCCGCCAGCGCTCGCCGGGAAGCGCCAGCGGCACGGCGACGCGGGCGCCCCCGACCGGGGCGATGCCGTCGCCCATGAAGCCGAGGCCCTCGATCCCGACCTCGATTTGAGCGCCCGCGCGCAACGTCGTCGGGGGGGGCATCGTCAGCGCTTCCCGGCGACGCGGTAGAGGAGGCTCATCTTGCCGTTGGCGCCGAGCAGGCGGATCTCCTGGCCGCCATCCGGCAGGTCGACGAGGAAGGCCAAGCCGTCCGCGTGGGCGGCGATGCCGGCGATCCGCCCGGCAACGGGCGGGGGGGGCGGAGGGACGGCCTCGCGTTCGGCCCGAGAATGCCCGCCGCGCTGGACCATGAGCCAGACCAGCGCCACCGTGCCGAAGACGATGACGATCCCGGCCACGACGTTGAACAGCTTGACGAAGCCGAGCAAACGTTCCAACGCCCTATCCCCCATGAACCCCGACGAAGCGGAAACCCCCGAAACGATCGCGGTGCGGATCGACGGCGCGCGGGCCGGCCAACGCCTCGACGCGGCGCTGGCGGCGCTGCTGCCGGGCCTGTCGCGCGCCCGCCTCCAGGCCCTCCTGCACGGCGGCTTCGTCCAGGAGGACGGGGCGGTGGTATCCGAGGGCAAGCGCCGCGTCAAAGGCGGGGAGCGTTTCGAGGTCCGCCTGCCGGAGCCCGCGGACCTGCCGCTCCGCCCGGAGGCGATCCCGCTCGCGGTCGTCTTCGAGGACGACGACCTCCTCGTCGTCGACAAGCCGGCGGGTCTCGTCGTCCACCCGGCGCCTGGCCACGCGACCGGCACCCTCGTCCACGCCCTCCTCGCCCACTGCGGCGACAGCCTGTCCGGGATCGGCGGGGTGCGGCGCCCCGGCATCGTCCATCGCATCGACAAGGACGTGAGCGGGCTCCTCGTCGTCGCCAAGAACGACCGGGCGCATCTGGGCCTCGCCGGGCAGTTCAGCGTCCACAGCGTCGAGCGCGCCTACGCTGGGGTCGTCTACGGCCTGCCGCCGTCGCACCTGCACGTCGAGGCACCGATCGGCCGCCACCCGGTCGACCGCAAGCGGATGGCCGTCGTCGCGGGCGGCAAGCGGGCCGTGACCGACCTCGACCGCCTGGAAGCCACCCCCGGCGGGATCGCCCGCGTGCGCTGCACCCTCCACACCGGCCGCACCCACCAGATCCGCGTCCACCTGCAAAGCCGGGGGCACCCGCTCCTGGGCGATCCCCTCTACAAGCCGAGGAAGCGGCCCGCCCTGCCGCCGGCCCTCGCCGAGCGGGTGCGGCACCTTGACCGGATCCTCCTCCATGCTCAGCTATTGGGCTTCTCCCATCCGACGAACGGCCTGCGCCTGCGCTTCGAGAGCGCGCCGCCCGCGATCTTCGACGCGGTTCTTGAACTGGCGCGTGCATGAGGCGCGTTGCCGTGCTATGGGCCGTGCTATGGGCCGTGCTATGGCGTGGCGTGCGCCCATAGAGGGAGCCTTGCGGCTCCCGGTCCGTTTACGTCCGGATCGGACGACGAGAAAACCACCCCTCATACCGAAGTTCCTGGAGGCCAGCCATGGCGTCGCTTCCTGTCGTTCCCCTCGAAGGCAGCGGCCTTTCGCGCTATCTCGACGAGATCCGGCGCTTTCCGATGCTCCAGCCGGAAGAGGAGTACATGCTGGCGAAGCGCTGGCGCGAAGACGAGGACGTGGACGCCGCCCACCGCCTCGTGACCTCCCACCTCCGCCTCGTCGCCAAGATCGCCATGGGCTACCGCGGCTACGGCCTGCCGATGAACGAGATCATCTCCGAGGGCAACGTCGGCCTGATGCAGGCCGTCAAGCGCTTCGAGCCCGAGCGCGGCTTTCGCCTCGCCACCTACGCCATGTGGTGGATCCGGGCGGCGATCCAGGAATACATCCTCCATTCCTGGTCGCTCGTGAAGCTGGGCACGACGGCGGCGCAAAAGAAGTTGTTCTTCAACCTGCGCCGCATCAAGAGCCAGATGCAGGCGATCGAGGACGGCGACCTCAGGCCCGAGCAGGTGAAGGAGATCGCCACCACGCTCGCCGTCACCGAGCAGGAGGTCATCGACATGAACCGCCGCCTCGGCGGCCCCGACCACTCGCTCAACGCGACCCTGCGTTCCGAGGGCGACACCGAGTGGCAGGACTGGCTCGTCGACCAGAGCCAGTCGCAGGAGACGACCCTCGTCGAGGAGGACGAGCTGAGCCACCGCCGCGGCCTCCTCCAGGACGCGATGGAGGTCCTCAACGAACGCGAGCGCCACATCCTCACCGAGCGCCGCCTGAAGGACGAGCCGACGACGCTGGAGGACCTGAGCGGCACCTACGGCATCAGCCGCGAGCGCGTCCGCCAGATCGAGGTCCGTGCCTTCGAGAAGCTGCAAAAGGCGATGCGCAGCCGCGAGGCCGAAGGGATCGCCCAGGCGGCGGCGGCGCAGATCCCCGTACAGGGAGGGATCTGAGGCCGGTGGCGGCTTCGCGCCGGCGGGCGCGAAACGCGACGGCTCAAGCGTGCCCGGCCGTGCTCGACAGCAGCGAGGGGTCGATGCCCAGCCGGCCCAGCGCCCGGGTCCATTTGAGGGCGGGCTCGACGCCGTAGACGAGGTCCTCGTCGGCCGGGACGACGAGCCAGCCGTTCTGCTGGATCTCCTGGTCCAGCTGCCCCGGCGACCAGCCGGCGTAGCCGAGCGCGAAGACGAGGCGGCGCGGGCCTTTGCCATCGGCGATCGCGTGCAGGATATCGACGGTCGCGGTGAGCGCGAAGTCGTCGTCGATGGCGAGCGTGCTCTCGTGCGCGTAGTCAGGGGAGTGGAGGACGAAGCCGCGCCCGCCCTCGACGGGGCCGCCGAGGTGGACCGGGATGCCCTTGGGCAGCGCCTTGCCCTTGATGCCGAGCTGGCCGATGACGGCGGAGAAGGACAGTTCGTCGGAGACGTTGTTGACGACGAGCCCCATCGCCCCGTCGGCCGAGTGGGCGCAGACGTAGATGAGCGCCCGCGCGAAGCGGGGGTCGGTCATGACGGGCATGGCGGCGAGGAGGGTGCCGGTCAGGTTCGCGTCGTCGGGGAGGGGCTTCGTCATGGCCCATGAGATAGGGGGCGCCGGCTTGCCCCTCAAGCCCGAAACGGCGTCTTCACGCCTCCTGGCTGCCCCCCTTGCGGCGCGTCCCCTTGCTTCGGGGGCGGGGGCGCCCGATCTTCCGCCGATGCCGGCGGCACGGCCGCCTAGCCAACGAACGGGAAGGAACGCGGATGACGATCAAGGCCGGCGACCGGCTGCCCGAGGCGACCTTCAAGGTCCGCACGGCGAACGGCATGGACGACGTGACGACGGCGGGCCTCACGGCGGGCAAGAAGGTGGTGCTCTTCGCCGTGCCGGGCGCCTTCACGCCGAGCTGCAACGACAGGCATCTGCCGAGCTACGTCCGGAACGTCGAGGCGCTCAAGGCCAAGGGCGTCGACACCATCGCCTGCGTCGCCGTCAACGACGCCTTCGTCCTCGACGCCTGGGCGAGGTCGGTCGGCACCGGGGACGGCATCCTCATGCTCGCCGACGGCAACGGCACCTTCACGAAGGCGGTCGGCCTCGACTTCGACGGCTCCGCCCACGGCCTCGGCCTCCGCTCCCGCCGCTACGCCATGATCGTCGAGGACGGCGTCGTCGAGCACCTCGCCGTCGAGGACGCCCCGCCGATGGTCGAGGCCAGCCGGGCGGAGCGGCTGCTGGAGGTGCTGTAGGCGCTTCGCGTCCGCTAGAGCACCTTTGAGGTACTCGAATGCTTGGCCGGCGTTGGCAGGACGGTTGCGGCACTTGGTCGGGCTGAAGCTGTCGAGCCGTCGGGCGATGGCGTTTTACAGGGCGTCTCGGGTTCGAGCGGCGGTCTTGCCAAGCCGTGCTTTGAGCATGGCGAACATCGGCTTGATCGGGTTCAGGTCGGGCGGCAGGCAGAGGACGCCGGCGCCAACGGCCGTGACCGCCTCGCGGGGGCCGGCGACCTTGTGCGCGGCGAGATCGTCCATCCCCGCCACGTCCCCGAGCGACGGGCCGGGGGCGAGGACCTGCCCGACAGAGGCTCGCAGGACCGCGCCGGTCATCGGGCCGTCGGGCACCGGCGGGGCGATGAGGCCGGTTGCGCGCAGGCCGGCGACGAAGGTCGTGGTGCACCCGTGGCCGTGCAAGGCGGCATCGACCGGACGCCCGCCCTTCGGTGCCCAGCCCTGGGGGCGGGCCATGCTGGTGCTGGCGCCGGTCCCGTCGAGGAACACGAAGGGGGCCGGGTCCATGGGACGCTGCCACACCCGCCGGCGCTTGCGCCGGGCGGCCCCATCCGGCCGGTCCCGCGCGCGCGCCCTCGGGCTTTTTGTTCGTGCGCGAGGCCAAGCCGGCGCAGCGTCGCCCCGATCGTGGTCAAGGCGCCCGGCGCGATGCCGCGGCCGGCCGCCCGTCCCGGATCTCGGCCGGGGCGATGCCCTTCCTGCCGGCCATCAGCTCGTGCCGCAACTCCTCACGCCCGGCCGGCAGCGGCTGGCGGCAGCCGCCGGCGGTACCGCCCGTCTCCCGCACCCGCCGCATCGGCTTGACCGCCGAGAAGGCGCTGACGCCGAACCGGGCCGCCGCCGGGCGCCCCGGCCGCCGTCGGGTCCACCGCCCCGGCCTTCGGCCCGCGCGACGCGGCGCCCCCCCTGGCTCGACCGCACCGTCGTCCCGCCCCAACCCGCGGCCGGGCTTCCAACGCGGGCCACTAGGCCCTGTCAGGTCTTGAAGCT
>JAGRGG010000190.1:199-28341 GCA_020445645.1 Geminicoccaceae bacterium | reverse complement strand
GCCCTGGTCCATAACAGCTTCTAGGATAAGCGCACGACGTGCAGAGCTTCGCCCCGCTGTCCGGATGTTGACGGACCGGATCGAAGGATTGCTGGCGGACAAAGGCTACGATGCCGATGCCATCCGCGAGGGGATTGAGCAGGCAGGCGTGGAAGCAGCCATCTCGACCAAGAGCAATTGTCGAACGCCCGACGCGCACGACCGCGTAAAGTACCGATGGCGCAACCTTATCAAGCGATTGCTCAGCAAACTCAAGGATTGGCGCCGCGTCGCTACCCGGTACGACAAAACTGCAGAATCTTACCTCGGCTTCGTCACTCTCGCTTCAGTCAAAATGTAAATCCCTTTTGTCCATCGCATTTATTAACTTTCGACACTAAAGGTGCGACAAGAGCGGCATGACGCACGCATCGTTCCAATCCCGTTTCTCCACGCACGAAGCCTGCCGCGCCCATCTTGAGGCGCTGCGGTGGCGGGGCGGCGTCGTCTGCGCCCGGTGCGGCGCCATCGGCGAGGCCAAGCGGCTGTCCACCCGCCCCGACATCTGGCGCTGCCGCTCTTGCAAGGGCGATTTCCGGGTCACGGACGGTACGCCGATGGAAGGCACGCACCTGCCGCTGAACACATGGTTCCTTGCCATCTACCTTCTCGCCACGTCCTCCAAGGGCGTCAGCGCCATGAAGTTGAAGGACTGGCTCGGCGTCTCTTACAAGACGGCGTGGTTCCTCGGGCACCGCGTCCGGCAGATGCTCGCCGACGGCTCGGCCGGGAGGCTGGCCGGGATCATCGAGGCCGACGAGCCCTACGTCGGCGGCGTCAAGCGCAAGGGCCGGGACGACGACGAGGACGGCTCGGGGCGCCCCTCGCACCGGGGCCGGGGTCGCGCCCGCTCCACCGTCTTCGTCGCCGTCGAGCGCGGCGGCAAGGCCAAGGCCAAGCGCGTCGCCAGCCACGGCGTCGCCGCGCCCCTTTGGCAGTGGTCGAACGTCAAAGGGTCGGTCTTGATGGCCGACGGCCTGCCCGCCTATCGCTGGATCGGGCGCAAGTTTGCCGGGCACCTGACCGCCGATCACAAGCGGCAGGCGTACGCCAGGACCGACCGCAGGCGCGGCATTCGCGTCCACACCAACACGGCCGAGAGCTTCAACAGCGCCTTCAAGCGCGCCATCGTGGGCGTGTGGCACTGAGTCTTGGCCAAGCACTGCGACCGCTACCTTGCGAAAGTCGCCTTTCGCTGGAACAGCCGCAAGGTCGCGTCGGACCTGCGGGTGGACGGCGCGCTCGTTCACGGCCGGCGCCTTCGCTGGTCGGGGCTTGTCGCGTGAACGAGGTCCGGCAGGCGATCGTCCTGCGCCTTTATCCGGCGCCCGAGCAAGCGGCGGCGCTTCGCGGTTGGATGGGCTGCGCCCGCTTCGTCTGGAACAACTTCGTCGCGCACAACAAGGCCCTCTACGGGGGCGAGAAGCGGTTCGACTTCCACGCGCGGCTCTCGGCGCTGCTGCCCGGCATGAAGCGGGCAGCAGCGCCGACCCGCCCGCCATCTCCCTCGTGGACGTGTCGCGCCGCTACGACGCCAGCCTTCGCAAGGCGCTGAAAAGACCGCAGGGCCGCGAAGGCCGGGCGCATGACCCGCGCCGCGGCGGCGGGCTTCCCGCGCTTCCAACGCAGGCGCGAAGGCCAGGGTTCGCTCTACCTTTCGGGCCAGGGCATGTCCTTTGCCCACGCGGGCCTGCGGCAAAAGCACCGCGAGCGCGGGACCGTCACGATCCCCAAGCTGGGCGAGGTCGCGGTGCGGGGCGGCAGGTGGCCTTGCGGACGTATCGTCTCGGCCCGGCTGCGAATGCGCCACGAGGTCTGGACCCTCTCGGTCCAGTTCGACGCCCCGGCCCCGCACGGCAGGAAGGCGATCGGCGAGCCGGCAACGCCGTCGTCGGCGCCGACCTCGGCCTGTCCTGCCTCGTGGCCGACAGCCTCGGCGGCAAGGTGGTGCCGACGCGGCCGTTGCGGGTCGCGCAGGCGCGGCTGCAACGCCGCTTCGGCCGGCAGGAGACCAAGGAGAAGAAAGAGGCCCGATCGCGTAGCAGCAACCAAAAGCGGCGGCAACAAGCCATCGCCCGGCCGCACCGCAAGGTGGCGGCGCGACGGGCGCACCTGTTGCACAAGACCTCGCGCGACCTGATGGCCAAGGGGCGCGTGATCGGCCCGGAAACCCTTGGGCTCAAGGCGCTCGCGCGCACCCGCCTCGCCAAGTCCTTCTCGGACGCGGCCCTGGGCGAGTTCGTGCGGCAGGTCGAGTACAAGGCCGCGTGGCACGGCCGGGAGGTTCGGCGGCTCGGCCGGTTCGACCGCTCGACCGGCTGCCGCCCGGACTGCGGCACGATCGGCCCCCGCCTTGCCTTGGGCGAGAGGACGTGGGCTTGCGCCGAGTGCGGCACGAACCACGACCGGGATACGGCCGCGGCGCGATGGATCGCGCGAGCCGTCACGACCGTGGGCGAGGGCTTCGCCGATCGGGCCGGCAGGGATGCCGGCGAAAGCGCGGGGAGCGTTGCGCCTCTGCGTCGCGGGCTCGGCCTGCGGCGCAAGCCTTCGCCGGGAACCGCGAATACCACTCACTTGGCGCCCTCTGGTGTTGAAAGTGAATAGAGCCGTTGTCCACGACACCTAGCAGAACCTAGACGGGAATGGTCTGCAGGGCCGGGTCCACGTCGAGGATGTCCGCCGTAGCCCAAAGCGCAGTTTCGTAGACCTTGATAGCAACGGCGACGCCGTCTTCGCCCGCCGCCCGCTCCAGGGCGTCCGCCGCTCTGGCAAGGGCTGCGAGGCCGAAGCTGCCGCAGGTGCCCTTGAGCCTGTGGGCGAGGCGGCATCGCGCTTCCTCGTCGAGCGAGGCCAGAAGGGGCAGCTTCGCCGCAGCCTCGCGCAGCACCCGGGCGACGAGAGCGTCGAAGCGCCCGGCTGGCAGACTACGACGCAGCGCCTCGATCAAGCCTTGATCGAGCAGGTCTCGATCGTTCGGCCCAAGGGGGGCGGGATCGGGAGCAGGGTCGACGGTCGAGTCCGTTTCGGCCCCGGTAGACGCCGCCGTGATCGCCGCCAGGGGGGTGCTTTGCGAAGACGGTTCCCCCCCTGCCGCCCCGGGCGATCCGGCAACCCCGTTCAGGGCCGTGACGAGCGTCGGCCACGCGATCGGCTTTGTCAGGGTGCGCTGCATCCCGACCCGCAGGAAGCGCTCGTGGTCGGCCTCCATGACGTTCGCCGTGAGCGCGATGGCGGGGGTCGTTCGGTTCGGGCCGTCGGACGCGCGCAGGCGCCGGATCGCTTCCTCGCCGTCCATGAGGGGCATCTGGATGTCGACGAGCAGCACGTCGAAGCGGCGGGTGGCGCAACGCTCGAGGAGTTCCAACCCGTTGTCGACGACCGCGACCCGATGGCCGTGCCGCTCGATGACCTCGACGATCAACTCTTGGTTCAAGAGCACGTCCTCGGCGAGGAGGATGTCGAGCGGGCGCGAGGGGACGGGGGACGGTCCGGCCGCCGGGGGGCTGGCGACGGCCACGGGCACCCTGACCCAAAAGGTGCTGCCGCCGCCTTCGCCACCGCTGACGCAGCCGATCTCGCCGCCCATGAGGCGGGCAAGCTCGCGTGAAATGGCAAGCCCGAGCCCTGGCCCGCCATGCTCGCGGGCGAAGGTGGCGTTCGCCTGACTGAAGGGGTCGAAAATGCGATCGATCTGGCTTTCAGGCACGCCGATCCCGCTATCGGCGACGTGGACGTGCAGTTCGACGCCGCCCCGACCGTCATCGCCCGTCCGGGCATCGAACCTGACCCAGCCCGAGCGGGTGAACTTCAGCCCGTTGCCGACGAGGTTGATGAGGATCTGTCGCAGACGGGCGGCATCGACCCGAAGCCAGTCGAGGGCGTCCGGTGCCACGCGCATCTCAAGCGCGAGGCCCTTGTCGACCGCCATAGGCTCGAAAAGGGTGCGCACCTCCTCGATCAGGCCGGGCAGGGAAAAGTCCACCGGACGCAGCGTCAGCCGGCGCTCGCTCGCCCGCAGGTAGTCCAGGATGTCGTCGACGATGGCGAGGAGCTGACGGCCAGAGCCCTCGATCGCTTCGGCGCAGCGGCGCGAGCGCTCGTCGAGCGGCTGACGGGCGAGCAGTTCCGTCATGCCAAGGCTCGCGGTGAGGGGGGTGCGGATCTCGTGGCTCATGGTGGCGAGGAAAGTGGCCTTCACCCGCTCGCCGGTCTTGGCTCTGTCCAGGGCATCCTGAAGGGCGGCCTCGAACCGCCGGCGGCCGGCGAGGCTTGCCGCCGCCGGAAGCGCCGTGACGACGAGGGTGGCGAGGTAGAGCTGGAGGAGGAAGACGTGTTCGGCGGTCGACGAGTCCGGGATCAGGGCGACCGGACCGCTGTGCGTCAGGGTCATGCCGACGGCGACGAGGGCCGTGAGCGCGATCCCGGCCGCCGCCGTCGCGAAACCGAAGACGAAGGCGACGAAGACGATGACGGGCGTGGTGAGGAACTGGAGAGGATAGCGGTCCTGGGCGAAGACCAGGAGGGCCAAGGCGCCGACGAGCAGGAGAACCCCGACCGCCTGCCCGAGCCCTCGCCAGTCGCCCCAGGCCGGCAGGTCCCGGCGACGCGCGCTCACGAGGAGCGGCGTCAGGACCATGAGGCCGAGCGCGTCGGCGGCGACCCAGCGGTGCCAGACGGCGAAGGGGTCGGCACCCTGCGCCAAGGCGAGCCACGCGGCGGCGGGCAGGCCCGCCACGGCCGTGCCGGCAAGGGCGCCCCACAGGCCAAAGCGCAGGCAGACGCGGGCCTGCGACAGGTCGAGTTCGGGGCCGCGGTCACGGCGGAGGCCCCAGAGCGCCACCGAAAGCTCGACCGTGTTGCAGGCCGAAAGGACGAAGCCGGCCGGCAGGCCGTCGCCCGCCACGACGTTGGCGAGAACGTTGGCGGCGAAGGCGGCCCCCAGGACCTCGACCGTGCCCGCCTCGCGCTTCAGCAGGAAGGCGAGGACGAAGGCGTTGGCGAACCAGATAGGCGCCACCCGATCGGAGGCTCCCGCGAGCGAGATGGACGCCCAGGCGCTGGCGAAGACGACGGCGGCAACCGCCAGCAGCACGCCCGTCGGGGGCGATCCGGAGGAAGCGGCGGGTGGCTCGCGGACGTCCTTGTCCATGCGTCTTCCGGGTGTGAAGAGGGCAACCCCCGGACTATCGGCCAAAACCCTTAACATTGCCTGAACGACACGCCGCTCCCGTGCCTAGGCGAGGCCCCCCTCGGCCAGGAGCCGCTCGATGCCTGCGATGAGCAGGTCAGCCACTGCCAGTGCCGCGGCGTCCATGCCAACCGTACCGGCAAGGAACCGTCGCACCGTCTCGTCCATGTCCTGCGGCCGCACGGCGCACAGCGTCCGCGCGTGGCGGAGCAGGCGTTTCTCGCCGGGGTGCGGTTCGCGGTTCAGGGCGAACAGGAGGTCGAACCAGCTGGCGAGGAAGGCGGCGGCGCGGTGGTTGACGGCGACCGGGTCGTCGCGCAAGAGGGCCAGTTCCAGTTGCCGCCGCCAGGAGGCTTTCGTGTACGCCAACATGGCACGGTTCTTGTTGACGATCGCCCGGCGCAACCCGTCAGGGTAGGGAACCGCCGCTTTTGCCTTGAGCCCGGCGTACCAGCCGGAACGGTCGAACAGCGGGGCCGAGGTGCGGACGTTGTGCCACAGGCAGGTGGTGTAGCCGAGCGCCGCCTCGTGGCGGTCGAGCACGGCGACGAGCCGGTCCTCGATCCAGGCTGGATCACGGTGCATCACGTCGACCCCGATCCCGGACGCCGCGTCGCGCCACTCGTCGCCGGACTCGAAGTAACGGTTGCCGATCTCGACCCGCCCGGACGTGCCCTGCGCCGCCGCCACCGCCTCCCGCGATTCCAGCGAGAGTTCGGGATCGGCGTAGACGTAGAGGTCGACGTCGGAGCTATCGTCGGCGGCGCCGGTGACGGACGAGCCGCCGAGCGCCACGGCTTGGACCTGCGGATGTGCTGCGAACTTGGCCGCGACCGCCGCCGCGAGGGCGGCGCGACGGTCCACAGGGGTTCCTACACCCACCCCCCGTCCGCCACGTAGGTCTGGTTCGTCATGCAGCCGCTGTCGTCGCTGGCGAAGAAAAGGACCACGCGGGCGATCTCGTCGGGCTGGAGCTTGCGCTTGAGGCACTGGCGCTGCATCAGCTCCTTCTCGCTCTCCTCGTTGAGCCACATGTCGATCTGGCGCCGGGTCATGATCCAGCCAGGGGCGACCGAATTGACGCGGACGTTGTCGGGACCCATGTCGCGGGCGAGGCCGCGGGTGAGGCCCATGACGGCGGACTTGGCCGTCGTGTAGCCGGGCATGCCCCCCTGCCCCACCATCCAGCTCACCGAGCCCATGTTGACGATCGACCCGCCACCGGCCTCCTTCATCATCGGGTAGACGGCCTGGGCGGCGAAGAACTGGTGCCTGATGTTCATCGCCTGCCGGTCGTCCCAGTATTCGGGCGTCACGTCCTCCAGCCTGTGCCGGTCGTCGCGGGCGGCGTTGTTGATCAGCGCCGTGATCGGCCCGTTCGTCTCCGCCGCCTGCCGCACCGCCCCCCGCAGCGCCTCGATGTCGCGCAGGTCCGCCTCCAAAAACAGAGGCTTGACGAACCCCCTCCCCTCGATTTCGGCGACCGTCGCCTCGCTAGCATCGCGGTCGAAGTCGATGAACGCCACCCTGCTGCCCTGCTCGGCGAAGGCCGCGACGATGGCGGCGCCGATCCCGGACCCGCCGCCGGTGACGAGAACGGAACGGCCCTTCAGGCTCGGATAGGTGGCGTAGGCGGCCATGCGGCTTCTCCTCCCTAGGTTCGTCGTGCAGAGGACTTAGCGGGGCCGAGGGCACTCGGTCAAAGAAGATCACGCTTCGCGTCCGCTGGCGCGAAGCGTACCCTCACCCGGCCAGTTTCGCCTCGAACCCCGTCTCGCGGCTCTGCAACAGCGTGCGCTTGCCGCGCATCCGGGTTTCCAAGAGGATGTCGTGCCCCCAGAGCTGGCGGAGGTGGGCGAGGGTCTTTTCGGCGGCACCCATGTCGAGGTCGCGGCCGTCGTGCTCGTGGGTGAGGTAGAGGGCGCGGCGGCGGTTGTGGTCGGCGTCGACGATCCTGATGACGGGCGACCCGCCCATGCCGATCTGGCGCAGGAGCTGGGACTTCACCTCCTCCCAGCCGTCCTCGTCGGCGATCTCGTCGACGACGAGATGGTCGCCGCGCGTGCGGTAGCTGAAGAGGTCGAGGTCGCGCATCAGTTCGGGGGTGAGGAAGCGGCGGAGGAAGGCCACGTCGCGGTCGCTCTCGCGCACCTCGAACATCTTGGCCCGGCCCTCTTCCGTGTCGACCCCGCCGAAGCGGCGCTCGATGTCGTGCCAGACCATGTAGCCCACGTGGTAGGGGTTGAGGCCGCCCGGGTGCGGACAGATCACTTGGCTGTGGCGGACCATGAATTCGAGGCGGAGGCTCTCGGGCAGGTCGAGCGAGGTCATGATCTTGTGGTGCCAGTACGAGGCCCAGCCCTCGTTCATGATCTTGGTCTCGATCTGCGGGATGAAGTAGCGCGCCTCCTCGTCGACGATGGTGAGCAGGTCCTTCTGCCAGGAGGCGAGCCCGGCGCCGTGGTCGCGGATGAAGAGGAGGAGGTCTTCTTCCGGCTCCAAGGGCAGGCGGTCGAGGTCGGGCAGACTGGGCTCGGGCTCCCTGGTCAGGTTGCGGAACGGGTTCGGCGGCGGGTACGAGGCCTCCAGGAGGCGGCGGCGCTGCTCCTTGTGGTCGAGCTTCTGGATCGCGGCGTTGCGCGAGCGGTTGAGGCTGAGCGCGTGCGCGGCGTCGAGGAAGCGCTCGACCGCGTCGCCGCCGATCGAGGGGTCCTCCATGTAGCGCCGCACCCGGTCGGCCCTGGTCTTGAAGTGGCCGATGGTCTCGCCGGCGTCGGTGGCCGAGGTGAAGGTGAAGTTGTTCTTGAAGAAGTCGTTGTGGCCGTAGACGTGGGCGATCGTCAGGACCTGGAGGCAAAGGGAGTTGTCGCGCATCAGGTAGGCGAGGCAGGGGTCCGAGTTGATGACCATCTCGTAGGGGAGGCCCGCGACCCCGTAGGTGTACTTGGTCTTCTGCTGCTCGAACGACTTGCCGTAGCTCCAGTGCGGGTAGTGCGACGGCATCCCGTGATAGGCCATGTAGCCCAGCATCGCCTCCTGGTCGCAGACCTCGAACTCCTGCGGATAGCAGTCGAGCCCGAACGCGGCGACCTTCTCCAGGACGCGCTCGTCCCAGACCTCAAGCTCGGCCATCGTCCATTCGCTCATGCGGTCGTACCCCCTCGCGCCGTCGACGGAATCGGCTGTGTAGCCGACATTATAGGGCCTGAGGGTGTTTGCAAGGGCCGAGAAAGAGGGCGCTTCGCGCGTCCCGCCTACGCGTCGACGGTGAGCACGAAGCAGGCGCCGCCCTCGCGCGTCGCCGCGATCGAGGCGCCGGCCTGCTTCGCCAGGGCCGCGACGAGGCCAGAGCCCGTGCCGATCCCGAAGGCGAAACCGTCCGGCAGTCCTTCGCCGTCGTCGGCGACGGTGAGGGTCAGCCGCCCGTCGGGGTCGCGGGCCGATCGGACCCGCACGGTGCCGGGGGCGTCGGGCGCGAAGGCGTGGCGGAAGGCGTTGGTCACGAGCTCGCTGACCAGGAGGCCGAGGCACTGGGCCGTGCGGGCCGGGAGGGTCTGGGGTTCGGCCTCGACGACGAGGCGCCGGTGCCGGCCGTCGGCGCCGAGGCACGCCGCGAGCGAGGCGCAGACCTCGCCAAGGTAGCGCTCGAGCGCGACCCGCTCGGTGCCGGGGGCGGCGCAGAGCAGGTCGTGGACCTTGGCCACCGCCTCGATGCGCATCCCGGCGAGCGCCAGGGTGTCCGCCGCCTCGGCGCCCGTCGCTTCCCTGGCCTGGACGCGCAAGAGGCTGGCGACGAACTGCAGGTCGTTCTTGATCCGGTGCGACATCTCCCGGAGCCGGGTCTCCTGGCGCTCGATGAGCGCGTCGCGCTCGCGGAGCGTGTCGTTCAGCAGTTCCGACACCCACGCCATCTGCCGCAACCTGCGCCCCGCTTCGTGCGGCGCCGCGGCCGTGGCCCGGGGGTCTCCCGTCGGATCGGAGGGCCGCTCCTGCCCGTCGGCACCCTCGTCGGGCTTTCGGCCCGGGGCGTGCCTCGCCTCGATCAGCTCGGCCTTGAGCACGAGGTTCTCCGCGCGCAGGCGGTCGATCTCGCGCCAGTCCTTGTTTCCGGGCCACGAGCCCTGCTCTCTCAGGACCCGGTCCAACGCTTGGCCGCCGCCGGGTTGCGGGTTCCCTACCGAGGCGGGATCGTGGCCGTCTGGAGCATACGCCATCCTGTTCCCCCCCCCGCGTTTCGCGCGGGGGTCGAAGCGTTCTTCATGGTGAGGCTCAAGAACGGCGGATCGGGCGCCGCGTCCGTCCGCTTTCGTACCGGCCGCGCTTTATTAAGGATTATTTACCCGCGCCCCGGCCGAGCAGGCGCTCGAAGCGACGGCGGGCGACGCCGTAGCACTCGCACGACGCCGCCTCCAGCCCCGCCCGGTCGAGGACGGCGAGGCGGCCGTGCCCGTAGCGGATGACGCCGGCCCGCTGGAGGATGCCGGCCGCGACGGTGACGCCCGCCCGGCGCACGCCCAGCATGTCGGCGAGGAACTCCTGGGTGATCAGGAACGCGTCGCCCCCGGCGCGGTCGTGCGTCATCAGGAGCCAGCGCGCGAGGCGCTCCTCCAGCACGTGGCGGCCGTTGCAGGCCGCCGTCTGCGACACCTGGACGTGGAACGCCTGCATGTAGCGGAGGAGGAGGTCCCGCAGGGAGTCGGTTTCGTCGAACGCGCGGCACAGGACGGCGGCGGGCAGGCGGAGCGCGGAGCCCGCGAGCTGGACCATCGCGTCCTTGTCCGCCCGGTCGTCGCCGAGGACGAGGGGCAGGCCCACCACCCCCTCCCGGCCGACGATGCCGACCTCCACGCTCCCGCCCTCCTCCAGGAGCGCGATCATCGACGTCAAGCCGGACTCGACGAAGTAGGCGTGCTCGATCGGCTGGTCGGTGGCGTTGAGGATCTGCCTGAGGCGCAGCTCGACCGGCTGGAGGTGGGGCGCCAGCCGCGTGAAGGCGGCGGGCGGCAGCGCCGCGAGGAGGCCGTTCTGGACGGCGGACTGCTCGATAGAGGGCAAGAGGCGCTCCCCGGACATTCCTGGCGGAAGCGCACGTCTCTCTCGGCCGTCCGCTGCCGATGGTTCACGGACAATCATTCGATCATGACACCTGCGCGCGGTTCACGCAAGGCCTGAAAGCCGGCGGCAGCGAGCAGTGACTTGACTCTGCGATATCGCGCGGAGAAATCCTTCGCGATCCAGAGGCTTATGGCGTTCAAAATCTCAAACCGAGACACTGCCCGTCAGTGACTCGATTTGAGGCTTCCGGCGTAGCAAGCCGTCGATTTCCTGGAAGTTTTTCCGTGCGACAGAGCCGAACCGAGACGCCGCCAAGCCGGCGGCACGATCTGGAGATTCGTCTTCGCGCCCAACCGTACAGTCGTCGGATGTCATCGGCTCGATCTGGGCCTTTCGTCCTGGCCCGAACGGTCCGCGCCGTCTCGACGGACGCGGCGCCGGCTCTGACGGGGCTCTTCTACCCACCGACCCGCGTCGCAACGTCCGGCGGTGCCGGACGTTGCGGTCCGGATCGCCCAGCCCTCAGGCCGGAACCCTCCGATGACGCCCGACGACCTCGCCCTCCTGGCCTTCGGCCTCCTCGCCTTCGCGCTCGTCTCGGGTCGCGCCGAGCGGGGCGTCGTCACGGCGCCGATGGCCTTCGCCCTGTTCGGGCTCGTGGTCGGCCCGGCCGGGCTCGGCCTCGTCGAGATGAAGCTGAACACCGCCTTCATCGACGGCCTTGCCGAGATCACACTCGTTCTCGTCCTGTTCACCGACGCCTCGCGCATCGACCTCTCCAGGCTCGACAGGGAGCACGTCCTGCCGATCCGCCTGCTCGGGGTCGGGCTGCCGCTCGGCGTGCTCGCCGGCATGGGGCTGGGCCATTGGCTGTTCCCCGGCATGGACTGGTGGCAAGCGGGGGTGCTCGGCGCCATCCTCGCCCCCACCGACGCGGCGCTGGGGCAGGCGGTCGTCGACAACGAGGCGGTGCCGGTGCGGGTCCGGCAGGCGCTCAACGTCGAGAGCGGGCTCAACGACGGCCTCGCCTTCCCCGCCGTCCTCCTCTTCCTCTCGCTCGCCGGCGGGGCCGAGGCGCGGGCGCCCGCCGAGTGGGCGCTGTTCGTCGCGGGGCAGCTCCTGCTCGGGCCGCTCGCCGGGCTCGCGGTCGGTTTCGCCGGCGCCTTCGCCGTCGAGCGCATGGCCGACGGCGGTTGGATGAACAAGGTGTTCTTGCAGATCTCGGTGCTGTCGCTCGCCGTCCTCGCCTACGGGCTCGCCGAGGTCGTCGGCGGCAACGGCTTCATCGCCGCCTTCGTCGCCGGGCTCGTCGTCGGCACGCGCTCGAAGGTCCTCAAAGGACCGCTCCAGGACTTCGGCGAGATCGAGGGCCAACTCCTGAGCCTCGTCGTGTTCCTCCTGTTCGGGGCCACGATGCTGCCCGACGCGCTGGCCGTTTTCGGCCCGCGCGACCTGCTCTACGCCGCCTTGAGCCTTACCGTCGTGCGGATGGTCCCGGTGGCGCTGGCCCTCCTCGGCACCGGCCTCGCCCCCCTCACCGTCCTGTTCATCGGCTGGTTCGGGCCGCGCGGCCTCGCCTCGATCCTCTATCTGCTGCTGGTCGTCGAGGGCGGCGAGACGGGCGTCAATTCCGCCCTGTTCACGACGATCGTCCTCACGGTCTTCCTCAGCGTCCTCGCGCACGGGGTGACGGCGGCGCCGGCGGCGCGGGCCTACGGACGGTGGATGCGGCGGCGCGAAGGCGAGGGGCCGGAGCACCGGCCGGTCCGCCCCTTCCCGACCCGCCTGCCAAGCGGGGGGAGCAAGGGACGCGAGGCCGCCTGACCCCGCACCCTCGACCCCGGCGACGGCATCGCCTAGAAGGGGGCCAAGGGCGGCGAACGGGGGACAGGCCATGAGCGACGAGACGGCGGGTCCGGCCCAGCCGACCTTCAGCACCGCCGACGTCGGGGCGCTCGCCCACCTCTACCGGGGCGAACTCTACCGCAGCACCGTCTGGCGATCGCGTCTGGACGCGACGACCAACTGGGCGGTGGTGACGACCGGGATCGCGCTGTCCCTCACCTACAGCAGCCGCGACGCCTCGCCCCTGCCGCTCCTCCTGGTCGGGCTCCTGGTCGCCGTCTTCCTCTACATCGAGGCCCGCCGCTACCGCTTCTTCGACTTCTGGCGCATCCGCGCCCACGTCCTCGAAGTCAACTTCTTCGGCCCCATCCTCCTCGGCCAGGGGGTGCGCACCGATAACCGCTGGAACGAGATCCTCCACGACGACTACCAGCGCCCCCGGCTGCACATCACCCTGATGGAGGCCGCTGGCCGCCGGCTGAGACACAACTACAGCTGGATCTTCGGCATCCAGGTCACGGCCTACGTCGGCAAGATCCTCATCCACCCCACACCGATCCCCTCCCTGGACGCGCTGTGGTCGCGGACGGCGATCAGCCTGATTCCGGGGCAGATCGTCCTCCTCGCCGGCGTCCTCTTCCACGGCACCTGGATCGTCATCGCCTACAGGACCAAGAAAAGCCGCCGCGGCGCCGACCGCAGGCGCCCGCCGCGCCCGCGCCAGGACGAGATCCTCGAACTCGCCAAGGCCGGGGACAAAACCTAGGGGTTTTCGGGCGGTGATGCCCCGCGTGCCCCCGGCGTGGCGGCTTCTTTTTCGTCCATTGGAGGTTGGCCCCGTCGTTCGGGTCAAGCTCCAACAAATGGAAAAGAGAAAAAAGGCCCCGCGCCAGCGGGCGCGAAGCGCGGCCTTGCCCTATGCCGGTTCTTTGGCAAGGAACGACCGGAACGCCGGCCAGATGTCCTCGCGGCGCTCGATCAGCACCGAATGGAAGTTCTTGGCGTTCACCCGTTTGAAGCGGTCGAGCATCGAGCTTTCGTAGTAGTGCGAGCCCATCGGCTTGATCTCGCCGTAGCCGAACAGGTTGCACAGCTCGCACAAGTGCTGCGCCGCCTTCATGGCCTCGGCGTTGTCGCTGTCGAAGTTGTCGCCGTCGGAGCAGTGGAAGGCGTAGACGTTCCAGAGATCCGGGTGGTAGCGCTCCTCGATGACTTCGAGCGCCTTCTTGTAGCCCGACGAGATCATCGTCCCGCCGCTCTCGCCCTTGTGGAAGAACTCTTCTTCCGTGACTTCCTTCGCCTGCGTGTGGTGGCCGATGAAGACCAGTTCGACGTTCTGGTAGCGGGTCGAGATGAACTGGAAGAGGAGGAAGAAGAAGCTTCTCGCCAGATACTTCTTCATCCGGTCCATCGAGCCCGAGGTGTCCATGATGCACAGGACGACGGCGTTGCTCTCTTCCTTCGTATCAACGCGCAGGCGACGGTAGGTGAGGTCGCGCTTGTGGAAGGGAAAGCGCACCCCCTCGTCCGGCGGCCCCTCGGCGGGGGCCTCCGCCCCGCCCGGCTGGGCGATGCGGCGGCGGATGCGCTGCTTGGCCGTGCGCTTCCGGTCCAGGTGGGCGCGCACCCCCTGCTTCCTGTACCCGAGGCGCTTCGCCACCCGTTCCGAGAGGGCTTCCTTCAGGAACTTCCGCTCCATGTCGGGGAGTTCCAAATCCTCGAACATGATGTCGACGAGTTCCTCGATCGAGATCTCGGTCTCGTAGTAGTCGACGCCGGGGTCGCCGCCGCCCGGCCCCTGGCCCGGCTTCTGCCCCGGCTTGCCGGCCTGCCCGACCACCTGCCCCTGCTCGGTGCCGCCGTCGCCCGTCGCCACCCCGCCCTGGTTGTCGCCGAAGACGAAGCGGTACTCCTTCACCCCCTTGATCGGCACCTTGATGATCCGGTCGCGGTCGCGGCCGATGATGCTCTCTTCGGCGATGATGTCGGCGATGTTGTCCTTCAGCGACTGGCGCAGCTTCTCCCGATGGCGCTTGCGGTCGCCGGCGCTGCGGTCGGAGCGGAGGCCCTCGTTCTCGGCGTGGGGTCGAAAGACGGTCATGCGGCGGCACCTCGCATCGTGTTCCGGCCCCCCTTGCCGCCTCAGTCCTTCCAGAGGTGGTTGGAGGCGTATTTGAGAATGGTGTCGATGCTGTCTTCGGTGTAGCCCTGCTCCATCAGGTTCTCGACCATGGCGTCGTATTTCTGCCGCTGCTCCTCGTCGCGGGTCCGGGCCTTCGTGATGATCCGGCTGATCTCGCGCACCGAGTTCATGAGCTTCTTCTCGATCGCCTCCTTGAGCGGCTCGTAGGCCTCGTAGGAGATCTTCTCGCCGCGCCGGGTCGCCGCCCACAGGTAGGCGATGACTTCCTGGCGGAAGCCGTCGGCGGCGGGGCCGATGATGGCGATCTGCTCCTCGATCGACTTCAGGAAGCGATCGTCGGGCTGGATCTCCTCCTTCGTCACTTGGTCCTTGACCTTCGACTTCGTGACGTAGGCCTCGGCGTGGTCGAGGTAGTTCTGGAAGAGCGTCTCGGCCTGGTCCCTGAAGGAATAGACGAAGGCGGTGGTGATGTCCTTTTCCAGCATCTCCAGGTAGGCCTTGTGCAGCGTGTCCTGGAGGAATTCGAGGTACTGCCGCCGCACGTCGTCGGCGATGTCGGCCTCTTTCACCATGCCGATCAGGGATTCCCGGACGTTGATCGGGTGGATCGTGCCGTTGTTCTTGGCAAGGGCCGTGTCCAGCCCCTTCATGATGAAGCGGGTCGAGACGCCGAACAGCCCTTCCCGCTTCGTGTCTTCCCGCAGTTCGTAGACGGTGAGCTTCTTCGGCCGGCCCTTCTCCAGGACCTCCTCGCCGTTGTAGATCTTCAGCTTCGTGAGCAGGTCGCACTTGCCCGTCGGCTCCAGGCGGGAGAGCACCGCGAACATGCTGGCGATCTCCAGCGTGTGCGGGGCGATACGGGCGTCGAACTTGGAGCGGCCGAGGAACTTCCTGTAGATCTTGACCTCTTCCGAGAGGCGCAGGTTGTAGGGCACCTTGACCACCACGATGCGGTCCAGGATCGCCTCGTTGGTGTGGTCGGCCTTGAACTTCTGCCACTCGGCCTCGTTCGAGTGCGCGACGATGCAGGCATCGACGTAGATCGTGCCGTGCCGCCCCGGCGCCGGCACGAACTTCTCCTGGGTCGCCGTGATCATCGTGTGCAGGTACTCGGTCTCGTTCTTGAACACCTCGATGAACTCGACCATGCCGCGGTTGCCGACGTTGAAGGCGCCGTTCAGCTCGAGCACGCGGGGGTCGCCCTCGGAGTAGCGGTCGAGCTTCGAGATGTCCTCGGAGCCGATCAGCACCGACGTGTCCTGGTTGTTCGGATCGACCGGCGGGACGACGCCGATGCCCCGCCTTGCGCGCTTGGAGAAGCTGAGCGTCCGGACGGGCATCTGCTCGTACTTGCCGCCGAACTCCTCCAGCAAACGGTGGCGGCAGACGGGGCAGAGGTCGCCGTCGATCCGCAGCCCCAGCATCTCCTCGAACGGCTTGCGCAGGTGGCGGGGTACGAGGTGGAGCGGCTGCTCCTGGATCGGGCAGCCGTCGATGGCGTGGATGGGGGGGAGTCCCTCGAGGCCCCGCTTCAGGCGCTCGACGAGCGAGCTTTTGCCCGAGCCCACCGGCCCCATGAGGTAGAGCACCTGCCTTGCTTCCTCGCCGCCCATCGCGGCCGAGTGCAGGTAGCGGACGATCTTCTCGAGCGTCCGCTCCATGCCGAAGAACTCGTCCTTGAAGAAGTCGTAGACCCGGACCGGGTTGTCGCCGAAGACGCGCTTGGCGCGCGGGTCGGCCTCGAGGTCGAGTTCGCGGTCCCCCTGCCGCTCGATCATGTCGTACATGCGCTTGTGGGCGAGGTCGCCCAGGGACGGATCCGCCTTCACGAGGTCGAGGTATTCGAGGAACGTGCCGGCCCAGCGCTCCTTCTCGCGCTCGGTCCGATCCTTTTCGATCATCGCCGCGAAGTCGATCTTGTCAGCTTGCATGCCAGCGCCTCTCGCTTCGTTGCCGAACCCGCCGAGCCCTTGAACCCCTTCGATCAACCCGCATGATAGCTTGAAACCCGCCCACGAACCAAGCGCAATGCGGCCGTTCCCCTTCCGGTACGGGGGCGAGGGCCGTGCCTTGCGTCTGCCGAACGATCGTGGGGTCGAGGGGAATGCCGCCCGCCGGGCCGCGCCCGCGACGGCGAAGGGGTTGCGCCTGACGCTTGGTCCCCCCGGATCAAAAGGCTCGAACCCATGCCATTCAATCTAGTCGGGCCGGTCCCGGCGTCAACGACAATGAGGCCGCGCCGGTTGAAAAGACGAACGCAGAAAAAGATTAAATAAATGTAAACTTGTCGGCATCTCGACCCCGGAGCACGGGCCGGGGCGAGGGGGGCGGCTCAGTCGCGCCGCACCACCTTGACCCCGCCCTGGGGCAGCGCCCCGTCGGCGTCGTCGATCCCGTTGAGGACGGCGAAGGTCTCCGCGGGCAAAGGCGCGTCCATCGCCCCGACGAGGTCGGCCTGCCGTCCGCCGGCGGCGACGTGGAGCCTGAGCGGCCGGTAGCTTGCGGCTTCCCTGGCGTCCAGGCGGCGCAGGCTTGCCATCGTCTCGACGAGAGTGACCGCATCGTTGCGGTCGAGGTCGCCCGTGAGCAGGAGGAAGCGGTAGAAGGTGTCGCCGCCGTCGACGACGCCCGCCGCCGCCTCGGCCCGCCCCTGATCGAGGCGGACGGCGCCGTAGCCGTAGGCGGCTTCGTATCCGCTCCTCAGCGTCACCGTCTCCGCCGCCTCGATCTGCCCTTCGGTCCAGTCGCGGGCGAGGTGGCGCGCGGCCGTGGTGCCGCCGTTCCGCGCCAGATCGAAGACGATCGCCCGCCCCTCTCCCTGCGCCACCACCTGGCTCGGCCGGTTCTTCAGCCGGAAGCCCTCGGGCACCTCGAAGGCGAAGCGGAGGGTCGGGTGGATGAACTGCCGCCCGCGCACCATCCCCTGGCTCGGGCTCTCGCCGTAGACCATGCCGTCGATGGCGGCGAGGTACGCGCCGCGGTTTCGTTCGGTGCCGCCCGCCTCATCGGCGAGGCGCTCCGCCGCCCGTTCCTCCGCGCGCTCGATCCGGTCGGGGGTATTGGGATGGCTGGCGAAGAACCCGGCCAGCAGCGAGGCGCCGCCGGCCTCCCTGCCCTCCAGCGCCGCCTGGAGCCCGGCGTTGCGCTCCAGGGCGCGCAGCCCGTCCGCCATCGCGCGGGGGTCGTACCCGGCGCGGCCGAGGTAGCGCACGCCCAGCTTGTCGGCCTCGTACTCCTGGCCCCGCGAGTAGGTCTGCACGGCGCCCTGGCCGAGGAACCGCCCCGCCTGCTGGCCGATCCGGGCGCCGACGTCGCCGCCGAGATAGGCCCCCAGCACCGTGCCGAGGAGGACCGAGCCCATGCCGAGGAGCCCCCCCTTCGACTGGCGCTCGGTGCCGTGGTGCGCGGTGACGTGGCCGATCTCGTGCCCCATGACGCCCGCGAGTTCGGCCTCGTCGTTGAGGAGGGCGAGGAGGCCCCTCGTCACGTAGACGAAGCCGCCGGGGATGGCGAAGGCGTTGACGACCTCGGTGTCGAGGACCGTGAAGGTGAAGGGAACCCCGGCCAGCTCCGAGACGCCGTGGATCCGCTCGCCGACCTTCTCGACGTAGGCCTGGAGCCTCGCGTCCTCGTAGGCCCCGCCGAAGGCGGCGAGGATCTGCGGGTGCGCCTTGCGACCTTCCTCGATCTCGGCCCGCATCGCCGCGTCCTGCGCCCAGGCGACGCCGCCGGACGGCAGGGGCGACGACGCGAGGAGGAGGGCGGCCGCGAGCGCCCCTGCCACGGTCCGGCGCCACGCCTTCATGCCACCACCTCGATCTGTCCCGGCACCACCACCTCGATCATCGGTCCCCCCGCCCTGAACGCCCAGCCGCGCGCCTCGATCGATCGGCCCGGCAGCGCCCCGAGGTCGAGCCCGGCCTTGAGGAACGCTCTTGCCGCCTTCGTCTCGGCGCGCAGGCTGCAACCGTCCCGCCAGTCGGCCGCGAAGTCAACATAGGTGAAGACGCTCCGCGCCTTCGCCCGCACCGGCACGCCCCGGACGATGCCGAACGCCCCGACGAGGGGCCAAGCGTCGGCGGCCGGGCGCAGGACGCGCCCGGGATCCCGCCACAGGCCGCCCCCCCCGGCCCTGGCCCGGCGCTCCGCCGCCGGCCAGCCGGGGCCGACGGGGCCGAAGGTGGGGTCAACGAGGGCGAGGCCCGCCCCCAGCAACGCCGCCTGCACGCTCGCCCCCCGCGCGTCCTCCACCAGGGCCACCCGCCGCCCCCAGCGGTCGACGAAGCCGCCGTCGGCCAGGAAGGCACCCCCGGCGAGCGTTTCCCGCAAGAGCGCTACGGCGCCCTGCCCCGCCGGCAGGTAGACCCCGGCCAACCGCACCGGCGCCTCGACTCCCTCGAACGCCAAGTCAAGCTCGGGCGTCACCCCGCGCAGGGCGAAGGGCCCCGTCACCCCCCCCGCCCGGGCCCGCGAAGGCCTCAGGAGGCCGAGCGCCGCGATCCCCTTGAGCAGTTGCCGCCGCCCCGTCTTCACTGGTATAGCCCCTTTCCAAGCGCCCGTAGCTCAGCAGGATAGAGCACCAGATTCCTAATCTGGGGGTCACAGGTTCGAGTCCTGTCGGGCGCGCCAGTATCTTTCTTGAGGCTATACCCCTTCCGCCACCGGCGTCTTGCGTCGCGTGGGCGAAAAGGAACCCCGGCGCCGCCGAAGCACCGCCGGGGCAAGCCGGCCGCGACCCGTCATTGCTGGGATCAGGCCGCGGCGTTCGGGCCAGACTCGGGGCCGGCGTCCGCGTCAAGCCCCGCGCGATCGGCGCGGGCGGAACCGTTCCCCCCCCGACCCCTCGACGCGACGCGGCCTGCGCTTCTCCTGCCCATCGATGGCGGCTTGCGCTATCAGGGCATCGAAAGGCCGAACCCGGTCCGCATGGTTCTTCCGACAAGACGCGTGCCGGGAACGGCCGGATAGGGTTTGCAGGCGGGTTCGGGGGCATCATCGGCCGGGCCCGCCTGAATTTTGGGCAACCACTGGCGCTTCGGACGGCAAGGGAAGGAACGGGCGACGATGACGGGCGAAACGGTCCGGGCGGACCTCGCGGTGATGGGCGGCGGGCTCACCGGCATGGCGCTGGCGCTGGCGGCGGCGGCGGGCGGGGCCAAGGTCGCCGTCGTCGAGGCGCAGCCACTGGCCACGATGACGGCGGCCCCCTTCGACGGCCGGGTGACGGCGGTGGCGCTGGGCTCGAAGCGCCTCCTGGACGCGATCGGCGCCTGGGACGGCATGGCGGCCCACGCCCAGCCGATCCTGGACATCGAGGTCGGCGAGGCCGACGGCCCGGCCCGCGTGCGCTACGACCACCGGACGATCGGCGACGAGCCCTTGGGCTGGATCGTCGAGAACCGGACGATCCGCCAGGCCCTCATCGCCCGTGCCCAGGCCCACTCCGGCATCGAGGTGCTGGCGCCGGCCCGGGTCGTGGGGATGACGCTGGAGGAGGCGGGCCGGCGGCTCGACCTCGCGGACGGCCGCCGCGTCCTGGCCCCCCTCCTCGCCGTGGCCGAGGGGCGGGAATCGCGCACGCGGGCCGACCTCGGCATCAGGGCGCGGCGCCGGGCCTACGGCCAGACGGCGTTCGTCTGCACCCTCGCCCTTGAGCACGACCACGGCGGGCTCGCCGTCGAGCGGTTCTTCCCGGACGGCCCGTTCGCCATGCTGCCGATGACCGGGCGGCGCTCCTCGATCGTCTGGGCGCTCGACGACCGGCTCGCCGGGGACATAAGCGGGCTGGACGACCTCGACTTCCTGGGCGAGGTCGCGGAGCGGTTCGGCGACGACTTGGGCGACCTCGCCCTCGAAGGCCCCCGTTTCGCCTACCCGCTGGGCCTCGTCGAGGCGGAGCGGGCGACCGCCCCCCGCGCCGCCCTCGTCGGCGACGCCCTGCGCGGCATCCACCCGATCGCAGGACAAGGCTGGAACCTCGCGCTGCGCGACGTGGGCGCGCTCGCCGAGATCCTGGCCGACCGCCGCCGCCTCGGCCTCGACCCCGGCGCGCCCGAGGCGCTCGACCGCTACGAGAACTGGCGCCGCTTCGACGGCTTCGCCCTCGTCGCCGCGACTGACGGGATCAACCGCCTGTTCGCCAACGACCTCTTCCCCCTGAAGCTCGCCCGCAATTTCGGCCTCGGCCTCGTCGAGCGCGCCCTGCCCGTCAAGCGCCGCATCATGCGCGGGGCGATGGGCCTCGCCGGCGACCTCCCCCGCCTCATGCGCGGGCTGCCCCTTTGAGCGTGGGCGCCTTCGCGTGGCTGCCGCAGGGTCTCCCCCTTTGGGCCGCCTTCCTCCTCGTGGGCTTGAGCTTCTTCACCTCGGCGCTCACGGCGACCTTCGGCCTCGGCGGCGGCCTCCTCATGCTGGCCGTCCTCGCCCAGACCCTGCCGGCATCCGTCGTCGTGCCGGTCCACGGCATCATCCAACTGGGCTCGAACGCGGGCCGCGCCTTCGTCATGCGCCGGGAATCCGCCTGGGGCGCCATGCTGCCCTTCGCCGTCGGCAGCGCCTTCGGCATCGGCCTTGGCGGCGCCCTCAACGTGAACCTGCCTTCGGCCGTTCTCCAGGCCGCCGTCGGCCTCTTCGTCCTCTGGTCGGCCATGGGCACCCCCGGCGTCGCCGGCGGCTTCGGCCGGCTCGGCCTTCTGGGCGGCGGCTTCCTCGGCGGCTTCCTCGGCATGTTCGTCGGCGCCACCGGCCCCTTCGCGGGCGCCATCTGGCGCCGCCACGGCCTGGAGCGGCGGGCGTTCGTCGCCACCCACGCGGCCTCGATGGTCTTCCAGCACGGCCTGAAGATCCTCGCCTTCGGCGCGCTGGGCTTCGCCTTCGCCCCCTGGCTCCCCCTCCTCGCCCTCGTCGTCGCCAGCGGCTTTCTCGGCACCCTCCTCGGCAAGCGCCTCCTCGACCGCCTCGACGAGCGGCTCTTTCAATCGTCGCTGAAGGCGATCCTGATCGCGCTCGGCCTGCAACTGGTCCTGAGCGCCCTGTGGGAGGCGTGGCGGGGTTAGGATGCGCTTCGCGTCCGGCAACCTTCCATGCTAGAATGCCCGGACGCCCTTTGGGCGTCGTTCAGCCGCAGGAACGGCCTTGCGTCGGGGTGCATTTACCAAACGAACCCAAGATGTCATTGATTTAAAACGATTTTCCCTCAGGTCCCTCACGTCACCCAGGCGATGCGCAGGATGTTGGTGGCGCCGGGGGTACCGAAGGGGAGGCCCGCGGTGATGACGATCGACGAGCCCGGAGCGGCGAACCCCTCCTCCTTGGCGATCCGCCGCGCCGTCTGGACCATGTCGTCGAGGTCTTCCGCGTCCTTCGCGAAGACGGGGTGGACGCCCCAGGCAAGGGCCAGCTTGCGCGCCGTGACCTTCCTGGTGATGAGCCCGAGGATCGGGTGCTCCGGGCGCTCGCGCGACGCCCGCAGCGCCGTGGTGCCCGAGGTCGTGTACGTCACGATGCAGGCGGCCTGCATCGTGTCGGCGACGTGGTTCGCGGCGAGCGTGATCGCGTCCGCGGGCGTGCGCTCGGCCTCGGCGTGGTAGGCGTTGACGTAGGAGCGGTAGAACTGGTCGTGCTCGACGCTCTTGATGACCCGGTCCATCATCGCCACCGCCTCGACCGGGTACTCGCCCGACGCGCTCTCGGCCGAGAGCATGACGGCGTCGGCGCCGTCGTAGACGGCGGTCGCCACGTCGGAGGCTTCGGCGCGGGTCGGGGACGGGGCGTGGACCATGCTCTCCAGCATCTGCGTCGCCACGATGACGGGCTTGCCCGCGTCGCGCGACGCCCGGATGATCCGCTTTTGCAGCCCCGGCACCGCCTCCGGCGGCATCTCGACCCCGAGGTCGCCGCGCGCCACCATGATCCCGTCCGACAGCTCGACGATCTCCCGCAAGCGGTCCATCGCGGCGGGCTTCTCGATCTTCGCCATGACGGCGGCGCGCCCGGCGATGAGGCGGCGCCCCTCGGCCATGTCCTCCGGCCGCTGGACGAAGGAAAGCGCCACCCAGTCGGCGCCGAGTTCGAGGGCGTAGTGGAGGTCGGCCCGGTCCTTCTCGGTCATCGCGTTGATGGGCAGGATGACCCCCGGCACGTTGACGCCCTTGCGGTTCGAGAGCCCGCCGCCCGTCACGACGCGGGTCTCGGCGAAGTCCGGGCCGCACTGGAGCACCTCCAGTTGGATGCGCCCGTCGTCGAGGAGGAGGTCGGTGCCGGGCTTGAGGACGCTTAAGATCTCCGTGTGCGGCAGGCAGACGCGGCGCTGGTCGCCGGGCGCGGGGTCGAGGTCGAGCCGGAAGCCGTCGCCCCGCGTGAGCCCGATCCGCTCCTTCTCGAAGGTGCCGATCCTCAGCTTCGGCCCCTGGAGGTCGGCGAGCACGGCGATCGGCCGCCCCTGCTCCTTCTCGATCTCGCGCACGATCGCGTAGCGTTCGGCGTGGTCGGCGTGGGTGCCGTGGCTGAAGTTGAAGCGGAGCACGTCGGCGCCGGCCCGGACGATGGCCGTGATCCGTTCCTTCGTCGAGGTCGCGGGTCCGAGCGTCGCCACGATCTTCGCCGAACGTTCGCGCCGCATGAGGCTTTCTCCTGTCGTCTCGCCAAGGAAGGCACATAGGCCAGCCTCCGCCCGGTGTCACCGCCCGAAAGGCGCTTGGGTCGGGTTGCGCGCAAGTGGTTGGCAAGGCGCGCACCGACGGTCTATGACGAAGGGCCACTTCGCGAGGCGAGCCCCTCCATGCCGCCACCGGCCCCGCTCCTCCTCAAGGGCTTCGCCGCCGGCGAGGCCGACGGCCAGCCCTTGCACCGCCGGCTCTACTTCGTCCTGCGCGAAGCGATCCTGGAGTCGCGCCTCGGCCCCGGCGCCCGCCTGCCCTCCAGCCGTGCCCTGGCGAAGGATCTCGGCGTCTCGCGCAACACGGCGCTCGCCGCCTTCGAGCAGCTCCTGGCCGAAGGCTACATCGAGGGCCGCGTCGGCGCCGGCTCCTACGTCAGCCAGCATCTGCCGGAAGACGCGCTGGAGGCGCGGGCGGCGAAGGTGGCGGGCGAGACGGGCGGTACCCGGCCCCCGCCCGGCCCGTCGCGGCGGGGGGCCACGATCGCCGGGCTCACCACCTTCCAGAGCCTCCCCCGCCCCTTCGCGCCGGGCCAGCCGGAGCTTGCCGCGTTCCCCTTCGAGGACTGGGCGCGGCGCCTTGCCCAGGTCTGGCGCGCGCCGAAGACGGGGCTCCTGGTCGCGGGCGACCCCCTGGGCTTCCCGCCTTTGCGTCAGGCCCTCGCCGCCTACCTCGCCGCCGCCCGCGCCGTGCGCTGCGAGCCGGAGCAGGTGTTCGTCGTCTCGGGCGCGCAGCAGGCGCTCGACCTCGCCGCCCGCGTCCTCCTCGACCCCGGCGACCGGGTCTGGGTCGAGGACCCCGGCTACGACGGGATGATCGGCGCGCTCGCCGCCGCCGGGGCCGACCTGGTGCCCTTGCCCGTCGACGGCGAGGGCCTCGTCGTCGCGGCCGGGCGCGCGCGCGCCCCGGACGCCCGAATGGCCTGCGTCTCCCCCTCGCACCACTTCCCCCTCGGCGTGACCTTGAGCCTCGCCCGGCGGCTCGACCTCCTCGAATGGGCGCGCGCGGCGGACGCTTTCGTCCTGGAGGACGACTACGACAGCGAGTACCGCTACGCCGGCCGCCCGCTCGCCGCCCTCCAGGGGCTCGATGCCGACGGCCGGGTGATCTACATCGGCACCATGAGCAAGGTGATGTTCCCCGGCCTGCGGCTCGGCTACATGGTCGTTCCCCGCCACCTCGTCGGCGCCTTCAAGGCGGCGCGGCGCCTCGCCGACGGCTTCCCCTCGACCCTGGCCCAGCCGGCGCTAGCCGCCTTCATCGCCGACGGCGCGCTCGGCGCCCACGTCCGGCGGATGCGCGCCCTCTACGCCGCCCGGCAGCGGGCCTTTCTGGTCCGGGCAAAGGCGACCCTGGGCGACCGGCTGCGCCTCGCCCCCTGTGAGGCCGGGCTCCACCTCGTCGGCTACCTCCGTGACGGCGTCGACGACGTGGCCGTGAGCCGCCGCGCCCGCGACCTCGGCGTCGAGGCGCCGCCCCTCTCCGCCTTCTACCGCGCCCACCCGCCCCGCTCCGGCCTCCTGCTCGGCTACGCCGGGGTGCCGGAGCCGCAGGTCGACGCGGCGCTCGCCAAGCTCGGCCGGGCGATCGAAGGGGTGGCGACGACCCTCGCACCCAAGGAACGTTCCATCCCATGCCGAGCCTGAACCGCCGCGCCGCCCTCGCCCTCGCCGCCGCCTTGCCGGGGCTGGGGCTCGCCCGTGCCGACACCCCCGCCGGGCGCCGCCTCGTCGTCGGCATCAGCCAGTACCCGGCGACGCTGCACCCGAACATCGAGAACATGGCGGCCAAGGCCTACGTCCTCGGCCTCGCCCACCGCCCGATCACCCAGTACGGCCCGGACTGGAAGCTCCGCTGCTACCTCTGCGAGGGCCTGCCGACGATCGAGAACGGCGGCGCCGTCCCCACCGACCGGCCGGACGGCAAGCGGGGGGTCGACCTCACCTATGCGATCGAGCCCGGCGCCGTCTGGGGCGACGGCACGCCCGTGACGAGCCAGGACGCCGTCTTCACCTGGGAGGTCGGCCGCCACCCGCAAAGCGGCGTCGGCAACGCCGAGTTCTACCGTCGCGTCGAGCGGGTGACGGTCCTGGACGACGGGACCTTCACCCTGCACAGCAGCGTCCTCGACTTCACCTACAACGCCGTCAACGACTTTGCCCTCCTGCCCGCCCACCTGGAGCGCCCCGTCTTCGAGGCCGACCCCGCCGCCTACCGCAACCGTACCCTGTACGCGACCGCGCCGGAAACCTCCGGCCTCTGGGTCGGCCCCTTCCTCGTCGCCGAGGCCGTCGTCGGCAGCCACGTCCGCCTCGTCGCCAACCCCCGCTGGTGGGGTGCCAAGCCCTACTTCGAGGAGATCGTCGTCCGCGCGATCGAGAACACGAACGCGCTCGAGAACGCGCTTCTCGCCGGCGAGGTCGACATGATCGAGGGCACGCTCGGCCTCTCGCTCGACCAGGCCCTCGCCTTCGAGCGCCGCCACGGCGACGGCTTCACCGTCCTCTACAAGCCGGGCCTCACCTACGAGCACCTGGAGCCGATGCTGGCCAACCCGGCGCTCGGTGACCTCCGCGTCCGCCAAGCATTGATGTACGGCCTCGACCGCGACGCGCTCAGCAGCCAGCTCTTCGCCGGCCGCCAGCCCGTCGCCGACACCTCGCTCAGCCCGCTCGACACGATGCACAGCGACGCCGTCGTCCGCTACGCCCTTGACCGCGACGAGGCCGCCCGCCTCCTCGACGAAGCGGGCTGGCAGGTGGGAAGCGACGGGATGCGCCAGAACGCCGACGGTGCGCCCCTCGAACTCACCCTCATGACGACCGCCGGCAACCGCACCCGCGAACTGGTCCAGCAGTGGCTCCAGGGCGAGTGGCGCAAGATCGGCGTCTCGGTGCGGATCAGGAACGAGCCGGCCCGCGTCTTCTTCGGCGAAACGGTGAGCCGGCGCCGCTTCGACGGCCTCGCCCTCTTCGCCTGGATATCGAGCCCCGAGAACGTGCCGCGCTCGACGCTGCACAGCGGGGAGATCCCGAGCGGGGCCAACGGCTGGTCCGGCCAGAACTACGCGGGCTACGTCAACCCGAAGATGGACGCCCTCATCGACGCGCTCGAAATCGAACTCGACCTCGAACGCCGCCGCGCCCTCTGGGCCGACCTGCAAGCCCTCTACGCCGAGGACCTGCCCGCCATGCCGCTCTACTTCCGCGCCGACCCGCACATCTGGCCGAACTGGCTGGAGGGCGTGGAGCCCACCGGCCACCTCGGCGCCACGACGCTCGGCGTCGAATCCTGGCGGCGCAAGTCGGCCCGATGACCGGCTGGTTCCTCCGCCGCCTCCTCGGCACCGCCCTCCTCGTCCTCCTGCTCTCGTTCCTCTGCTACGCCCTCATCGGCCTCATGCCGGGCGACCCCCTCGACCTGATGCTGACGGCCGACCCCAAGCTGACGGCCGCCGACGTGGTCCGGCTCAAAGCCGCCTACGGCCTCGACCGGCCCCTCCTCGCCCGCTACCTCGCGTGGCTCGCGGGCGCCGTCCGCGGCGACCTCGGCTACTCCCGCCTCTTCGCCCGCCCCGTCCTCGACGTGCTGTGGCCCGCCTTCGGCCGCACCCTCCTCCTCATGGGCCCGAGCCTCGCGCTCGCGCTCGGCCTCGCCCTGCCGCTCGGCGTCCTGGCGGCGAGCCGCGCCGGCACCGTCCTCGATCGCGTTCTCAACCTCGCGGCGCTCGCCACCGTCGCCGTCCCCGCCTTCTGGCTCGGCCTCGTCCTCGTCGTCCTGTTCGCCGTCGAGCTGCGCTGGCTGCCCGCCGGCGGCACCGCGGCGCTCGGCGACGCCGGCGTCTCGCCCCGCCACCTCGTCCTCCCCGTCCTGACCCTCGCGCTCGCCACCTTCGGCACCTTCTTCCGCTTCGTGCGCGCCGCCGTGGCCGAGTCGCTCGCCGCCGGCCACATCCGCACCGCCCGCGCCAAGGGCTGCGGCGAGGCCCAGGTCCTCTGGCGCCACGCCTTGCCGGTCGCCGTCCTCCCCGTCGTCACCGTCTTCGCCCTGCACCTCGGCGCCGTCGTCTCCGGCGCGCTCGTCGTCGAGACCGTCTTCGCCATCCAGGGCATGGGCCGCCTCGTCTACGACGCCATCATGGGCAACGACTTCAACCTGGCACTCGCCGCCCTCCTCCTCGCCTCCGCCGCGACCCTCCTTGCCAACCTCCTCGCCGACCTCGCCTACGCTTGGCTCGATCCCCGCATCACCTACGGCTAGAGGCCCATGCGGAAGACCCCGACGATCGTGGGACGGGAAGGCCCTCGAGAGGATCGACCGCGACGCCGGCCGCCGTTTGCCGGCCGGGCCGGGCCAAGAGGCGGGTGGAACGGCGGGTGGGCTTCTACGTCTCCTGCCCGACGGCCGGCGCCGCGGTTCCGCCTTCCCTGCCCCCCTTCGCCCGGGCGCCCCGGCCCTTGAGCACGCCGGACTCCAGGATGATCTCGGAGACTTGGTGCTCGCGGCGGTACGCCATGACGTGGACCCCCGCCACGCCCCTGATCTCGCGAACCCTTTGGATCAGCTCGACGCAGACCCGCCTGCCCTCCTCGGCCGGCTTCGACGCCTTCTCGACCCGCTCGATCACGTCGTCCGGAATGTGGATGCCCGGCACGTTCGAGCGCATCCAGCGCGCCGCCTTCGCCGAGGCGAGCGGCCCGACCCCCGCCAGGATGAAGACCTTCCTATCGATGCCGAGGTCGCGGACGCGCGCCATGAACCGCTCGAAGAGGGGGATGTCGTAGACGTAGTTGGTCTGGATGAACTGCGCCCCCGCCTCGACCTTCTTGGCGAGGCGTTCGGGCCGCCAGTCGTAGGGCGGGATGCAGGGGTTCTCGGCCGCGCCCAGGAACAGGCGCGGCGGGCGGGTGATCTTGCGGCCCGAAAGGAACACGCCCGCGTCGCGCATGGTGCGGACCGTGCGCAGGAGCGAGAGCGAATCGAGGTCGAACACCGGCCGCGCGCCCGGCTGGTCGCCGACCCCGACCCCGTCGCCCGTGAGGCAGAGCACGTTGCCGACCCCCATCGCCGCCGCCCCCAGCACGTCCCCTTGGATGGCGATGCGGTTCCGGTCGCGGCAGGAGATCTGGTAGACCGTCCCCCGCCCGCGCCGGGTCAGCAGGGCGCAGATGCCGATCGAGGACATATGGCAATTGGCGCCCGAGGCATCGGT
>JAGRGG010000190.1:0-140 GCA_020445645.1 Geminicoccaceae bacterium | reverse complement strand
CGCTGTCCGGCGGGTTCAGCTCGGCCGTGACCGCGAAGCGCCCCGCCCGCAGCACCCGCTCCAGCCGGCTGGTCGAGGAATGCCCCGGCGGCGGCACGGCGTAGGCCGGCAGCCCGTCGTCGAGCCCCGCCGCCCCGGCG
>JAGRGG010000189.1 GCA_020445645.1 Geminicoccaceae bacterium | reverse complement strand
TGCAGTGGATGACGACCTCGTCGCCCACCTTCCAGCGCCGCACCTTGGCGCCCACGGCCCAGACCACGCCGGAGGCGTCGGAGCCCGCGACGTGGTAGGGCTGCTTGTGGACGTCGAGCGGCGAGATCGGCTTGCCGAGCGCGGCCCAGACGCCGTTGTAGTTNNTAGTTGACGCCCGCCGCCATCACCATGACGAGCACCTCGTCGTCGGCGACGGCGGGGGTCGGCACCACCTCCTGCTGCATCGCCGTGTTCGGCTCGCCGTGGCGCTCTTTCCTGATCGCCCAGGCGTACATGTTCCTCGGCACGTGGCCCAAGGGCGGGATCTCGCCGACCTCGTAGAGATCCTTCGTCCGCCCGCCGGTCGGCAGCGGGACGATCTCGGCCGACGCCTGCGCGGTGCTCGTCTGTGACATGAAGCGGGAGCCTTCCTTGCTGACGCTGAAGCGGGGGAGGGGGGCGTGGGTGACGGTGCCGTTCGCCTGGGCGGCCTCGGCGAAGAAGTCGGCGGGACCGAGCGCGATGCCTTCCCGCCGCGCGATCTCCAGCAGCTCCTCTTGCCGTCGCGCCGGGATCGCGCCCCGGCGCACCCAGCCGCTCACGGCCGTCTGCCAGATGCCCAACAGTTCGGCGACGCGCTGCTGCGAGCCGAACCGGCGGATGACGTCCTCGACGTGGTTCCTCGACATGGACTTCGGCAGAGCCCCCAGGCGGGTTCGGGTGTTGGCACGTTGCTGCGGTGCGAAAGGTGCGGCATAGGGGTGTTACTGTCAACACAAAAAAGCGTATTCCTTCGCGGTTGCGAAGATGCTACACCCCGAAGGACGCCGGCGCCAACGTGTTGACTGCGCCGCAGCACGACGACCCGCCCGAACGAGGTGTTGGAGCATGACCGAGAAGGCCCTCAAGACGGCATCCGGGCGCGACAAGCCCTGGCTCTTCCGCACCTACGCCGGCCACAGCTCGGCCGCCGCCTCGAACGCCCTCTACCGCACCAATCTGGCGAGGGGACAGACCGGCCTCTCGGTCGCCTTCGACCTGCCGACGCAGACCGGCTACGACAGCGACCACCCGCTCGCCAAGGGGGAAGTCGGCAAGGTGGGGGTGCCGATCACCTCGCTCGACGACATGACGACGCTGTTCGAGGGCATCCCCTTGGACGCCATGAACACCTCGATGACGATCAACGCGACGGCACCCTGGCTGCTTGCCCTCTACGTCGCCGTCGCCGAGCGCCAGGGGGTCGACCGCGCCAAGCTCCAGGGCACGGTGCAGAACGACATCGTCAAGGAATACCTGTCGCGCGGCACCCACATCTACCCGCCGAAGCCCTCCCTGCGGCTCATCGGCGACGTGGTGGGATTCACCTACCGCGAGATCCCGAAGTGGAACCCCACCAACGTCTGCTCGTACCACTTGCAGGAGGCGGGGGCGACGCCCGTCCAGGAACTCGCCTACGCGCTCGCCACCGCGATCGCCGTCCTCGACGACGTGCGCGGGCGGGTGCCGGAAGCGGACTTTCCGAAGGTCGTCGGCCGGATCAGCTTCTTCGTCAACGCCGGCATCCGCTTCGTCACCGAGCTTTGCAAGATGCGCGCCTTCGTCGAGCTTTGGGACGAGATCTGCCGCGACCGCTACGGGGTCGAGGACCCGGCGCATCGCCGCTTCCGCTACGGCGTGCAGGTGAACAGCCTCGGCCTCACCGAGCAGCAGCCCGAGAACAACGTCCACCGCATCCTGATCGAGATGCTGGCCGTCACGCTCTCGAAGAACGCCCGCGCCCGGGCCGTACAGCTTCCGGCCTGGAACGAGGCGC
>JAGRGG010000028.1 GCA_020445645.1 Geminicoccaceae bacterium | reverse complement strand
CGCCCGGACGACGGGTAGAGAAGAAAACGAAAAGCCCGCGCGGCAGCGCACGCGAAGCATCGACCGCCGCAACCCTACCAAGCGCAGCCGCGTCCTCAAAGCTCCGCCGCCGGGGGTGGCCGAGCGAGGAGGAGCGCCGTCGCGTCCTCGACCGCGAGGTCGCCCTTGAGAATGCGGGCGACCGCCCCGGTGATCGGCAGGTCGACGCCGTGGGTGCGGGCGAGGCGAAGCGCGGCTTCGGCGGTGAAGGCGCCTTCGCTGAGATCCTGCGGCGGGGGCTGGCCCCGGCCGAGAGCGAGGCCGAGGCGGGTGTTGCGCGAGGTCGTGCTGGTGGCCGTCAGCATGAGGTCGCCGAGGCCGGAGAGGCCCATCAGGGTCTCAGGGCGCGCGCCCAGCCTGATGCCGAGGCGGACGATCTCGGCGAGGCCCCTGGTCACGAGGGCCGCGCGGGCGTTCTCGCCGAGCCCTTGGCCCATGACGATCCCGGCGGCGATGGCGATCACGTTCTTCAAAGCACCCCCGGTCTCGACGCCGGTGCGGTCGTCGGAGGGATAGAGGCGGAGCGTCCCGCCGCCGAGCCGGGCCGCGAGGCCCGCGGCTTCACCCTGATCGGGCATGGCGAGCGTGAGCGCCGTCGGCAGGCCTACCGCCACCTCGCGGGCGAAGGAGGGGCCGGACAGGGCACCGACGCGGGCCCCCGGCAGCGCCGCCTCGACGATCTCGCCCAAAAGGCGCCCCGACGCCCGGTCGATGCCCTTGGCGCAGAGGAGGAGGGGTTCCGTCCGGCCCCGCAGCGGCGCCACGAGCCCCGCCACCGCCTGCGCCGGGACGGCGAGGAGGAGGACGGGTGCCGCCGCCGCCTCGAACGACTCCACCACCTCGACGGACGCCGGCAGGACCACCCCCGGCAAATGCCGCTCGTTCTGCCGCGTCGCCCGCATCCGCGCCGCCGCCGCCCCGTCACGGCCCCAGAGCCGCACCGGCCGCGACGGCCGCGCCAGCGCCACGGCGAGCGCCGTGCCCCAGCTTCCGGCACCGACGATGCCGACCGTGGTTGCCTTGTATTCCTGCTCCATATCGTTCCCTGCGGCGCACGCCGTCCGAGCCTTCGCCGGCCCCTTGCTCCCCCAGGGGCCGGCGAAGTCTTGGACGGAGCGCGCTCCAACCTCCACAACCGCACCCCATTTGAGGGTGGCGCTGCCCTGCTGCCAAGCACCCTCGCCGCAACCCTCTCCCGCAAGCGGGGGAGGGACATGGGTCGAAGCTGGCGCAAAGCCGCCCTCGCTTCCACCTCGTACCCCTTTCTCCCCACGGAAGAGGGTCGGGGCGAGGGTCTTCGAGCCTCCAAAAGCCAAAGAAGGCCCAGCACCCGCGGACGCGAAGCGTTCTCCTGGTCCTACTGATCGAGCACGGCGACGAGCGGCCCCGGGCGGGCGAAGAGGTAGCCCTGCCCTTCCTCGCAGCCGAGCCCCTTGAGCCAGTCGCGCTGCGCCGGGTGCTCGATCCCTTCCGCCGTCGTGCCCTTGTCGAGGGCGCCGCTCAGGGCGATGATCGCCTGGACGATGGCCCTGGCCGTCGGGCCGCCCTCGACCGCCTGGACGAAGGAGCGGTCGATCTTGATGCGCGAGAAGGGAAAGCGGGTCAGGTAGGCGAGCGAGGAGTAGCCGGTGCCGAAGTCGTCGATGGCGAGCGGGCAGCCGATGGCGGCAAGCTCGCACAGGCGCCGGCCGACGATCGAGGCGGCGGGGTCGAGGAACAGCCCCTCCGTGACCTCCAGCTCCAGCCGGTGCGGCGGCAGGCCGTGGCGGGCGAGCGATCCCGCGAGGTAGTCGACGAGGGCGGCGTCCTGCTCCAGCTGCACGGCCGAGAGGTTGACCGAGAGGTTCGGCCCGCCCTCGCCCTTGAGGCGGGGCGCGCACTCGCCGAGGGCCATGTCGATGACGCGGCGCCCGAGCCCGACCATGAGGCCCGTCTCCTCGGCGAGGCCGATGAAGGCCCCCGGCCCGAGCAGCCCGCGCGTCGGGTGCTGCCAGCGCACCAGGGCCTCAAACCCCGCGAGCCCCCCGTCGTCAAGGCGCACGCGCGGCTGGTAGTGGAGGACCAGCTCGTCGCCGCCGAGCGCCCGGCGCAGGTCCTCGGTCAGCCCGATCCCGTCGCCCGACCCTTCCCGCATCCACGGCTCGAAGACGACGAGCCGCCCCTGGCGGCGGCGCTTGGCGACGTACATGGCGTCGTCGGCGTGACGCAGGAGCGCCTCCGCCCCATCGGCGTGGTCCGGGTAGAGGGCGATGCCGACGCTCGCCTGCGGGTGGAGCGTGTGGCCGGCGACGCTCAAGGGGGCGTCGAGGGCGGCGAGCATCCGATCCAGCGCCTCGACGGCGCCCCGGCGGTTGATCGGCCCCTCCAGGAGGACGACGAACTCGTCGCCGCCGAAACGGGCGACGGTGTCGACGGCGCGCGCGGTCTCGTGGAGCCTTGCCGCCACCTCCTTGATGAGCGCGTCCCCCGCCGCGTGGCCGAGCCCGTCGTTGATCCGCTTCAGCCGGTCGAGGTCGAGGAAGGCGAGCGCCAGACGCCCGCCCCTGCGCTTCGCCCGACCGATCGATTGCCCGAGCCGTTCCTGAAGGAGGACGCGGTTGGGCAGCCCGGTCAGCGCGTCGTGGGTCGCCTGCCACGCGACCTCGCGCAGGAGGTCGCGCTCGGCCGTGACGTCGCTGAGCGTCACGACCCGCAATCTCTCTGCGCCCTCGATCCGGGTCACGCCCGACCGCCACGCTTTCGGATCGCCCGAAGCGTCGGGAAGCTCGACGAGCGGTGCTTGCGGCGGCGCGTCCTCGCCCGCGAGCGCGGCCCGAAGGGGCGGCACCTCGTCCGGCGAGCGCCCGACGAGGTCGGCACCGTTCAGGGCCAATCCCTGCCGCGCCGCCCGGTTGGCGTAGAGGACACGGCCCCGCCGGTCCACGGTGACGACGGCGTCGCTGATCGACTCCAGGGCCGCGTGCGCCGCCCGCTGGTCGGCCAGCGCCTGGTACTGCTGGCGCAGGAGACGCTGCGTGGCGAGGAACAGCATTCCTCCCTTGGCGGCGACGAGGGCGCTGGCGAAGGGCAGCCACAGGCCGAAGAGGAGGAGCCCGCCGAGGCCGAGGCCGATCGGAATGAGGAGCGCGCCGAAGAGGGCGGGCCAGCCGAGGCCGAGGAAGACGTAGGGGACGAGCCCCGCAAGGCCGAGGAGTGCCGCCGCCGCACCGCTTGGCAAGGGCTTGGCAAGCCCTCCCGACAGCAGCCGGTCGAGGACCAGCGCCTCGTAGACGCCGTCCGGCACGAGACGGGCGCGGTTGCCGGCGGCGAGGACCACTTGGCTCGCAAGCCCCGACGCCGTGACCCCGACGAGGACGAAGGCCCCCCCCAGCTCGGCGGCACCCACCTTGCCGTCGAGCACGTCCGCCGCCGGGTAGTGGCGCAGGCCTTCCAGGTCATCCGGCAGGCGCAGGAGGCGAACGAAGCCGCCCAAGGGCGGCAAGGGACTGGCGAGCGCCTCGGCGGGGGGCGCCGGCGGATCCCGAACGCCGCCTAGGAGCGCCATCGCCAGGGGCAGGGCCGGCAGGCGGGCGCGCCCGTCGCCGCGCCACAAGGGAGCCCGGCGCACGATCCCGTCCGGGTCGACGAGGGTCTCGCCGTGGCCGAGCCCCGCCGCCGCGTCCGCAAGGGCCGCGTAGGGACGCAGGGAATCCTTCGGATCGTCGGGCGCCGTCAGCACCACCCGTTTCGCCGCCGCCACCGCCGCCGCCAGCTCAAGGCTGCCTTGCGCCTGCGCTTCCGGCTCGCCGACGAAGGCGACGTCGAGGCCGATGACCCCGCTGCCGGCTTCATCCAGGCGGTGGACGAGGCGGGCCATGAGCGCCCGGTCCCAGGGCCAGGGCCCCCGCCGTTCGAGGCTTTCCTGGTCGATCTCGACCAGGGCGACGCCGTGCCCTCCCAAGGGACGCGGTTCCGGCGCTCCCCACGAGGACACGGCGTCGTAGGCGATGCGGTCGAGGGCGTCGCCGGTCGGGCTGAGGCCGAGGCCGACGGCAAGGAGGAGGAGCAGGCCGGTGAGGCCGAGGCGCGTGGAAAGGCGGGTCCGCTTGCCCAGCGCGCTCACGGAAGCGCCAGGGGCCAGACGAGCGGCCGGCGCCGACGGGCCTCGGCCTCGATCCGCCGCGCCGGTCCGAACGCGCCCTCACAGCCGTCGGGCTCCCTGATCCGGGCGCGGAACCAGCAGGCTTGCGGGGAGAGGTTCGGCACCCCGAACAAGGGCGCGTCGCCCTGCCGGTCCATGACGGTCTCGTGGAAGGCGGGGACGGCCGCGAGTTGGAAACGGTATCCCTGCCCCGGCACCGGGTCCGGCAGGCGGAGGACGGGTCCGTCCCCGCCGGCCTCGATCTCGGCCCTGGGGTCGGCGGGCGCCACGCGGACGAGCCCCTGCGGCAGCGGGAACGGCCCCCGCTCCCCCGCCGCGTCGACCGTGGCGGTGCGCCACCACCAGGGGCCGAGCGGCAGGTCCCGCTCCGGGATGCAGGGCCGCCCCCCGACGAGCGGCCGGTCGATCAGGGGCGACGCGAAGTTCGGGTCGGTTGCGACCCGGAGGCGGTAGCCCCTGGCGCCCTCGATCCCCGCCCAGGCGAAGGCGGCGCGGCCGTCGCGGAGGGGCGAGGCCGCCTTCGGCGCCACCGAAGCCGGGGGAACAGGCCTCGCGTCGACGGCGGTTTCCCAGCGCGCGTTCCGGCCTTCGATGTCGTCCGCCGTCACCACGCGGACAAGGGTGTGCCACCGTCCATCGGGCGGGTCGCGCAGGAAGATGGGTCCGCCCCTGAACGTCACGTCGCGCCGGATGTCGAGAAAGTCCGAATCCTTGGCTAAAATGACGTGATGGCCAACGTTTTGTTCCACCTCAGGTGGTTCGAGCCACGGCGGCAGGATGCGCGCCGCCGCCGGGGGTCGGCCCCGCCGGGTGAGCGTGCCGAACCCCGCCGGCACCTTCCGGCGCAGGCCCGCGGCCGTCACGTCGACCCGGCCCTTGAGCACCTCGGTCGTGCCCGCCTCTCCCGCTTCGTCCGGGAGCTTCACCCGCAGCCCGATGCCGCGCACGACGTCGGAGGGCGTCGTGAGGTCGAAGGTGGCCTCCGTGCGGTCGGCTGGGACGACCTCGGCCTCGGCGCGGCCCGCCTCCAGGCACGGGCGGGCGTCGACGAACCCCCGCTTGCCGACGCGGCGCAGCGCGTCCAGGGCGAGCCGGCTTTCGGGCTGGAGCGTCAGCCCGGAACCGTCGGCGAAGCGGATGAGCACGGTGGCGCCCGCCCCCGTCGACGCCGTCCCGCCCGACCCCGTCACCTCGCCTTCGACGGGGGGCCGGGCGGCGCCGCCGGGGTCCGCCGGCAGGCGTGGGGCCTCGGCCTCGACCCGTCCGGCGCCCGCCGGCGCCGTCGTCGAGCGCAGCCACGCCTTTGGGACCCGCAGCCGTTCCCCCGGCCGCAGGGCGTGGGGCCGCTCGATCCCGTTCGGGCGGCGCAAATCGCCCCAGCGGCGCCAGTCGAGGAGGGGCCAGCGGCTGGGCGTCCAGATCGTGTCGCCGGGCCTGACGGTGTAGGTCCAAAAGGGCTCGGCCCCGGCCCACCCCGGCAGAAGGGCAACCAGGAACGCGAGCGAGAGCAGCGGGCGCCGCGCGCGACCCATTACGGTTCCTTTGGATTCGTCCGCCCTGGAAGTGGCCTCGTTGCAGGGCGAGGTAGGCCAAAGGGCGCTTTGAAAAGCGCCGAAAAGCAGCAGGGCGCCGGCAGGATAGCCGACGCCCTCGAACTTGGAAACAGCGGTTTATCTACCTCAAAGCGTTCACGCGCCGGTTGGGTGCGCCTCTAGCGCTTCGAGAACTGGAAGCTGCGGCGGGCCTTGGCGCGGCCGTACTTCTTGCGCTCGACCTCGCGGTCGTCGCGGGTGAGGTAGCCGCCCGCCTTGATCGCCGGGCGCAAGGACGGCTCGTAGGCGACGATGGCGCGCGACAGACCGTGGCGCACGGCGCCCGCCTGCCCCGAGAGGCCTCCGCCCGTGACGGTGCACGTCACGTCGTACTGCCCCAGCCGGTTGAGCGTCTGGAACGGCTGGTTGATGATCATCTGCAAGGTGGGCCTTGCGAAGTAGGCCGGCATCTCGCGCCCGTTGACGACGAAGCGGCCGGACCCCGGCTTCACCCAGACGCGCGCCACCGACTCCTTGCGGCGGCCGGTCGCGTAAGAGCGGCCCTGCTTGTCGATCTTCGGCTCGGCCGGGGCGGCCTCGGCCTCCGGGGCACCGCCCCGCAGGCGGGCGAGATCGGCGAAAGGCGTCGCGGCCTCAGCCATGCGCGGCCTCCAGCTTGCTGTTCTTCGTGTTCATCGCGGCGACGTCGAGGGCCGTCGGCCCCTGCCCCTGGTGCGGGTGCTCCGCCCCGGCGTAGACGTGGAGCTTGCGCATCACGTCGCGGCCGAGCGGCCCCCTCGGCACCATCCGCTCGACGGCCTTCTCGATCACCCGCTCCGGGAAGCGCCCCGAGAGGATCCTGTCGGCCGAGGCCTCCTTGATCCCGCCGGGATAGCCCGTATGCCGGTAGTAGATCTTCTGCTCGCGCTTCTTGCCCGTGAGCACCACCTTGTCGGCGTTGACGACGACGATGTGGTCGCCGCAATCCATGTGCGGGGTGAACATCGCCTTGTGCTTGCCGCGCAGGCGGCCCGCGACCAGGGTCGCCAGACGGCCGAGCACGAGGCCCTCGGCGTCGATGACGTACCAGCCCCGCTCGATGTCGCCGGGCTTGGCGGAGTAGGTTTTCATGACGGCCAGCTCGATCCAGGCCGCGGCAGGCGCGGCGCTCGGTTTGAACGAAGGCAAGGCGGGCGCCCGTGGCACCCGCCGCCGGCCCGCACATCTAGGGGGTCGGCGTTCGGCTGTCAACCAGGGGCGGAAGGCGGGTAGTGTCCTAGTTTGAACC
>JAGRGG010000188.1 GCA_020445645.1 Geminicoccaceae bacterium | reverse complement strand
CCGGCGGACGCGAAGCGTAATCCTAATACGGCAAGAGAATATCGAGCACCTGCGAGCCGTAGCGCGGCTGCTGCACGTCGGTGATGAGGCCGCGGCCGCCGTAGGCGACGCGGAGTTCGGCGATCTTCTCGTGGCTGATGGTGTTGGCGGGGGTGATGTCTTCCGGGCGGACAATGCCGGCGACGTAGACCTCGCGGACCTCGAAGTTGACGCGGATCTCCTGGCGGCCCTCGATGACCAAGTTGCCGTTGGGGAGCTGCTGGACGATGACGGCGGCGACGTTGGTGTTGACCGATTCGGAGCGTTGGGTGGCGCCGCTGCCCTTGTTGCGCATGTTGCTGTCGGCCTTGACGAGCGAGTCGGCCGAGGCGCCGTCGGGGAGGACGCCGACGAGCTTGCCCTCGAACCCGAGCAGGTTGGGCAGGCCCAGGCTGTCCTCGGTGGCCCGGCTGCGCGAGGTCTCGTTGTTGAGCGCGGCCTGGTCCTTGACGACGATGTTGACGGTGAGCACGTCGCCGACCCGTCTTGCGCGCTGGTCGCGGAAGAAGCCGCGGGCACCCTCGCGCCAGAGCGAGTTGGCGCCGGCGCTGCGGTTGGGTTCGGGGGGCGGCATCGGCAGGCTGACGGGGCGGTAGTCGGGGCGCTGGGTGGGGTTCTCGATCGGCTGGAGGTCGGGCGCCTTGCCGACGCGGCCGAGGCGTTCGCCGACGCCGCAGCCGGCGAGGAGGGCGATGAGCGGAAGGGCGAGGGCGAGGCGGGGCTGCATCAGAACGACTCCTTGAGGGGCATGAGGCCGGCCTCGGCCTGCCGGGGGCCGACGACGCGGGCGCGGACGACCCGGTCGGTGTCGGTGTTGGCGACGCGGATCAGGCTGCCCTCGGCGCCGTCCTCCAGGGCCTTCGCGTAGACCTGAAGGTCGAGCGTCGCGGTGCGGTAGGCGAGGACGAGGGTTTCGCCCTTGCGGACGAGGAGGGCCGCCTGCAGGTCGCGGGCGCGGACGGGGCGGCCGGGGCGAAGCGTGCGCTTCGCCTCCGTGCCGGCGAACGCGGCGGGGTCGGTGAGCGCGCCGGCGGGCAGGCGCTCGGCGGCGAACCATTCATAGGCGATGTCGGCGCTGCCGATCGGGCTTCCGGCTCGGATGGTGGCGGCCGGGACCGGCACTTCGACCATGCGGACGGCGCTGCCGCTCACCTGGAGCACCGCCTCCTCGCCGCCCGCCAGCCGGGCGTGGAGGTGGCCGTCGAACCGGCCGGTGGCGGGGTCGTGGCGGAGGTCGAGGATGCGAAGGCGGCCCTCCCCTTGCGCGGGGTTGGGCAAGGGGAGGGCGGGGCTCGTGAAGCGCAGCTCGACGCGGGCGTCCGCCTCGGGCGGGTCGAGGTAGGGCTCGACCAGGGAGGCGAGCAGGCCCTCGGTCAGGGGCTGGCCGGGGGGGAGGACGGCGTCGGCCCTTGCCTGGGAAGGGGCCTGGGAGAGCCCGGCGCAGGCGAGGAGGAGGGCGAGGGCCAGACGCTGGAAGGGGATTCGCATCAGGGGCCTCAGCGCATCTGGGTGACGGTGTTCATCATCTCGTCGGAAGCCGAGATGACCTTCGAGTTCATGTCGTAGGCGCGCTGGGCGGTGATGAGCGCCGTGATCTCCTGGACGGGGTTGACGTTCGAGCTTTCGAGGTAGCCCTGGAGCACCCGGCCGAAGCCCTCGGCGCCGGGGTTGCCGGTCTGCGGGTCGCCCGAGGCGGGGGTCTCCTTCAGGATGTTGTCGCCGACCTCCTCCAGGCCCGCCGGGTTGACGAAGGCGGCAAGCTCGATCTGGCCGACCTCGACGAGGTCCGCCTGCCCGTCGACCTTGGCGGAGACCATCCCGTCCGGGCTGATCGCCACTTCGACGGTGTTCGCGGGGACGGTGATGCCGGGGCTCACGGGGTAGCCGTCGGCGGTGACGAGGGCGCCTTCGGGGCTCAATTGAAAGTTGCCGGAGCGCGAGTAGCCGCTCTCGCCGGAAGGGAGGTCGACGATGAAGAAGCCCTCGCCCTGGATGGCGAGGTCGAGCTTGTTCTCGGTGTTGACCATGATCCCCTGCTCGTTGATCCGGTAGACGGCGGCCGTCTTGACGCCGAGGCCGAGCTGGACGCCGGCGGGCACGACGCCGCCGTCCGCGGAGGACGAGGCACCGACGCGGCGGAGGTCCTGGTAGAGGAGGTCCTGGAACTCGGGACGGTGGCGCTTGTAGCCGGTCGTCGTCATGTTGGCGATGTTGTTCGAGATCACGTCGACGTGGAGCTGCTGGGCCATCATGCCCGTCGCGGCGACACCGAGGGAGCGCATGGGTATTGTCCTTTAACTATGGCTTCTGAATATCAGGCTTGGTTGCTCAGGTTCTGCTCGACGGCGCGGCGGACGAGGTCGTGGTGGGTTTCGAGCAGGCGCTGGGTGTTCTGAAAGGCGCGCACCGTCTCCATCATCCGGGTCATCTCGAGCACGGGCTGGACGTTCGAGCCCTCGACGGCGCCCTGGACGATGGAAGCGCCCTCGGCGGGGAGGGGGGGCTCGTCGGTTTCGTACAAGGAACTGCCGATGGGCTTCATCTGCTGGCCGTCGGCGAAGGCGACGGGGGCGATGCGGCCGACGACGCCGGCCGGGGTGGAGACCGTGCCGTCCCGGGCGACGGCGATCCTGCGGTCGCCGGCGGGGAGGGTGAGGGGGGCGCCGCCCTCATCCAGGAGGGGCAGGCCCTCGTTGGTGACGATCCGGCCCTCGGCGCTCAGCATGAAGTTGCCGTTGCGCGTGTAGCGGGGGCCGTCCTGGGTCCCGACCGTGAACCAGCCGTCGCCGCCGACGGCGAGGTCGAAGGGATTGTCGGTCGTCGTGAGGGCGCCGGGCGAGAGGTCGCGCATGACGCCCACGTCCTGGACGAAGCTCACGGGCTTCCTCGCGCCCGCGTCCTCCAGCACCTCCTCGAAGACCATCTTCTGGCCCTTGAAGCCCGACGTGGCGGCGTTGGCGATGTTGTTGGCGACGAGGTCCATCTGGCGTTGCAGGACCATCTGCCGGCTGAGCGCGATGTACGACGTGTTGTCCATGATACGGCACCTCCGCCCGCCTCCTTCCAACTTCCGTGCCAAACGTGGTTAAGCGCCGTTTGCCATGCCGGGCGGGGGCGGGGGCGGCAGGTTCTGCCCGGCAGAACCTGCCGGGCGGGCCGATTCCGCCCCGTCGCAACCACTCCTTAACTTTGTTGCCCTAGACCAAGGGGAGGACGGCGACCGGATCGCCTAGGCAAGCAAGCAGCGGTGGTGGAACGATGGCGGCAGCGGCGAAGACGGCGGCGGCGGAGGGGGAAGCCCCGAAGAAGAAGGGCAAGCTCCCGATCATCGTGGCGGGCGTCCTCCTGCTCGCGGGCGGCGGCGGCGGCGCGTGGTTCATGGGCCTCTTCGGCGGCGGCGGGGCGGCGGAAGCGGCCGCGGCGCACGGCGGGGCCGAGGACGGCGGGCACGGCGGCGAGGCCGCCAGGCCGGAAGCCGGCGGGCACGGCGAGGCGCAAGGGGGCGACGGCCACGGCGGCCCCCCGGCGGCGCAAGGCCCGGCCTTCGTCAGCCTGCCGGACATCGTCGTCAATTTGCAGGGCACGGGCAAGCGCACGCATTTCATGAAGCTCAGGGTCAGCCTGGAGGTCGGCGGGGCGGGCGACGAGGCGGCGATCCAGGGGCTGATGCCCCGCGTCATGGACAGCTTCCAGCTCTACCTGCGCTCGCTCACCCCCCGCGACGTCGAGGGGGCGCCGGGGTTGCAGCGGCTGAAGGAGGAGATGCTGGCCCGCATCAACCACGCGATCGAGCCCGTGCGGGTCGCCGACGTGCTGGTCAAGGAGATGCTGGTCCAGTAGGGCCGGCGGAGGCGACGATGAGCGACGAGACCGACAAGGATGCGACCGACCAGGAGGCCCTCGCGGCCGAATGGGGGACGGGTGACGACGCCGAGGACCGGGGCCGGAGCACGGGCCGGGACCTCGACCAGGACGAGATCGACGGCCTCATCGGCGCCGGGGGCGACGGGGAAGGGGTCGAGCGGCGGGGCCTCCTCTCGCTCGTCAACCGGCGCGGCGTCACTTACGAGCGCCTGCCGATGCTCGAGGTGGTCCTCGACCGGCTGGAGCGGATGCTGACGACGAGCGCCCGGCACTTCACCGCCGAGAACGTCGACGTGGGCCTCGAGACCATCGGCGCCCAGCGCTTCGGCGACTACCTGGACTCGGTGCCGCTGCCGGCGATGATCTCGGTCTTCCGCGCGGTCGAGTGGGACGATTTCGGCCTCGTCGCGGTCGACGGCCCGCTCATCTACGCGATCGTCGACGTGCTGCTCGGCGGCCGTCGAGGCGCCGGGGGGTCCAGGGTCGAGGGCCGGCCCTACACGACGATCGAGACGGCGCTCATCGAGCGCCTCGTCCGCCTCCTCCTGCGCGACCTCGCCCAGGCCTTCACCCCGGTGGCCCCGGTCGAGTTCCGCTTCGAGCGGATGGAGACCAACCCGCGCTTCGCCGCGATCACGCGGCCGAACAACGCCTGCGTCGTCTTCAGGCTGCGCCTCGAGATGGAGCGGCGGGGCGGCTGCGTCACCTTCGTCCTTCCGTATGCCACCCTCGAGCCCGCCCGCGACCGGCTCCTGCAGGGGTTCATGGGCGAGAAGTTCGGGCGCGA
>JAGRGG010000187.1 GCA_020445645.1 Geminicoccaceae bacterium | reverse complement strand
AGGGCGAGCGCCGCGGCGGCGGCCACGACCGGGCGCAGCCAGCGGGGCTTCGGCCGGCGGCGGGTAGCGGCGAGCTGCGCCCGCCTCGCGATTCGGCCTAGCTGTCGCATCGCGCCCCGTCCACGAGTCCGACCACCAGATCATCGAAGGAAATGCCGCAGTGCGACGCCTGCTCCGGAACCAGGGACAAGGGCGTCATGCCGGGCTGGGTGTTGACCTCAAGAATGAAGAGGCCCTCCTGACCTAGGTCAGGATCATAACGGAAGTCGGCCCGGCTGACACCCCGGCAACCGAGGGCCCGGTGCGCTTTATGCGCCCATTCCAGGACCGTCTCGTGGATCCCCGCGGGCAGGACGGCGGGCAGGCGGTGGGTTGCGCAGCCTTCGGTATACTTCGCCCGGTAATCGTAGAAGCCCGCGTTCGGCGCGATCTCGGTCACGGTGAGCGGCCGGTCGCCCAAGACGGCGCAGGTGAGTTCGAGCCCCGGCACGTAGGTTTCGACCATGACGCGCTGGCCGGGGTCGAGGTCGTTCCTCTCCTTCAGCGGGCCGAGGTCGCCGTCGGGCAGGATGACGACCCCGACGCTGGACCCCTCCGCCGCCGGCTTGACGACGACGGGCGGCGGCAAGGGCAGCCCGTCCGCGAGCAGGTCGCCCAGCGTCGTGGTCCGGCCCTCGGGGCAGCGCAGGCCCGCGGCGCCGAAGAGCCGGCAGGCGACCGGCTTGTCCATCGCCATCGCGGAGGCGAGCAGGCCCGAGTGGGTGTAGGGGACGCCGATCCAGTCGAGCAGGCCCTGGACCCGTCCGTCCTCGCCGAAGCGGCCGTGGAGCGCGTTGAAGACGGCGTCGGGCCGCAGGTCGGCGAGGTGCCGGGCGAGGTCGGGGCCGGGGTCGATCCGGTCGACGCGGAATCCCCGCCGCTCCAGCGCGTCGGCGCAGGCGGCGCCCGAGACGAGCGACACCTCGCGCTCGGCGCTGCGCCCGCCCATGAGCACCGCGACGTGACGATCGTTGGGCCGGCTCACGCGGCCACCTGCGAAGCGACCGGCTCGCCGACGCGGACGATCTCCCACTCGAGCGTCACCCCCGTCGCGTCCTTCACCCTGCGCCGCACGTCCTCCCCCAGCCCCTCGACCTCCGCCGCCGTGGCGCCCCCCGTGTTGACGAGGAAGTTGCAGTGCTTCTCGGACACCGTCGCCCTGCCCAGCCGCAGGCCGCGGCAGCCGGCCCGGTCGACGAGCCGCCACGCCTTCTGGCCTTCCGGGTTCTTGAAGGTCGACCCGCCGGTCGCCACCCGCACGGGCTGGCTCGCCTCGCGCTCGGCGCGGATCGCGTCCATCCGGGCCAGGACGGGCGCCGGATCGCTCGCGGTCCCGGCGAACGCGGCGCGGAGCACGACGAGGCCGGGGCCGAGCCCGGACTCCCGGTAGGAAAAGCCGATCTCGGCCGGCGTCAGGCGGTGGACCCCGCCGTCCCCGTCCATGACCTCGGCCCAGAGGAGGCGCCCCGCCGTCTCGCCGCCGAACGCGCCCGCGTTCATCCGAACGGCCCCCCCCACCGTGCCGGGGATGCCGATCAGCCATTCGAGCCCGGCGATCCCCGCTTTGGCCGCCGCCCTGGCGACGGTCTGGTCGAGCGCCCCCGCCCCGGCGATCACGGTGGTCCCCTCCGCCTGGATCCGGGCGAGCGGCCCGCCGAGGCGGACGACGACGCCCGGCAGGCGCCCGTCGCGGACGAGGAGGTTGGAAGCGACCCCCATCGGCAGGAGGGGGGTCCCGGCCGGCAGGGCGCGGCGGAGGCCCGCGAGGTCGCCCGCGTCGGCGGGGTTGACGACGAGGTCGGCCGTCCCCCCCACGCGCAGCCACGTGAGCGGCGCGAGGCCCACCCCCTCGCGCACCACGCCCCGAAGGGGGGGCAGGTCGGCGGCGCGCAGGCGGGCCGTCATGCCGCCGCCGCGCCCCGGCGGCGGGCGAGTTCGGCCGGGAGCGCCCCCGCCCAGGCGGTGATGCTGCCGGCGCCGAGGCAGACGACGATGTCGCCGTGCCCCGCCAGCGCGTCGACCCGCTCGGCGAGGTCGTCCGGCCCTTCGATCGCGCCCACCTCGCGCTGGCCGTGCGCGGCCAGCCCCCTGACGAAGGCGTCCCGGTCGACGCCCGGGATCGGCGCCTCGCCCGCCGCGTAGACCGGGGCGACGAGGACCGCGTCGGCGTCGCCGAAGGCGCGGCAGAAGTCGTCGAACAGGTCGTGCAGGCGGCTGTAGCGGTGCGGCTGGACGACAGCCACGACCCGCCCCCCGCCCGCCGCCCTGGCCGTCTCCAGCACGGCCCGGATCTCGACCGGGTGGTGGGCGTAGTCGTCGACGACGGTGATCCCGTCGACCGTGCCCGTCACGGTGAAGCGCCGCTTCACCCCCTTCAGGTCGGCCAGCGCCCGGCGCATGGCCGCGGCGCCGATGCCGAGCCCGTCGGCGACGGCGATGGCGGCGAGGGCGTTCGAGACGTTGTGCCGGCCGGGGAGCGCGAGTCGGACCCGCTTCAGGAGCGTCTCCTCTCCCCCGATCCGGTCGCGCAGCCGCACGTCGAAGACCGAGCCCTTCGCGTCGACGACGAGGCCCTGCCCCTGCACGTCCGCCTGCGGGCTGAAGCCGTAGGTGACGAGGCGGCGGTCGCGCACGCCGGCGTAGAGCGCCTGCACCTCCGGGTGGTCGATGCAGAGGGCGCCGAAGCCGTAGAACGGCAGGCGCTCGACGAAGCTGGCGTAGGCCGCCCGCACGGCGTCGAAGTCGCCGTAGTGCTCCATGTGCTCGGGGTCGACGTTGGTGACGACGCCGACGAGGGCGGGCAGGCGAAGGAAGCTGCCGTCGCTCTCGTCGGCCTCGACCACCATCCAGTCGCTCCCGCCCACGCGCGCGTTGGTGCCGTAGGCGTTGATGATCCCGCCGTTGATGACGGTGGGGTCGAACCCGGCGGCGTCGAGGACGGCCGCCACCATCGAGGTCGTCGTCGTCTTGCCGTGGGTGCCGGCGACGGCGATCGAGCGCTTGAGGCGCATCAGCTCGGCCAGCATGTCGGCGCGGCGGACGACCGGCAGGCGCAGCGACCTTGCCGCCTCCAGTTCGGGGTTGCCCGCCTTCACCGCCGAGGAGACGACGACGACCCGGGCCTCGCCCAGGTTCTTCGGGTCGTGGCCGATCTCGACCCGGCAGCCCAGACCCCGCAGGCGCCCGACGTTGGCGCCCTCGGCCACGTCGGAGCCCTGGACGGCGAACCCCGTCGAGACCAGGACCTCGGCGATGCCGCTCATGCCGNNTGTTCTCGGCCCGCTGCCCTTCGTGGAAGTCGGCGCCCAGCGCGACCAGCCGGTCGGTGATCTTCGAGGCCTTCGCGTCCGATCCCTGCACCCGGTAGCCCAGCGTCATAAGAACCTCGGCGATCCCCGACATGCCGATGCCGCCGATGCCGATGAAGTGGACCGGGCCGGTGGCGGCGGGGTCGAAGCGCATCAGGCTCAAGCGAAGCCCTCCTGTTCGATCTGGAGCAGACGGTCGGCGAGCCGGGCGGCGGCATCCGGACGGGCCAGCGCGCCCGCGGCCTCGGCCATCGTCTTCAAGGCGGCGGACCCGTTCATGAACGTCGCAAGCTCTTCTCCAAGACGCCCGGCGTCAAGGCCGTATTCCGGCCCCGCCTGCACGAAGAGCCTCGCGGCGCCCGCGGCCTCGAGCGCCTCGGCGTTGGCCCGCTGGTGGTCGTCGGCGGCGTGCGGGTAGGGGACGAGGAAGGCGGGCTTGGCGAGCGCGAGAAGTTCCGCGATGGTGGACGCGCCGGCGCGGGCGACGACGAGGTCGGCCGCCGCCATCCTTGCCGGCACGTCGTCGAAGAAGGCGGAAAGCTCGGCCGCGACCCCGGCGGCATCGTACGCCGCCCCGACCCGGCCCAGGTCCTCGGGCCGGCACTGCTGGGCGACCCGCAGCCGGGCGCGCAGATCCGCGGACAGGCCCGCGACGGCTTCCGGCACCGCGTCGGAGAGCGCCCGAGCGCCCTGGCTGCCGCCCAGCACGAGGAGATGGAAACGCCCGTCGGCGGGCGGGCGCGGCACGGCGGCGAAGCCGGGGCGCACCGGGTTGCCGACGACGACGGCCTTGGCCGCCACCCCCGCCGGCAGGCCCTTCGTTCCGGCGAACGCGAGCGCCACGAGCCGCGCCCGCTTCGCCACCAGCCGGTTCGCCCGGCCCAGCACGGCGTTCTGCTCGTGGAGGAGGCAGGGGATCCGCAGGGGCGCCGCGGCGACGGCGGGCGGCACGGAAGCGTAGCCGCCGAACGCGGCGAGCGCCCCCGGCCGCTCCCGACGCAGGACGCGAAGGCTTTGCAGCGCGCCCAGCGCGAGGCGGGCCAAGCCCCCCGCCCCGGCGGCCGGGCCTCCCGACGGGCTGCCGGCCGTGACGAGCCGGTGCGGGCGGCCCTTCAGGAAGCGGGCACCGCGCGCGTCGGTGAGGAGCAGGACCTTCCGCCCCCGCGCCTCCAGTTCGGCCGCGAGCGCCAGCGCCGGGAACAGGTGCCCCCCCGTGCCGCCGGCCGCGAGGGCGAGCGGCGGCCTCATCGCAGCCGGGCGCCCCGTCGCGTCAGGGCCAGCAGCATCCCCATGCCGAACGCGAGGGCGAGCATCGACGAGCCGCCGTAGCTGATGAAGGGGAGCGTCATCCCCTTGGTCGGCATCAGGTTCAGGTTGACCGCCATGTTGATGATCGCCTGGAGGCCCAGTTGGACGACGAGCCCCGCCCCGGCCAGCTGGACGAAGCGGTCCTCGCACGCCTGGACCCGGACGAGGCCGCGCAGCACGATGGTGGCGAAGACGGCGACGACGGCGAGGCAGGCGAGGGCGCCGTACTCCTCGACGGCGGTGGCGAAGACGAAGTCGGAGTGGGCCTCGGGCAGGGTGAACTTCACCTGCCCTTCGCCCGGTCCCTTGCCGAACAGGCCCCCGGACGCCACGGCGTCCATCGCCTTTTCGACCTGATACACCTCGGTCGTGGGGTCGACGAAGTCGTCGATGCGCGCCTGGACGTGGGGGAAGAGGGCGTAGGCGCCGAGCAGCCCCGCGACCGCCATGCCGGCGAGCCCGGCGATCCAGAACCAGCCGAGCCCGGCGACGAAGAGCTGGGCCGCGAACACGGCGAGCGTGAGCACGGTCATGCCCAAATCGGGCTGGAGGACGAGGACGAGGACGACGGCGCCGACGGCGAGCAGGGCCTCCGGCAGCCCGGCCAGCCCCTCGAAGCGGGCGAGCAGCCAGGCCGTCACGACGGCGAGCGCCGGCTTGACGAACTCGGAGGGCTGGACCTGGAGGCCGAAGGGGAAGATCCAGCGGTGGGAGCCCTTGATCTCGGGGGCGAAGAGGAGGGTCGAGAGGAGCATGGCCCCGAACACGGCGAGCATCGCCACGGCGAGGCGGAGCACGCCGCGCGGCGCCAGGAGCGAGGCGGCGAGGAGGAGACAGGTGGCCGGGACGAGGAAGACGAGGTGGCGGACGATGAAGAAGCCCTCCGAGGAGAGCCTGAGGGTCCTGGCGATCCCGGGGCTCGACGCCAGCACCATGACGACGCCGAAAAGCGCGAGGACGGCGAAGCCCGCCAGCATGGCGCGGTCGACGGTCCACCACCACTGGCCGAGGATCGAGCGGTCGGTGCGGGAAAAGACGGTCATGCTCCCTGCGCCCTCCCGGCGGCGGCCCGGGCCAGCGCCCGAAAGGCGTCGCCCCGGTGCTCGAAGCTCCTGAACTGGTCGAACGACGCGCAGGCGGGGGCGAGGAGGACCGTGACCTCCCCCAGCCCCGACGCCGCGTCGAGCGCCGCGTCGAGCGCCGCCTCCAGGGTGCCGGCCGCGACGCAAGGGACGAGGCCGCCCAGGTCGCGGGCGATCAGGGGCGCCGCCTCGCCGATCAGAAAGGCCCGGCGCACGGCGCCGAGGTGCGGGCGGAGGTCGCAAAAGCCGCCGGGCTTCGCCCGCCCACCGGCGATCCAGAAGACGTTCTCGAAGGCGCCGAGGCTGCGCATCGCGGCGTCCGGGTTCGTCGCCTTGCTGTCGTTGACGAGGCGCACGCCCCCGATCCTCGCCACCTCCTCCATCCGGTGCGGCAGGCCGGGGAAGGTGGCGAAGCCCCGGACGATGGATTCGCCCTTCAGGCCGAGCGCCCTGAGGGCCGCGTAGGCGGCGGCGGCGTTCTGGTGGTTGTGGGCGCCCCTGAGGGTCGGCAGGGGCCGGAGGTCGAGGACGGGCACGGCTTCGCCCGCCGCCGCTTCGTGGAGGACGCCGTCCCGGACGAAGGCGCCCTTCTCGACGGGGTGGGTGACGGCGACGGCGCGGGCGTCGCGCCCGGCGGCGACGAGCCCCGCGTGGACGGCACGGCTCAAGGGGTCGTCGGTCCCGACGACGGCGATCCCCTCCGGCCTTTGCTGATCGAAAAGGCGGCGCTTCGCCCGCAGGTAGCCGTCCATGTCGCCGTGCCGGTCGAGGTGGTCGGGGGCCATGTTGAGCCAGACGGCGACGTCGGGGCGAAGATCCTGGCAGAGGTCGAGCTGGTAGGAGGAAAGCTCCAGGACCAGGGCGGTCTCGTGCGGCAGCACCCCGAGGTCGAAGACCGCCCGGCCGATATTGCCGCCGAGCACGGCCCTCACGCCCGCGTGTTGCAGCAAATGGTGGATGAGCGCCGAGGTCGTCGACTTGCCGTTGGTGCCGGTGACGCCGATGAGGCGATTCGCCGGCCCGAGCCCGTCGACGAACAACTGCACGTCGCCGACGACCGGCACGCCGGCAGCCTGCGCCGCCGCGATCACGGGGTGCGGCGCCGGGTGGGTGAGGGGAACGCCGGGGCTCGGCACGAGGAGGGCGAGCTCGGCCACGTCGTCCGGCCGGCCCCCCGTCAGCCCGGAGGCCTCGAGCTTCGCCCCGTCGTCGTCGTAGGCGAGGACGACGGCCCCCGCCGCCGCCAGCGCCCGCGCCGCCGCAAGCCCGCTGCGGGCAAGGCCGAGCACGCCGACCTTCCGCCCCCGATAGCGACCCAGTCCCGGCATCCCCGCCCCCCTAGCGCAGCTTGAGGGTGGAGAGGCCGACGAGGGCCAGGACCGAGGCGATGATCCAAAAGCGGATCACGATCGTCGGCTCGTGCCAGCCCTTCTTCTCGAAGTGGTGATGAAGCGGCGCCATGCGAAAGACGCGCCTCCCCGTGAGCTTGAACGACGCCACCTGGACGATGACCGAGACCGCCTCCAGGACGAAGAGCCCGCCGACGATGCCGAGGACCAGCTCGTGCTTGACGGCGACGGCGACGCAGCCGAGCGCCCCGCCGGTGGCGAGCGAGCCCGTGTCCCCCATGAAGACCATCGCCGGCGGCGCGTTGAACCACAAGAAGCCCAAGGACGCGCCGACCATCGCCCCGCAGAACACGGCGAGTTCGCCCGTGCCGGCGACGTAGGGGATGCCGAGGTAGTCGGCGAAGATCACGTTGCCGGCGAGGTAGGCGATGAGGGCGAAGCAGCCGGCGGCGATCATGACCGGGACGATGGCGAGCCCGTCCAGGCCGTCGGTGAGGTTGACCGCGTTGGACGCGCCGACGAGGACCAGCATCCCGAACAGGGGAAAGGCCAAGCCCAGCGGGACGAAGAGCCCCTTGAAGACCGGCACGGCGACGCTGGTGGCGAGCGGCGCGCCGGTGATGCGGATCAGGAGCGAGACGGCGACGAGGGCGATGAGGCACTGCCAGAGCAGCTTGAGCCGGCTCCGCAGGCCCCCGGACGAGCGCCTCGTGAGCTTCAGGAAGTCGTCGGCGAAGCCGACGCCGCCGAAGCTCAGGGTAATGAGGAGGACGACCCAGACGTAGCCGTTGGCGAGGTCGGCCCAAAGAAGCGTGGCGACCGTGAGCGAGACCAGGATCAGGACGCCGCCCATCGTCGGCGTGCCCTTCTTCGTGAGCAAATGCGATTCGGGGCCGTCGAGGCGGATCGGCTGGCCCTCGCGCTGCTTTTTCCGCAGCCAGCGGATCGTCGCGGGCCCGATGAGGAAGCTGACGAGGAGCGCCGTCACCACGGCGCCGCCCGAGCGGAAGGTGAGGTACCGGAACAGGTTGAAGACCTGGAGATCGCCGGCGAGCGGGTAGAGGAGGTTGTAGAGCATCAGCCTTCCAGGGCGTCCACGACCTTGCGCATGGCGCTGCCGAGCGAGCCCTTGACGAGGACGGCGTCGCCGGGGCGAAGGGCCGCCCGAACGAGGGGGGCGAGGGCGGCGGCGTCGGGGGCGTGGGCGCCCCGCCGGGACCCCGACAGGGCGTCGTGGAGGTGTCGCATCATCGGTCCCGCGGTGAAGACGAGGCCCGCCCCGCTCGCCAGCACGGCGGGGAGCAGGCCCTCGTGGAGCGCCGGCGAGGTGTGCCCCAGTTCGAGCATGTCGCCAAGGGCCGCGATCCGCCGCCCCGGCAGCCGCCCCAGCGTGTCGAGCGCCGCCGCCATCGAGGCCGGGTTCGCGTTGTAGCTCTCGTCGAGGAGGAGCGCCGTGCCGCCGTCCACGGGCAGGAGCCGCCGCGCGCCCCGCCCCGCCCCCGCCTCCAGCCCGGCGAGGCGTTCCGCCGCCGCGTCGATGTCCAGGCCCAGCGCCGCCACGACGGCGAGGACGCCCAGCGCGTTGACCGCCCCGTGCCGCCCCGGCAGGCCAAGGGCGAAGCGCAAGGGGCGGCCGAAGGCGAGCGCGTCCACCGTGCTCCCGTCCGGCCCGGCGTCGAGGCCCGTAAGCCGCAGGTCGGCGTCCTCGGCGGCGCCGTAGGTGACGGTCCGCCCGGCCCGGCGTCCCGCCGCCCCGATCAGCAGGCCCGCGTGCGGCGCGTCCAGGTTGACGACGGCGCCGCCGCCGGGGACGAGCCCCTCGAAGATCTCGGCCTTCGCCCGCGCGATCGCCTCCACGCCCTCGAAGAAGGCGAGGTGCGCCGGCGCCACCATCGTCACCTGCGCGACGTGCGGCCGGGCCATGTCGGTGAGGGCCTCGATCTCGCCCGCGCGGTTCATCCCCATCTCGACGACGGCGAAGTTCGCGTCCGGGGGCAGGTTGGCCAGCGTGAGCGGCACCCCCCAATGGTTGTTGTGCGAGGCGAGGCCGGCGTGGACCGCCCCGAAGCCGCCCAGCACGCGGCGCAGCGCCTCCTTCGTCGTGGTCTTGCCGACGCTGCCCGTGACCCCGACGACGCGGGCCTTGGCCCTCGCCCGCCCCGCCCGGCCGAGCAGGGTCAGCCCCTCCAGCGTGTCGCCGACGACGAGCAGCCGTTCGCCCGCCACGCCCTCGGCCACCATGCAGGCGGCGGCCCCCCTGCCCAGCGCGTCGGCGACGAAGCGGTGCCCGTCGTGGTTCGGCCCCTTGAGCGCCACGAAGAGGTCGCCCTCGCCGACGGCCCGGCTGTCGATGACGACCCGCCCGGCCCGCCAGTCCCCCCCGGTACCCCCACCCGTGGCCCTTGCCGCGTCGCTGGCCGTCCATATCGGGGCCGTCCACATCAGGCGGCACCCCCGGCAAGGCGGGCGGCGTCGCGCAGCACCAGGGCGTCGTCGAAGGGCAGCATCCGGTCGCCGACGGTCTGCCCGGTTTCGTGCCCCTTGCCCGCGACGAGGAGCAGGTCGTCCGGCCCGAGGGTTTTGAGCGCGTCCAGGATCGCCGCCGCCCGGTCGCCCGCCTCGACCGTCCGGCCCTCGGGGCAGGCGGCGAGGATCGCGGCCCGGATCGCCCCCGGATCCTCGGTGCGGGGGTTGTCGTCCGTCACCCAGACCCGGTCGGCGAGCCGGCCCGCGACCCCGCCCATGAGCGGGCGCTTGCCGGGGTCGCGGTCGCCGCCGCAGCCGAAGACGACGAGGAGCCTGCCCTTCGCGTGCGGGCGCAGCGCGAGCAGCGCCTTTTCGAGCGCGTCCGGGGTGTGGGCGTAGTCGACGAAGGCCGGAGCACCGTTCGGGTGGCGGCAGGCCAGCTCCATCCGCCCGCGCACGCCTTGCAGGCGGGGCAGGAGGCCGACGGCCCGCGAAGGATCGAGCCCGCCCGCGACGGCGAGCCCCAGCGCCGCCAGCACGTTGTGCGCCTGGAACGCGCCGACGAGGCCGAGATCGACGCCCGCCTCGCGCCCCTCCAGGGTGAGGTCGAGGCGCTGGCCGTGGGCGTGGGGCGTCACGGCGTCGAGCCGCAGGCGGCGGGCCTTGAACCCGTAGTCCCAGACCAGGGCGCCCCGCGCCCGCGCCGCCTCGGCGAGACCCTCGAACTGGGGCGCGTCGGCGTTGAGGACGGCGATCCCGCCCGGCCGCAGCAGGTCCGAGAACAGCCGCCGCTTCGCCGTGAGGTAGGCGGCCTCGCTCCCGTGGTAGTCGAAATGGTCGCGGCTGAGGTTGGAGAACGCGGCGGCGTCGAAGGCCACCCCCTCCAGCCGCCGCTGGTCGAGGCCGTGGCTCGACGCCTCCAGGACGAGGCGCCCGACCCCCGCCCCCGCCAGACCCTCCAGGATCCGGTGCAGGGAGACGGCGTCCGGGGTCGTGAGCTTCGGCGCGTCCAGCGCCGCGTCCCCTTCGAGGCCGAGCGTGCCGAGGCTCGCCGCCCTGAGCCCGGCCAGCGTCCAGAGCTGCCGCGCGAAGGCGGCGATCGAGGTCTTGCCGTTGGTGCCGGTCACGGCGGCGACGAAGGCGGGGCGCTTCGGGTAGAGCCGGGCCGCCATCCGGGCGAGCGCCCCGCGGGGATCCCGGGCCCGGACGACCGGCACCGGCAGGGGCTCGAGCGGCCCTTCTTCCCCCGTGAGCACCGCGACGGCGCCGTTCTTCAAGGCCTCGCCCACGAAGCGGCGGCCGTCGAAGCGGGACCCCTTGAGCGCGGCGAACAGGTCGCCCGGAAGCACGCCCCGCGCGTCGAGGGACAGCCCTTCGACCTCGGCGTCGGCCCCCTCGATCGTGCCCTCCTCAAGGGTCAAGTCGGACAGCCGCAAGGCCTTCCTCCGTCTCGTGGCTGTGCCCGTTCATCGCCGGGTAGACCTGGAGCCGCGCCTCCATCCGGGCGCGGGCCTCGGGCGGGCTCGGCTCCAGGCCGAGGAGCGGGCCGACGCGCTCGATGATCTCGGCGGCGACGGGGGCCGCCGTCCAGCCGCCGTAGCGAAACCCGTGCGTCGCCGCGTCGCCCTGCGGCTCGTCGAGGGTGACGAGGACGAGGTAGCGGGGGTCGTCGACCGGCAGCACGCTGACGAAGGAGGCGACGACGGCGCCCTTGACGTAGCCCCGGCCGTAGACCGCCTTGTCGGCCGTGCCGGTTTTGCCCCCCGTGAGGTAGCGGTCCAGCCGCGCCTGGTCCCCCGTGCCCCGGTCGGTCGTGAGCCAGAGCAGCCAGCGCATGTCCCGCACCGTCTTCGCGGCGACGACGGGCTCGCCCGGCGGCACGTCCTCAAGGCCGCGGCGCAGGACGGTGCCGGGCCTGAAGCGGCCGTCGTCGATCAGGCTCGCCACCGCCTCGACGTAGTTGACGGGGCTCACCGCGATGCCGTGGCCGTAGGCGACGGTGGCCTGGGTGATGAAGGGCCAGCGGCGCGGCAGGAGGGGCGGGCGGGTGTCGGGGAGTTCCACCTTCGAGGTGCCGAACAGGCCGAGCCGGCGCAGGAAGCCCTTCTGGCGCTCGGGGTCGTCCACCTTCTGGATGAGCCGCACCATGCCGATGTTGGAGGAGAAGGCGAACGCCTCGGGCACGGTGAGCCAGCGGAACTTCGCGTGGTCGTCGTGGATCGGGTGGCGGCCGATGTAGAGGGGCTGGCTCGCGTCGAGGCGGTCGAACAGGCTGGCGGCGCCCGCGTCGAGGGCGAAGGCGGTCGTGAAGATCTTGAACAGGGACCCCAGCTCGTAGGTGTGGCCGCTGCAACGGTTCTGCCGGTTCGTGGACGGCTCCCGCGTCGCGCGGTTCGGGTCGAAGTCCGGCAGGCTGACGAGGGAGAGGAAGGCGCGCGTCCTCGTGTCGAAGACGATGGCGCAGGCGCCCTTGGCGTGGAAGCGCAGGAACGCCTTCATCGTCGCCTCGCGGACGACGTTCTGCACGGCCACGTCGATGGAGAGGACGAGCGGCCCCTTGCCCTTCGCCTCGCCGCCGACGAGGCGGTCCTGCTCGGCAAGCTCGATCCCGGCGAGGCCCTGGTTGTCGTCGCCCGTGAATCCCAGCACGTGGCTCACGAGGTTCTTTTGCGGGTAGACCCGCTCCTCGTCGGGCTGGAGCGCGACGCCCGGCAGGCCCAGGTCCTTGACGAGCGCCTCCTCTCGGGGCGAGATCCGGCGCTTGATCCAGGCGAAGCGCCCGCCCCGCTTCAGCCGGGCCAGCAGCGCCGCCTCGTTCAGGCCGAGGGCGTCCGCGAGCCGGTGGGCCGCGCGCTCGGGGAAGTTGACCCTGGACGGGTCGGCGATGACCGAGTTGACGCGCAGGTTGGTGGCGAGCGTGACGCCGCGCCGGTCCAGGATGTCGGCCCTGCCGATGTCGGGGGCGCCGTCCCCCCGCCGCAGGCTCAGCACCTGGGGCTTCGTGGCGCGGGCCCCAGTCGTGAGGTCGACGAGCCGGAGGCCGACGCTGAAGAAGGCGAGGACGAAGACCGCCATGAGGACGCGCAGCCTGAGCCTCGCCCGGCGCAGGCTCCGGGTCCCGGCGTCGCGGCTGGCGAACAGCACCATCAGCGCCCCTCGCCCGCGTCGAGCACGAACGTGACCGGCGGCTTGAAGCGCAGTTCGACCCGCCCCCCCGAGACGAGTTCGACCGGGACGACCGTGCGGGCGAGTTCGAGCGCCCGGCGGCGGCCGATCTGCCGGGCCTCGACCACCCGCTCCACCGTGGCGGGGCGCATCCCGACCCGCCCCGCGAGGTCGGCGAGCCGGGTGGGGCGGGTGAGAAAGGCGAGGTCGGCCTCCAGGCGGCGCACGTCCCAGGTCTCCTTCGCGATCGCCGCCTCGGTCTGGCGAAGCTCGACCCTGGCCCGCCAGACGGCGTGCTTCAACTGGTAGACGCCGAAGGCGCTGGCGACGATCAGGACCACGAGCAGCCAGCCGTAGCGGGGCATCAGGCGGCCCTCCCCGCCCCTTCGCCGGCGCCTTCGCCGGCGTTGGCGGCGCAGCGCAGCGCCGCGCGCAGCCGGGCCGAGCGGGCGCGGGGGTTGCGCGCGACCTCGGCCTCGCCCGGGCGGACGACGGCGCGGTGCAGCCAGCGAAAGC
>JAGRGG010000186.1:988-4284 GCA_020445645.1 Geminicoccaceae bacterium | reverse complement strand
ATACCGATGTTGCGGTATTTCTCGAGCGGATGGCTGCGTGCCATGATCGTTTCCTTGACGAGTTTGGGTGGAACCGGGTGAGGCTCCGCCCTTTGGTTTAAATCTGTGACAGTCTCGTGACTTGCCGCCGCCTTACCAGCGGTAGTGCGAGAAGGCCCTGTTGGCGTCGGCCATGCGGTGCGTGTCTTCGCGCTTCTTGACCGCGTTGCCGCGGTTGTTGGCAGCATCGAGCAGTTCGCCCGAAAGGCGCGCGGACATGGTCGTTTCCGGACGGTTGCGCGCCGCGGCGATCAGCCAGCGGATGGCCAGCGCCTGGGCACGCTCGGGACGAACCTCGACGGGCACCTGATAGGTGGCACCGCCGACGCGGCGGGAGCGGACCTCGATCTGCGGCTTAACGTTGTTAAGAGCATCGTGGAACAGCTGCACCGGATCGGCCTTGGCCTTGGTTTCCATCGTGTCGAGCGCGCCATAGACGATACGCTCGGCAGCCGACTTCTTGCCGTCATACATAAGGTTGTTCATGAACTTCGACAGCACCAGATCCCCGAACTTGGGATCGGGCAGGATTTCCCGCTTTTCCGGGCGACGACGACGTGACATCGTTTCTTTTCCTTCTTTCTTCCGAACTTCCCGCCGGAGGCTCCGTCATCCCAGCGAAGGCTGGGATTTCGAACGGCTGGGCAGAACGGCGATCAAATCACTCTGACGGTTTGCGGGAAGACTGAGATCCTGAGCAAATTCACTTGAGGCGAATTGGTCCGGATGACGTCCCCCCAGCAGACGTCACTTCGGCTTCTTCGCCCCGTATTTCGAACGGCTCTGCTTGCGGTCCGAAACGCCCTGAGTATCGAGCACACCGCGCAGAATGTGGTAGCGAACGCCGGGCAGGTCGCGCACGCGGCCGCCGCGGATCAGCACAACGGAGTGCTCCTGCAGGTTATGCCCTTCGCCGGGAATGTACGAGATGACCTCGCGCGAATTGGTCAGACGCACCTTGGCGACCTTGCGCAGGGCCGAGTTCGGCTTCTTCGGCGTCGTCGTGTAGACCCTCGTGCACACGCCGCGCTTTTGCGGGCAGGCCTCGAGGGCCGGCACCTTGTTGCGTTCGGCGGGCGACTTGCGGCCCTGGTTCACCAGCTGGTTGATGGTCGGCATGGTCTCGACAAGGCTCCTGACGGGGCGGCGACGAAAACGGGGCGTCGCTCGAAGCGGACGGGCCGCGAGCCGGCGTGCCGGCTCCGGCCCCGTTTCGAGCAAAGTGTCACGGTCGCCTTGATACCGATGCTGCGTCTGATCCGCTAAGGGTCACCACCAGCATCAAAGTAAGCGTGCGGCGTTCTAAAGCGCAACGGCACCCGCGTCAACCCCAGGCAAGGGGGAAGGGCGCGGGCCGTCCCGCCGGCCCGACCCTAGATGGGATCGAAGCGGAAGAAGAAAAGGCCCGACCGCCTCGAAAGCGGCCGGGCCTTTCCCTTCCCGTCGCGGTCTTGCCCGCCTATTCGCCCGACGCGAAGCCGGAGAACTCCGGCAGGCGCATCGGCGTGTCGTCGGGACCCACCTCCTCGGGCGCGGCGAAGCGGTCCTCCTCGCCCTTCAGCTTCTTCAGGCGGGGCAGCACCCCGCCCGTCCCGGCCGGGATGAGGCGGCCGACGATGACGTTCTCCTTCAGGCCGACGAGGCGGTCGGTCTTGCCCATGAACGCGGCCTCGGTAAGCACCCGGGTCGTCTCCTGGAAGGAGGCGGCGGAGACGAAGCTCTGCGTCTGCAGGCTCGCCTTCGTGATCCCCTGGAACACCGGGTGGGCCTGGGCGGGCCTGCGGTCCTCGTTGACCATCCGCTCGTTGACGCGCTCGAACTCGACCGCGTCCACCTGCTCGCCGATGAGGAAGGTCGTGTCGCCGGGCTCGACGATCTCGACCTTCTGGAGCATCTGCCGGACGATGACCTCGACGTGCTTGTCGTTGATGCGCACGCCCTGGAGCTTGTAGACGGCCTGGATCTCGTCGACGAGGAACTGCGCCAGCGCCTCGACGCCGAGCACCTTCAGCACGTCGTGCGGCACCGGGTTGCCGTCGACGATGAGGTCGCCCGGCTTCACGAGGTCGCTCTCCTGGACGATGACGTGCCGGCCCTTGGGGATCAGGTACTCGACCGGCTCCTGGTCCTCCAGGGACGGCACGATCTTGAGCCGGCGCTTGTTCTTGTAGTCCTTGCCGAACTCGATCTTGCCGTCGATCTCGGCGATGATCGCCGGGTCCTTCGGCTTTCTCGCCTCGAACAGCTCGGCCACGCGCGGCAGGCCGCCCGTGATGTCGCGGCTCTTCGTCGCCTCCTTCGGCAGCCGGGCCAGCACGTCGCCGGCGCTGACCTTCGCCCCCTGGTCGATGTTGAGGATGGCGCCGACCGGCAGGTAGTAGCGCGCCTCGTTGCCCGACGGCAGGATGACGGGGTCGCCCTTCTCGTCCTGGAGCACGATCGACGGGCGCAGATTGCCCTGGCGGGCGCTCTGCCGCCAGTCGATCAGCACCTTCGACGCCTTGCCGGTGGTCTCGTCGACGGTCTCCCGAAAGGAGACCCCCTCCACCATGTCCTGGAGGACGACGGCGCCCGCCGCCTCGGTGACGACCGGGAGCGTGAAGGGGTCCCACTCGGCCAGCACTTGGTCGCGCGTCACCGCGTCGTCGGGCTGGACCCGAAGCCGGGTGCCGTTCGGCAGCTTGTGGCGCAGCTTCTCGCGGCCGACCTCGTCGTAGACGACGAGTTCCGAGTTGCGCCCGAGCACGACCAGCCGCTCCTGGCTGTCCTTGACGAGGCGGGGGTTGAGGATCCGCACCGTGCCGTCGACCGGGGATTCGACCTGGCTCTGCTCGGCCTGCCCCTGCGCGGCGCCGCCGATGTGGAACGTGCGCATGGTGAGCTGCGTGCCCGGCTCGCCGATNNGACTGGGCGGCGATGACGCCGACGGCCTCGCCGATGTTGACCGGCGTGCCGCGCGCGAGGTCGCGGCCGTAGCACAGGCCGCAGACGCCGCCCTTGCTCTCGCAGGTGAGCACCGAGCGCACCCGCACCGTGTCGACGTTCGCCGCCTCGACGACCCGGACGTGGTCCTCGGTCATGAGCGTCTGCGCGCCCACCAGCACCTCGCCCGTGCGGGGGTCGGGCACGTCCTCGACCGTGGTGCGGCCGAGGAGACGCTCGCCCAGCTCGCCCTCCTCGGCGCTGCCGGTGATCGTGATCGCCTGCGTCGTGCCGCAGTCGTCCTCGACGATGATGCAGTCCTGCGCCACGTCGAC
>JAGRGG010000186.1:0-951 GCA_020445645.1 Geminicoccaceae bacterium | reverse complement strand
GCGAGGCCCTTGCGGGCGCCGTGGGTGGAGTTGAAGTATTCGAGGACCGACAGCCCTTCTTTGAAGTTGGCGATGATCGGGGTCTCGATGATCTCACCCGACGGCTTCGCCATCAGGCCACGCATCCCCGCGAGCTGTTTGATCTGCGCCGCCGAGCCGCGGGCGCCCGAGTGCGCCATCATCCAGATCGCGTTCGGCTGATGGAAGCGCCCGTCCTCCTTCCTCACCTTCTGCACCGCCTGGATCGAGGCCATCATCTCCTCGGCCACCTTGTCCGAGCAGTTCTGCCACGCGTCGACGACCTTGTTGTACTTCTCGTGCTTCGTGATCAGGCCGTCGGCGTACTGCTGCTCGTACTCCTTCACCAGCGCCTGCGTCTGGCCGACGAGCGCCTGCTTCGCCGGCGGGATGATCATGTCGTCCTTGCCGAACGAGATGCCGGCCCTGGCCGCGTAGGTGAAGCCCAGCGTCATCAGCCGGTCGGCGAAGATCACCGTCTCCTTCTGCCCGCAGTGGCGGTAGACCTCGTCGATGACCTGGCTCACCTCCTTCTTGGTCAGGATCCGGTTGATGAGCCGCTCGAAGCTGATGTTCCGGTGCAAGGGCAGGATCTCGCAGAGCAGCATCCGCCCCGGCGTCGTCTCGACGATCCGGGTCTCGACCTCGCCGTCCCCGTTCATCCCGTCGACGCGCGCCTTGATCCTCGTGTGCAGGGTGACGACCTTGGCCGCGAGCGCGTGCTGCACCTCGTCGACGTCGGTGAACACCATGCCCTGACCGGGCTCGTCCTCGAGCATCAGGCTCAGGTAGTAGAGGCCCAGCACGATGTCCTGGGTCGGCACGATGATCGGCTTGCCGTTGGCGGGCGAGAGGATGTTGTTCGTGCTCATCATGAGGACGCGCGCTTCCAGCTGCGCCTCGAGCGAGAGCGGCACGTGGACCGCCATCTGG
>JAGRGG010000027.1 GCA_020445645.1 Geminicoccaceae bacterium | reverse complement strand
CGTCGAGACCGGCAAGCTCGACCCCGCTCGTCAGGCGCAGGCCGCCCTGCATGGGGGCGAGGACGAAGCCGTGCTCCAGGCACTGGACCGGGCGGGTCAGGGTGACGGGCGGGTGCGGCAGCATCGCATGGTAGCCGCGTTCGGCGCGCAAGGGGGGGCGCAGGCCGAGCGGCCTTGCCAAGGGGGCCGAGAAGGCGCCGGCCGCGAGGACGACGAGGTCGGCCGGAAGGTCGCCGCCCGCGCGGCGCACGGCGGTGGCCCGCCCGTCCGCCGTCTCGATCGCCTCGGCTCGGCCGCGCACGATCCGGCCGCCACGCCGAACGAAGGCTTCGGCGATGCCGGCGACGTAGGCGGCGGGGTTCCGTACGGCCCGGTTTTGCGGCAGGAAGAGCCCCGCCCGCACCCCCTCGCCCAGCGCCGGCTCCAGCGCCCGCACGCCGTCGGCGTCCAGGGTCTCGTGCGGGATGCCGAAACGGGCGTAGGCGGCGCGCTCCCTGGCTGTCGCTTGCAGCATCGCGGCTTCGCTCATCGCCACCTTCAGCCAGCCGACGCGGTGGACGAGGTCGCCCAGGCCCGCCCGCTGGATGACGGCGTCGTGCGCCCGATCGGCGGCGGCGAGGAGGGGGGCGAGGGCCGTCGTCGACGCCTCGACCCGATCGGGGCGGGAGGCGCGCAGGAAGCGCCAGAGCCAGGGGGCGAGGCGGGGCAGGTCGCGCCGGCGCAGGCGGAGGGCGCCCCCGGGGTCGCGCAGCATCGCGGGCACCCGGCGCCAGAGTCGGGGTTCGCCGACCGGCAGCACCGAGCCCAGGCTGACGATGCCGGCATTGCCGAAGGACGTGCCCTGCCCGGGCGGCAGGGGGTCGAGCAGCGTCACCGCCCAGCCGTCGTCCTGCAGGAACAGGGCGGCGCTGGTCCCGACGATGCCGGCGCCGACGACGACGGCCCGCCTCAAGGAACGGCCTCCAGGTCCTTGAAGGCGGCGACGAGAAAGTCGACGAGGATCCGGATCTTGAGCGGCGGCGGGCGCTGCGGCGCGAAGACGGCGTGGAGGTCGACCGCCGGGGCCGCGTAGGCCTGGAGCAGGGGGACGAGGCGCCCGTCCCGAAGCGCCGCCTCCACCAGGAAGCGGGGATGGTAGACGACGCCGAGCCCGGCGATCGCGGCCTGGGTCAGCACGTCGCCGTTGTTGGCGGCAAAGCCGCCGTCGATCCGCACCCGCTTCTCCCCGTCCCCATCCTCGAAGATCCACTCGCTCGGGGTCGGGCTGTAGGCGTAGCGCAGGCAGTTGTGGCCGCGCAGGTCCTCGGGCGCTTCGGGCGTGCCGGCCTCGGCAAGGTAGACGGGGCTCGCGGCGCAGACGCGCGGCAGCCGGGCGAGCCGTCTTGCCATCAGGCCGCTGTCCTCCAGGCGGCCGATGCGCAGCGCCACGTCGTAGCCCTCCTCGATGAGGTCGACCCGGCGGTCGTTGAGCGTGAGGTCGACCCGGATATCGGGGTAGCGGCGCATGAAGCGCACCAGCGCCGGGGCGAGGTGGCGCTGGCCGAACGACATCGGCGCGTTGACCCGAAGCCGCCCCTTCGGCTCGACGCTGAGCCGGGCGAGCGAACATTCCGCCTCCTCGAGGCTCTGCAGGATCGGCAGGACCGTCTCGAGGTAGCGCTGGCCGAACTCGGTGAGGGCGAGCTGGCGCGTCGTGCGATTGAGAAGCCGCACCCCGAGCCTCGCCTCCAGCGCGGCGACGTGCTTGCTCACCGTCGACTTCGCCATGCCGAGCTGGCCGGCGGCGGCCGAGAGCCCCCCCTGCTGCGCCACCTTGATGAAGACCTCCATCCCCTGGAGCCGATCCATCCGATCCTTCCCGTCCGCCCGCCGCCGGAAGGTAGCGGCCGCTTGCCAGGAACGGAAGCGGCGGCGATCATCGGTCGAAGGCCGACACGCTCCACGGGAGAAGCCCCATGCCGGATACCTTCACCCTGGCGCTGGTCCAGGCGGCCTCGGTTCCCGGCGGCGTCGCGGGCAACGCCCGCCGCATCGGCGACGCCTACCGTGCGGCGCGGCGGGCGGGGGCCGGGCTCGTCGTCTGCCCGCGCCTCGCGCTCACCGGGGCGCCGCTCGGGGTGCTCACCCCCTGGCCCCCGCTCGCGGCCGAGGCCGGGCGGGCGCTGGACGGGCTCGCGGGCGCGACCGCCGAGGGGCCGCCTTTGGTCGTCGGCGCGCCCTACCTGGAGGATGGCCGCCCCTTCGACGGCGCCTTCCTACTGCGGGGCGGCGCCGTCGCCGACCGGTGCGCCCGGCACGTGCCGGAGGCGGGCGATCCGCTCGCAACGGGGCCGTTGCGGGGGCCCTGGCGGATCGACGGCCTGGGCGTCGGGGCCATGGTCGGCGCCGACATGAATACGGCGGACGCGGCGGAGGCGCTGGCCGAGACCGGGGCCGACCTCCTCGTCGTCCTGGACGCCCTTGCACTCGCCGGGGAGGACGAGGAGACCAGGATGCAGGCGGCACTCGCCCGCGTCGCCGAGACGGGGCTGCCGCTCGCCTGGGTCAACGGCGCGGGCGCGGGCGACGGGCGGGTGCTCGCGGGCGGCTCCTTCGCCCTGGATGCGAAGCGCCGTCTCGTCGCGCGTGCGCCCGACATGGAGGAGGCCCTGCTCCTCGTGCCCTGGCGCCTCCGCGAGGCAGGGCTTGAAGCCGACGGGGGCGGGGGAATCGCGCGGCCGCTCGACCCACAAGATGTCACGTGGCGGGCGCTCGTCGTGGGGCTTCGCGCCTTCGTCGACGGAGGCGCCTACGAGGGCGTCGCCGTCGACCTCGACGCCGGGATCAACGGCGCCGTCGCGGCGGCGCTCGCCGTCGACGCGCTGGGGCCGAAGCGGGTGCTGGCGCTAGCGACGGCGGGCGACGCCGGGGCCCACCCCGAAACGGCGGCGGCGCTCGGCCTTCGCGTCGTACCGGCGCCCGTCGCGCCCTTGCTCGCACCCTACCGGCGGCTCGTCGGGGCGGACGACTCCTCCCCCCTCGCCCGGCTGCGCGGCCTCGCCCTCGAAGGGATCGCGGCGGCGCGGGGCCTTCTGCCGCTCGCCACCTGCGACAAGACCATGCTGGCCCTCGGCGGCGAGGCGCTCGCGGGCCATTCGGCCGGCGGCTACGCCCCCTTGGCCGATCTCTGGGCTAGCAAGATTGTGGGGCTCGTTCAGCACCGCAACGGAAGCGGGCCGATCCTGCCGGAACGGCCGCTTGCCTTAGGAAACGTGGCGGGCAAGGCACGTGACCGTCTTCTGGCGCGCCTCGTCGAGGACGACGCCGATCCCGCGACGCTGGGCGGGGAAGGCGTTGCGCTGGCGGCCAGGGTCGCGGCGGCCGGACGCGAACGGCGGCGGGCGCCCCCTGGCACGAAGGTGACGAAGCGGGCCTTTTTCGAGCGGTAGCGTCCGGTCGGCGCGCCTCAAAGGAGCGGCGAGGCGAGCCTCGCGGCCGAATCACGGAAGCGAAGCAGCCACGGACGGCGCCGGTAGGCTTCAGGGTCGAAGGGTTCGCACCGGGCGAGGTCGCGCTCGAAGGCGTCCTCGATCCGCCCCGCGACGGCGGGGTCGTAGACCAGCGCGTTCAGCTCGTAGTTGATGCTGAAGCTGCGGATGTCCCAGTTGGCGGAGCCGATCGAGCATACTTCGCCGTCGACGCTGATCGTCTTCGCGTGCAGGTAGCCCGGTTCATAGAGGAAGATCTTCACACCCGCGTCGGCGACTTCCGCCATGTAGGTGTTCGCGGCCCAGTAGGGGACGCGCTGGCTCACGCCGCGCGCGCTCACCATGATCCGCACGTCGACGCCCGCGAGCGCCGCCGCTTTCAGCGCCTCGGCAATCGTGTCGTCGAGGATGAAGAAGGGGGTCTGCGCCCAGACCCGCTCGCGCGCGCCGACGATCATGGCGAAGTACTGCTGACGCACGGCGCGCCACTGCGAATCCGGCCCCGACAGGCAGAGCTGGACCGGCAGGTCCAGGGCCGTCCGTTCCTCGGACAGGGGCGGGAAATAGCCGGGTGCCAGCAGCCGCTCCCCGGTCGCGTTCGCCCAGTCGACGGCGAACACGGCCTGAAGGGCGTGCGCCGCGGCGCCGGCCACGCGCAGGTGCGTGTCGCGCCACAGGTCGAAGCCGGGTCCGGGGTCGACGTGCTCGCACCCGACGTTGAGCCCGCCCGTGTAGCCGACCCTGCCGTCGATCACCGCGATCTTGCGGTGGTTGCGGTAGCTGATCGTGTGCAGGCGCCACATCGGCGAGACGGGGCACATCCGGATCCCGGCGCGGCGCATGGCGCGCACGTACCCCCGGCTCAGCATCCAGAACGAGCCGACCGGGTCGTAGAGGAGGCGCACCTCGACCCCCTGCGCCGCCCTGTCCGCGAGGAGGGAGCCGAATTCCTCGCCCAGATCGTCCGAGGCCCAGGAGAAGTATTGCAGGTGGATCGACGCGCTTGCGGCCCGCATGTCCTCCATCAGGCGGGGGTAGGTCTCCGCCGCATCCTGGAGCACCTCGACGCGGTTGCAGGTGGTGACGAAGGCGTGGGCGTTCGAATGCACGAGCGATGCGAGTTTGGCGTCGAGGCGGGGCTTTTCCGCCAGCCGTGCCATGGCCTCTTCGTGCTGCGCCTGCTCCGAGGCGAGCGTCTCCGACAGGTGCTCCGGCAGGTCCTGGGGCACGAGCGAACGCGTGCGTCCAAAGGTCGGGTTCTTGCGCCCGAACAGCCAGTAGATCACGAGGCCGATCGCCGGCACGCTCAGGAAGAGGAACAGCCAGGCAAAGGCCGCCCGCGGACGCCTGTTCTCGGTGACGATGAAGACGGCGACGAGCGCCGCGTAGGCGAACATGGCGTAGACGGCGTATTGCACCGCGGCTTATCCCCTTCAAGCCAAGGTCGCTTCGCGCGCCCAGCGTTGCCCCCAGCGATGCCCGAAGCCGACCCGGATGGAAAGGCCCCGGCCCCGCCGCGGGCGTTCGAGGATCGAACCGCCGATGCGGCAGCTTCGCCTTCTCTTCTACGCCACGGGCTTCGCCATCATGGCGGGCTGGCTCCTGCGCGTCGGCCAGGGCGTCATCCTGCCGATCATCGCGGCCGTCATCTCGCTCTACATCCTGTCCGCCGCCTCCGCAGCGCTCGACCGCGTCCCGCTCGTCCGGCACATGCCGCTCTGGCTCCGCCGTACCATCGTCCTCGCCGGCTTCACCGTGGCCGTCTTTCTTCTCTTCTCCTTCATCGTCACGAGCTTCGGCGAGGTGGCGGCGGCCCTGCCGCGCTATCAGGACACCCTCGAAGGGCTCGTCGCCCGCGCGGCGGACGCGCTCGGCGTCGCCCACGAGCCGAACTGGGAACGCATACGGGCGGCCACGATCGGGCGGCTCAACGTCGCCGGGCTCATCGGCACGGTCGTCGGCTCGATGGGCAGCTTCGGCGGGCAGGCCTTCCTCATCGTCCTCTACGCCTTCTTCCTCTTCGCCGAGCGGGACCGGTTCGGCGACAGGCTCGCGCTCGCGGTCGGCGACGCGGAGAGGCGCGACCGGGCGCTGTCGCTCCTGCGCCAGATCGACGAGCGCATCGGCAACTACCTCGTCGTCAAGACGCTGGTGAACGTCGTCCTGGGCGCGATCTCGTTCGCGATCATGTGGGCGATCGGCATCGAGTTCGCGCCGTTCTGGGCGGTGCTGATCGCCTTTCTCAACTACATCCCCTACGTGGGCTCGCTCGTCGGCGTCCTGTTCCCCGTGCTCCTCAGCCTTGCCCAGTTCGGGTCGCTCGGCCTCACCTTTTTGTCGCTCGTTCTGCTCACGGCGGCACAGGTCTACGTCGGCAACGTGCTGGAGCCGCGCCTGATGAGCCGGGCCTTCAACCTCAGCCCCTTCGTCGTCGTCCTGGCGCTCGCCGTGTGGAGCGCGCTCTGGGGCCTCCCCGGCGCCATCCTCGCCGTGCCGATGACCTCGATCCTCCTGATCGTGCTGGCGGAGGTCGAGGCCACGCGGCCGATCGCCATCATGCTCTCGGCGAACGGGAAGGTCTGACGCGAAGCGCGGGGGCGTCCCGCGTTCGGTTGTGCTATGATGCTGGGTGTCCTATACGGGGCGCGGCGCAGCGGAACGACCCGGCTGCGCTTTCTTCTTGTTCGCACGGCGAGCAGCAAAAGCGGTAAGACATGGCCCGGCGCAGGCAGATCTACGAAGGCAAGGCGAAGGTCCTGTTCGAGGGACCGGAGCCCGGCACGCTCATCCAGTATTTCAAGGACGACGCGACCGCCTTCAACAACCAAAAGCACGCGATCATCACCGGCAAGGGCGTCCTCAACAACCGCATCTCCGAGTATCTGATGATGCGGCTGGGGGAGATCAACATCCCCACCCACTTCGTCCGCCGGCTCAACATGCGCGAGCAGCTCATCCGCGAGGTCGAGATCATCCCCCTCGAAGTGGTCGTCCGCAACGTCGCGGCGGGGTCGCTCGCAAAGCGGCTCGGCATCGAGGAGGGCACGGCCCTGCCCCGCTCGATCGTCGAGTACTACTACAAGTCCGACCAGCTCGGTGACCCGATGGTGGCCGAAGAGCACATCACGGCGTTCGGCTGGGCGACGATCCAGGAACTCGACGAGATCATGAGCCTGTCGCTCAGGGTCAACGACTTTCTTACCGGGCTCTTCATGGGCGTCGGCCTGAAGCTCATCGACTTCAAGCTGGAGTTCGGCCGTCTCTGGGAGGAGGAGGACATGCGCCTCATCCTCGCCGACGAGATCAGCCCGGACAACTGCCGCCTCTGGGATGCCCGGACCAACGAGAAGCTGGACAAGGACCGCTTCCGGCGCGATCTGGGCAACGTCCAGGAGGGCTACCAGGAGATCGCAAGGCGCCTTGGCATCCTGCCCGAGGCCGGCCCGCGCGACATGAAGGGTCCCGAAACCGTCCAGTAGCGCGCCAGCAGTTGCAAAGAGGGAACAGGTGCAGGCCAGGGTTTCCATCCGCTTCAAGGACGGCGTGCTCGACCCCGAGGCCGCCGCCATCGAGGGCGCCTTGCGGGGCCTCGGCTTCGACGGGGTGCGGGGCGTTCGCAGGGTTCGGGTGATCGAACTCGACCTCGACACGAACGAACCCGAGGCGGCGTGGGCGAGCGTCGAAAGGATGTGCGAGCGGCTCCTCGCCAACCCCGTCATCGAGGACGCCAGCGTCGAGATCCTGAAGGAGGGCTAGGCCGATGCGCGCCTGCGTCGTCACCTTTCCGGGCTCGAACTGCGACCGCGACCTCGCCGTCGCCTTCGAGCGGGTGCTGGGGGTCCGGGTCGACCGCGTCTGGCACAAACGAACCCGGCTGGATCGCTACGACCTGATCGGCATCCCCGGCGGCTTCTCCTACGGCGACCATCTCCGCCCCGGCGCCATCGCCGCCCGCTCGCCGGTGATGCAAGAAGTGGTGCGGCAGGCGAACGACGGCGCCCTCGTACTCGGCCCCTGCAACGGCTTCCAGATCCTCACCGAGGCCGGGCTCCTGCCGGGGGCGCTGATCCGCAATCGCGGCCTCGCCTTCGTCTGCCGCCGCGTCGACCTCGTGGTGGAGGGCACCGACTCGCCGTATACCAGGGGCCTGGAGCGGGGCCGGACGCTGAGGCTGCCCATCGCCCACCACGACGGCGGCTACGTCGTCGACGACGAGGGGCTGCGGCGGCTGGAGGGCGAGGGGCGGATCGCCCTTCGCTATAAGGACAACCCGAACGGCTCCACGGCCGACATCGCGGGCGTCCTAGGAGGCCCCCGCAACAACGTGCTCGGCCTCATGCCGCACCCGGAGCGGGCGATCGAGCCGCTCTTGGGCGGGGTCGACGGCCGCGCCCTCCTCGCCCCCCTCCTCGCGGCGTGAGCCCCATGAACGCAGCCTCCACGATCGTCCCTGAAGCCGCGCGCGAGCACGGCCTGTCCGAGGCCGAGTGGCACCGGGTCGTCGGGATCCTCGGTCGCGAGCCCCGTCCCGTCGAACTCGGCATCTTCTCGGTGATGTGGAGCGAGCACTGCTCCTACAAGTCCTCGAAGCGCCACCTCGCCACGTTCCCGACCAAGGCCCCTTGGGTGGTCCAGGGGCCGGGCGAGAACGCCGGCGTCGTCGACATCGGCGACGGGCAGGTGGCGGTCTTCAAGATGGAGAGCCACAACCACCCCTCGTTCATCGAGCCCTACCAGGGGGCGGCGACCGGGGTGGGGGGGATCCTGCGCGACGTGTTCACGATGGGGGCAAGGCCCGTAGCCCTCCTGAACGCGCTCCGCTTCGGGGCACCGGAGCACCCGAGGACGCGCCACCTCGTCAGGGGCGTCGTCGCCGGGATCGGCGGCTACGGCAACTGCGTCGGCGTGCCCACCGTCGGCGGCGAGGCCACGTTCCACCGCTCCTACAACGGCAACATCCTCGTCAACGCGATGGCGGTAGGCGTCGCCGAGAAGGACCGCGTCTTCTACGCCAAGGCGTCCGGGATCGGCAATCCCGTCGTCTACGTCGGCGCCAAGACGGGGCGGGACGGCATCCACGGCGCCACGATGGCGTCGGCCGAGTTCAGTGAGGCGAAGGAAGCGGCGCGGCCGACCGTCCAGGTGGGCGACCCGTTCACCGAAAAGCTGCTGATCGAGGCCTGCATGGAGCTGATGGCGACCGACTGCCTCGTCGCCATCCAGGACATGGGGGCCGCCGGCCTCACCTCGTCGTCCTTCGAGATGGCAGCGCGCGGCGGCTGCGGCGTGGAGATGGACCTCGACCAGGTGCCGGTCCGGGAACGGAACATGACCGCCTACGAGATCATGCTCTCCGAGAGCCAGGAGCGGATGCTCTGCGTGCTCAAGGAGGGCCAGGAGGCCGAGGCGGCGGCGGTCTTCGAGAAGTGGGACCTGAGCTTCGCCACGGTCGGGCGGATCACCGACACGGGCCGGATGGTGATCCGGATGGCGGGCGAGACCGTCGCCGACGTGCCGATCGACCCCGTGGCCGGGGCGTCGCCCGTCTACGACCGTCCCCACGAGCCGGCCCCGCCCCGCCTTCCCTTCTACGCCGAGCGGCTGATGAGCGAGGAGGCGCCGGGGGATGCCCTTCTTCGTTTGCTCGGCTGCCCCGACCTGTGCGCGAAGCGCTGGATCTGGGAGCAGTACGACCACATGGTCATGGCCGATACGGTGGGGCGCCCCGGCGGCGACGCCGCCGTCGTCCGCGTCCACGGCACGGAAAAGGGCTTGGCGCTCACCACCGACTGCACGCCCCGCTACGTGGAGGCCGATCCCCGCCTCGGCGGGATGCAGGCCGTGGTCGAGGCGTGGCGCAACCTGATCACGGTGGGGGCGAGGCCGCTTGCCATCACCAACTGCCTCAACTTCGGCAACCCCGAGCGTCCGCGCGTCATGGGCCAGCTCGTCGGCGCGATCGAGGGGATGGCCGAGGCCTGCCGCGCGCTCGACTTCCCCGTCGTCTCCGGCAACGTCTCCCTCTACAACGAGACCGACGGCCGGGCCGTCCAGCCGACGCCGAACGTCGGCGGCGTCGGGCTGATCCGGGACCTCGGGCGGATGACCGGCATCGCCTTCGACGCGCCCGGCCTCGCCCTCCTCCTCGTCGGCGAGTGCGTCGGCTGGATGGGGGCTTCGCTCTATCTGCGAGAGGTGCTGGGCCGCGAGGAGGGTGCCCCGCCGCCCGTCGACCTCGCCGCCGAGCGGCGGGCCGGCGACATGGTGCTCGGCCTGATCGAGGCAGGCATCGTCCGGGCGGCGCACGACCTGTCGGACGGCGGGCTCGCCGTGGCGCTGGCCGAGATGTGCATGGCGTCCGGGTTCGGCGCTTGCCTCGACGTGCCGGACGACAACCTGTCGTCGACCGGCTGGCTGTTCGGCGAGGAGCAGGGCCGCTACCTTTTGGCCCTGCGCGAGGCGGACGCGCAGGGCGCGCTCGACCTTGCTCGGAACGTCGGCGTCCTCGCGCGCCGGGTCGGGACGACGGGGGGCGACACGTTGATCCTGGGTGCCGAGCCCCCCATATCGCTGGACGAGTTGCGGGCACGGCACGAGGGTTTCCTGCCGCGCCTCATGAACGGCGGAGCCTGACCCTATGCCGATGCGCGCGGAAGACATCGAAGCCTTGATCCGGGAGACCCTGCCCGACGCAGAGATCCGCATCGAGGATCTGGCCGGCGACGGCAATCATTACCGCGCCCACATCGTCTCGGGCGCCTTTACCGGCAAGAGCCGCGTCAAGCAGCACCAGATGGTCTACGAGGCGCTGGGCAGCCGCATGGGCGGCGAGTTGCACGCGCTGGCCCTCGTCACTTCCGTCCCCGCCTGACCTTCAACACCGGAGCCATGCCATGAGCGACGCCCACGAGCGCATCCAACAGCAGATCGAGGCCGACGACGTCGTCCTCTACATGAAGGGTACCCCCGTCTTTCCGATGTGCGGCTTCTCCGCCGCCGTCGTCCAGGTGCTCTCCCACGCGGGCGTGCCGTTCCAGTCGTACAACGTGCTGGAGGACGAGGACATCCGCGATGGCATCAAGAGCTTCAGCGACTGGCCGACGATCCCGCAGCTTTACGTCAAGGGCGAGTTCATCGGCGGCTGCGACATCGTCCGCGAGATGCACCAGTCGGGCGAGCTTCAGACTCTGTTCCAGGAGAAGGGGCTGAAGGCGGAGGCGTAAGCCTCTTCAGTCGTCCAGGCGCAGCGAAAGACGCCCCTCACCCTCGATCCGTCGCGGCAGGGGCCATGCGCCCTGGTCCAGCGTCACCTCGGACCAGCGCGGCGGATCGCCCGGCAGGGTCGCCATCTTGTCTTTTTCGTCGAAGCCGCTGAGGCCGACGAGGGCCGTCTGGAGCCTCCCCTCGCCGGCGAGGCGCGCGTGGGCGTCGAGGCGCTTGCGCCCGTCGAACACGCGTTGAACCGTCTCCGCGCCCAAGGCCGGCCCCGTTCGTAGCCACGCCTGGATGCGGAGGATGGCGGTCAGCGGGTCGACCGTGTCGAGTTGCAGGGCTCTCGGCACCTCGCTCGGCTGGGCCTTGCCGTCGCTCTTCAGGTCGAGCGCCTTGATGGTCCCATCCCCGCCATAGAGGAGGCTGATCTCACGCACGCGGTCCGGCTTCGCGTAGCGGACCTCGAAGCGGCGCGGCATGGGTACCCTGCCCGCCAGCGAGGCTTCCGTCCGCATCGTCGTCCGGCTCTCGCCGGCGAACAACCGGGCGAGGCCTTTGGTGCGGAGATCGAGGCGCATCAGCACGCGATCGCCGAGGAACACCTGCGACAGGCGCATCCCCGCGACGTCGATCCCGTTCATTTCCATGAGGTAGGCACGGTCGACCGGCGCCGGGGCGGCGAAGCCGGGGCGGCCGGCGACGAGAAGTGCCGGAAGCGCCAGGAAGAGCCCTCGCCGCGTCGGCATCATCTTTCATGCCCTCCGAACGGTAGCGTCACCTACGATCTGCCGCGCACGGGCAGGGGTTCAAGGGCCGGGGCCGCTTGTCAGGGCAGGGTGGCAGCACCGAACGCAGAGGGCCGCCCGTGTGGCTTCGGGCGGCCCTCGCCTGCAAACAGGAAAGCAGATCAGCGCGAGTAGAACTCGATGACCAGATTCGGCTCCATCTGGACCGGGTAGGGCACGTCGGCGAGCTTGGGCACGCGGACGTAGGTGCCCTTGACCGCGCGCTGGTCGACGCTGAGGTAGTCGGGCACGTCCTTTTCGGGGCGCTGCAGGGTCTCCATGACCATGATCATCTGCTTCGAGCGGTCGCGCACCTCGACGACGTCGCCTTCCTTCATCTGGTAGCTGGGGATGTTGACCCGCTTGCCGTTGACGGTGACGTGGCCGTGGTTGACGAACTGGCGGGCGGCGAACACGGTCGGCACGAAGTTCATGCGGTAGACCGTGATGTCGAGCCGGCGCTCGAGAAAGCCGATCAGGTTCTCGGCCGTGTCGCCCCGGCGCCGGGAGGCGTCCTCGTAGGCGCGGCGGAACTGCTTCTCGTTGATGTTGCCGTAGTACTTCTTCAGCTTTTGCTTCGCCGCCAGCTGAAGGCCGTAGTCGGAGATCTTGCGGCGCTTCTGGCCGTGCTCGCCGGGACCGTACTCGCGGCGCGCGAGCGGGCTCTTGGAGCGGCCCCAGAGGTTCACGCCAAGGCGGCGCGCGATCTTGTTCTTTGCCTCAATGCGCTTGGTCATCGCCTCTCGTCTGCCATCCGAACAAGTGAAGAGCGGCCGAACGCACTCGCCCGGCCGTGGCTGAGGGTGGTTATAGGCGTCCTTCGCGCAAGGTTCAAGTCCCGCTCCCTTGTATCGGCGCCGGGCGGGGGCCGCGGCGCAGCTCCCTGACGATGCCGCGCAGGAGGTGGACCTCGCTTCGGGCGAGGCCGCGCCGCTCGAACATCGCCTTGATCGTGAGGCTGAGGCTGGCGCGGCGGTCGTCGCTGCGGAAGTAGCCGACCGCCTCCAGTTCCCCCAGGAGGTGGCCGACCATGCCGTCGATCTCGGCCTTGGTCGCGGGCTCGGCGGACGACGGGTCGGCGCCCTGCACGGCCGTGGCGCCCGTGGCCGTCGCCCACTCGTAGGCGACGAGGAGCACCGCCTGGGCGAGGTTCAGGGACGGGAAGAGGGGGTTGACGGGGATGCTGACGATGCCGTCGGCGAGCGCCAGCTCGTCGTTGGTGAGCCCGGTGCGCTCGGGCCCGAACAGGAGGCCGACCCTGCGGCCCTGCCCGACAAGGGCGCGGGCGTGAAGGGCGGCGGCGCGGGGATCGAAGACCGGCTTTGCGAGCCCGCGCGGCCGCGCCGTGGTGGCGAGCAGGTGGTGGACGTCGTGGAGCGCGTCGGGGAGCGTCGCGTGGAGGGTCATGCGGTTGAGAATGTCGTGCGCGCCCGAACTCGACGCCACGGCCTTGGCGTTCGGCCAGCCGAACTGGGGGGCGACGAGGCGGAGGTCGAAGAGGCCGAAATTGAGCATCGCCCGGGCGGCGGCGCCGGCGTTCTCGCCCATCTGCGGGCGGCAGAGGATGACGGCGGGGGCGGGGGGCAGGTCGTCGACGCCGCCCCGGCGCTTGGGGTGGGGATGGACCGGCATCAGCGGCGGGCGGACCCTTCGAGGAACAGCTTGTAGGTGATGGCGTCGTCGAGCGCGTTGAACGAGGCGTCGATGATGTTGCCGGACACGCCGACCGTCTGCCAGACCCGGCCCTCGTCGTCGGCGGTCTCGATGATGACGCGGGTGACGGCGGCGGTGCCCGCCTCGGGCGAGACGATGCGGACCTTGTAGTCGATCAGCTCCATAACCTCGAGCGCCGGGTAGCGGGGGATCAGCGCCTGACGGAGCGCGTGGTCGAGCGCGTTGACGGGGCCGTTGCCGTCGGCGACGGTGAAGTAGCTCTGGCCCTCCACCTTCAGCTTGATCGTCGCCTCGGAAAGGGTGACGAGGTCGCCGTTGGCGTTGAAGCGGCGCTCGTCGATGACGCGAAAGCTCAAAAGCTCGAAGCAGTCCCGCACCTGCCCCAGCGTGCGGCGGACGAGGAGTTCGAAGCTGGCGGACGCGCCGTCGTAGGCGTAGCCGACCGATTCCTGCTCCTTCAGGGTCGAGAGGAGCAGGCGGGTCTCGTCGTCGCTGGGGGTCACGTCGAGGCCCATGTCGGCGAAACGCTGGAGGAGGTTCGCGCGCCCGGCCTGGTCGGAGACGAGCACGTCGCGCCGGTTGCCGACGCGGGCGGGGTCGACGTGCTCGTAGAAGCCGGGGTCCTTGACGACGGCCGCCGCGTGCAGTCCGCCTTTGTGGGCGAAGGCGGAGGCGCCGACGTAGGCGGCGTGACGGTTCGGAACCCGGTTCAGCAGTTCGTCGAAGGCGCGCGACACGGGGGTCAGCCGCGCCAGGGCGTCGTCGTCGACTCCTACGTCGAAGCCCAGCTTCAGCTTGAGGGTAGGGATGAGGGCGATCAGGTTCGCGTTGCCGCAGCGCTCGCCGAGGCCGTTGAGGGTGCCCTGGACGCAGCGCACGCCCTCCGTGACGGCTTCGAGCGTGTTGGCGACGGCGTTGCCGGTGTCGTCGTGGGTGTGGATGGCGAGCCGCTCGATCGGCAGGCGTCCCGCCACGGCGCGGACGATGCGGCCGACCTCGCGCGGCAGGGTGCCGCCGTTGGTGTCGCACAGGGTGAGCCAGCGGGCGCCGCCTTCGAGCGCGGCTTCGAGGCAGGCGAGGGCGTAGCCCGCGTCCTCCTTGAAGCCGTCGAAGAAGTGCTCGGCGTCGAAGATCGCCTCGGGGGCGTGGTTGAGGGCCTCCCGCAGGCTCTCCCCGATCATCCGCAGGTTCTCGTTACGATCCACGCCAAGGGCGCCCTCGGCCTGCCGCGCCGATCCCTTGCCGACGAGGGTGATGGCGTCGACCCCGGCCTGGAAGAGCGGTTGCAGGCCGGGGTCGTTGGCGGCGCTGCGGCCGGGGCGGCGGGTCATCCCGAAGGCGCAGAACTTGGCCCCCCTCAGGGAAGGCTTCTCGGCGAAGAAGGCGTCGTCGGTGGCGTTGGCGCCGGGCCAGCCGCCCTCGACGTAGTCGATGCCGAGGCGGTCGAGTTCGAGGGCCACCCAGCGCTTCTCGGCGGCGCTGAACGAGACGCCCTGGGTCTGGGCGCCGTCGCGGAGCGTGGTGTCGTAGAGGTAGACGCGCTCCATCACGCCCGCCGCCACGTCGTGCCGCCGGGGCCGTCCTCGAGGACGATGCCGGCGGCGGCGAGCTGGTCGCGGATCTCGTCGGCGCGCCCGAAGTCGCGCCCCTTGCGCGCCGCGATCCGCTCGGCGATGAGCGCGTCGATTTCGAGGGCAGCGTCGAGGCCCGCGGGCGCCGCGCGCAGCCAGCTTTCGGGCTCGGCCTGGAGGAGGCCCAACAGCGCACCCGCCGCCTTCAGCCGCCCGGCGGCGCCCGTCTGCTCGCGGTGCTTCGCCCGGTTCAGTTCGGACAGGAGGACGTGGAGCCGCGCCAGGGCGAGGGGGGTGTTGAGGTCGTCTTCGAGCGCCGCCGTCACTTCCTCGTCGATTGGTGCCGGCGCCGCTTCCCCGGCACGGGCGAGCGCGCCGTAGAAGCGGTCGAGCTGGGCCTTGGCGCCCGCCAGCGCCTCGTCGTTCAGGTCGATGGGCTGGCGGTAGTGCGCGGAGAGGAGCCAAAGGCGGATCGCCTCGCCCGGCGCCTTCGCCAGCGCCTCGTCCATGCGCAGCACGTTGCCCAGGGACTTCGACATCTTCTCGGACGACGTGGTGACGAAGCCGTTGTGCAGCCAGTAGCGGGCCATCGTCTCCAGGCCGTGCGCGCAGCAGGTCTGGGCGATCTCGTTCTCGTGGTGGGGGAAGATCAGGTCGAGCCCGCCGGCGTGGATGTCGAAGGGGACGCCGAGGTAGCGTTCGGCCATCGCCGAGCACTCGATGTGCCAGCCGGGGCGGCCGCGGCCGTAGGGGCTGTCCCAGCCGGGCTGGTCCGGGGTGGAGGGCTTCCATAAGATGAAGTCGGCGGGGTCCCTCTTGTAGGCGGCGACCCCGACCCGGGCGCCCGGCTCCTGCTCCTCCTGCCGGCGGCCGGAAAGGCGGCCGTAGGCCGGCATCGAGGGGACGTGGAAGAGGACGTTGCCGTCGGCTTCGTAGGCGTGGCCCCGCCCGATCAGTCGGCCGATGAGGGCCAGCATCTCGGGGACGTGGTCGGTGGCCTTGGGCTGGTAGGTGGGCTCCAGGCAGCCCAGCGCCGCCGCGTCGGCGAGGTAGGCGTCGGTGGTGCGCGCGGTGAGGTCCGCGATCGGTACGCCGCAGGATTCGGCCTGGGCGATGATCTTGTCGTCGATGTCGGTGACGTTCCGGACATACGTGACGGCGGGGTAGAGGCGGCGCAGGAGGCGGAAGAGCACGTCGAAGACGACGAGCGGGCGGGCGTTGCCGACGTGGATCCGCTGGTAGACGGTGGGGCCGCAGGCGTAGAGGCGGACGTTCGATTCGTCGAGCGGGACGAAGCGCTCCTTGCGGCGGGTGAGCGTGTTGTGGAGGTGCAGCGGCAAGGGGCGGTTCCCGTCCGTCGTTCTGGCTTGAGGCGTGGGGTCAGGCAATCTCGCCGCGCAGGCGGCGGCGCAGCCTGTCGGGACCGACGAGCGGTAGCAGAAGTTTCAGCCCCGGTCCATCGTCCCGGCCGGTGGCGGCGAGGCGCAGAGGGTGGAAGAGGCCCCTGCCCTTCCGGCCCGTCGCCGCCTTCACCCGGTCGAGCCACGCCCCGGCGTCGGCCTCGTCCCCGAGGCGATCGGGCAGGAGGTCGGCGCCCGCCTCCAGGAGGGGCACGTCCTCGCGGACCGGTTCGATCGGCCCCCGAACGACGCGGACCCAGCCCGCCATCTCGCCCAGGCCCCCGACGTTGTCGCGGCAGACCAGCCACAGGGGCTCGTCGACGCCCTCGATGCCGAGCGCCTCCAGCCGCTCCCGCACGGCGGCGAAGGGGAGGTTGCGCTGGATTTGCAAGGACAGGCGGCGGATCTCGTCCAGGTTGAGGCGGGCGGGGGCGCGGTTGAAGGCGGCGAGGTCGAAGGTGCGGGCGAGACCCTCCAGATCGGCGCTCGGGTCGGGCGGGTTGCCGGTGCCGAGCACGGCCAAATGGCGGAGGATGGCAAGCGGCTCGATCCCCTCCCCCCGCAGATCGGCGACGCCGAGGCTGCCGAGGCGCTTGGAGAGTGGGCCGCCGTCGGCGTCGCGGAGCAGCGGCAGGTGGGCGGTTTCGGGCCGCGCCGCACCCAGCGCGTCGAACAAAGCGAGCTGCACGGCGGTGTTGCTTAGGTGGTCCTCGCCCCGGATCAGGTGGGTGATGGCGAGGTCGGCGTCGTCGACGACCGAGGCGAAGGCGTAGGTGAAGCCGCCGTCGGCGCGACGGACGACGGGGTCGCTGAAGGCGGCGAAGGGGAGGACGCGCGCGCCCTGGATCAGGTCGGCGAAGCGGGCCTCGCCGTCGGGGAGGGCGAAGCGCCAGTAGGGCCGGGCGCTCGGGTTCGTTCGGTCAACGTCACGGCTCGGGTTCGCTCGTGCAACACCGTGGCTTGGGTTCGTTTGGGATAGGCCGACGCCTGGGTTCGTTTGGTCGGCGTCACGGCTCGGGTTCGTTCGTGCCGAACGACGGTAGGCGGGGGGCAGGCCTCTTGCCGCGCGGTCCCGGCGGATCGCCTCAAGCTCGTCCGCCGTCTCGTCGCAGGGGTAGACGAAGCCCCGCGCCGCCAGTCGGTCGAAGGCGGCTTCGTAGGCGCCCGTGCGCTCGCTCTGGCGGAAGGCAGGGACGAAGTCGAGGCCGAGCCACGCGAGGTCGCTTTCGATGTGGCGTTCGAGGTCGCGGCCGGAGCGGGTGCGGTCGGTGTCGTCGATGCGCAGGTAGGCGGTGCCGCCTTGGCGTTGGGTGAAGAGCCGGTTGGCGAGCGCCGTGCGGACGTTGCCCAGATGAAGGCGGCCGGTCGGGCTCGGGGCGAAGCGGACCTTGGGGGACGGCAAAGGGGCGGCTCCTCAGGGGGCCGCTCAGGCACGGCTCCTCTCACAGGCCGCCTAGGCACGGCCGGGGTCCCTATAGCCGCTCACGGCGCTCGGATCGACGAAGTTGAGCAGGGTGCCTTCGAGCCGCCCGCCGGCGCGCGCCAGGAGGTCGACGGCGAGCCGGACCTTGTCGCGCGGCGTGCGGCGGAAGGCGACGGCGAGGACGACGCCGTCGACGAGGTGGGCGAGCGCGCGGGCCTCCGCCTGCTCCAGGACGGGGGGCGCGCTGATGAGGATCAGGTCGTGGCGCCGCCGCTCGCCTTCGAGGAGGACCGGCATCCCGTCGGGGCCGAAGAGGCGGGTCGGCCAGATGTCGCCGAGCTGCCCGGCGGGGAGGAGGGCCAAAGGCGGGACGACGGCGTGGTCGTGGACGATGGCGTCGGCCAGCTTCTGGCCTTCGACCAGCACCTCGGTGAGGCCGTAGCCGGGTTCGAGTTGCAGCTGTTCCGCGAGGCGGGGCTCGCGCAGCCGGGCCTCGACCAGGAGGACGCGGGCGCCCGAGAGCGACGCGGCGCGGGCGAGGCTGAGGGCCAGGGCGGATGCCCCCTCCCCCCTGGTCGCGGACGCCAGCATGAGCACCTTGCCGGCGGCGCGGCGCTCCAGGCGCAGCTCGGCGACGACGCCGCGCAGCGTCTCGGCGAAGGGGTCGTCCGGCGCCTCCGTCACCTGCCGCCAGGGGGGGAGCGTGCCGCGCCGGCTGGGCAGCAGGGGCAGGCTGCCGAGGCAGGGGCGTTCGAGGGTGGCCTCCAGCTCGTCCGGGCGGCGAAAGCCGCGCTCGCGGCCCTCCAGGAGGAAGGCGAACAGGACGCCGCTCGTGAGCGAACTCGTGAAGGCGAGGCCCAGGAAGACGATCGGGTTCGGAAAGCTCGGCCTCGCGGGCGCCGTCGCCTCCGAGATGACGCGGGCGTCCGGGCGCTGCACCTGGTCGATCCGGGTCAGCGCGTCGACCCGGCGGAGCAGCGCCCCGTGCAGGTCGCGCTTGGCGGCCACCTCGCGCGCCAGCCGCTCGCCCTCGCCCCTGGCCTCGGTCGCCGCCGAGGACTGGGTCTTCAGTTGCGCGAGCTCGGCCTCGATCGTCGCCTGCCGGGCCTTCGCCTCGGCGACGCCGGCCTCGAGCCGGCCGAGGAGCGCCCGCTGCTCCTGGGCGATGCGGGGGTCGATCTCCCTGATCTCGGCGCGGACGTCGAGGATGCGGGGGTGGCGCTCGCCGTACTGCGCCAGGAGTTCGGACTCGCGGCGCAGCGCCTCGTTCTTCTGGCGGAACAGGCTCTCCAGGACGCCGGACCCGCCCATCGCCTCGAACGCCTCGGCGCCCGCCCCCCGGCCGACGAGCGCCTGCAACCGGGTGAGCTTGGCGCGCCGCGCGGCGTATTCGGCGGCGGCGGCGACGGCTTCGCCCTTGAGGCGGCTGATCTCGATCCCTTGGACGCCGCCGTCGCCGTCGAGGACGGGGGCGGCACGGGCGCGAAAGGCGTCGTAGGCGGCGGTGGCGGCGGCAAGCTCCGTCTCGCTCTTGGCGGTCTGCTTGCCGAGGAAGTCGGCGGCGTAGCGGGTGGTCTCGTACTTGCGGGCGAGCTGCCCGACGATGTAGCGCTCGGCGACGGCGTTGGCGATCCGGGCCGAGACGTCCGGGTCCCGGCTCTTGAAGCGGACGGCGATGACGCGGGTGTTGCCGTCGCGCTCGACCTCGAGCCCGGCCATGAGCCGCCTCGCCGCACCCGCGGGGTCGGCTTCGCCGCCGCCCGTCGCCGCAAGGAACGCGGCGTCGTCCGCGAGGTCGAGGGCGTTCGCCATGTCGTGGGCGAGGAGGCTGGAGCGCAGGATGCGCACCTCGCTGTCGATCGCGGCCGTGTCGGCCAAGTCCTGGCCGTCCTGGAGGAGCTCGTCGCCGGCGCGCAGGGTCGAGGGCTCGATGAGGAGGAGGGCCTGGGTCTCGTAGCGGGGCGGGATGACGGCGAGCGCCGCGAGGCCGAGGCCGAGGCCGAGGCAGAGGACGCTCAAGACCGCGACCCGCCGCTGCCACAGGACGGCGAGGATCTGGCTGATCGGGATCTCGCCCGTGGGCGGGGGGAGCGGGTTCAAAAGGCGGGCCGCCGTGCCCGCGCCCGCTCGAGCCCGAGGATCTCGACGGGGAGCAAGGCGGGGTTGGCGTTCTCGTGCAGGCGCAGGAAGAGCGCGCGCGGCGACTCGGGCGCCGGTAGATTGCCCCAGGCGCCGGACCACGCCGGGACGGCGCCGGGTTCCTGCCAGACGAGAAGGATGGCGAAGGCGGCGAGCAGGGCGGCGACCCAGGGATGGCGGCGGACCGCTTCGCCCGCGCGGCGCAGCAGCCGTGGATCCTGCGAAACAGGGCCGTGGTCGAGCCTTCGTGCCATGCGCTTTCACCCCTCGGTATGAGAGCAAGGGCATATTTAAACTTTAAGTTGAATACCTGCAAGGGCCTGGATGACCGCTTCGCCGGCGGGCGCGAAGCGCCTACCGGCGGGTCCAGGGACGCTCGCCCCGCGCGGCCTGGACCGGGCGGATCTCGAAGCCGTCCGTCGTCGCGTAGACGGCGGCGCCGCCCATGTCGCGCAGCGCCGGGCGGTCGACGACGGGGCGGGGGCTCGAACAGGCGGAGGCGTCGATGAAGGCGACGACGAGGTCGACCCGGCCGCAGTCTTCGGCGAGGGCGCCGGCCCGAAAAGCGAGCGCGATACGCCGTTCGCCGTGATCGAGGATGCAGCCCCAGGGGTCGCAGCGGAGCGGGCCGTTCGGCGGGGGAGCGCCGGGCCAGGGCAGCGGATCGCCGCCGAGCGCGCGCAGCCACAGGTCTTCGAGGAAGGCGTCCTTGCGAAGGGCGAGCAGCCGGACGCCCTCGTCCCCGACGACGGCGGCGTGGCCCATCTCGGCGTCGACGAGGAGGAGCGGGCGCTCGGTGAAGGCGAGGAGGACGAGGCCGCAGGCGACGGGGACGAGGCCGAAGCGGCGCCAGGGTTGCAGCCAGAGGCAGAGCCAAAGGCCGCCGGCGGCCATGAAGAGGAGGGCGGCAAAGGGCATGAAGGGGGCGTCGAGGGCGGCGTAGGGCATGTCGGCGATGAGGGAGGCGATCCATAAGAGCCAGCCGATGCCCTCCCCCATCAGCCAGAAGAAGGGCGCTTCGAGACCGAACGGCATGAGGAGGAAGGCCATGAGGGCCGAGGGCATGATCCAAAAGCCGGTGAGCGGCACGCCGATCAGGTTGGCGACGACGCCGAGCACGGCGACGCGCTGGAAGTGCCACGCCGAGAAGGGGGCGGTGGCGAGGCTGGCGAGCAGGGTCGTCGCGGTGATGCCGGCGAGGTAGACGAGGAGGTGGTGACGCTGGCGCTCCGTTCCCTCGCGCCGTTCGGGGCGGCGCTCGTACCACGCGATGAGGGCGACGACGGCGGCGAACGACATCTGGAACGAGGGGCCGGTCAGGCTTTCGGGCTGGCTGACGAGGACGACGAGGGCGGCGAGCGCCACGAGGCGCATGGAAAGCGGGCTGCGGTCGAGCATCACGGCGACGAGCGCCACGCCCGTCATGATGAACGCGCGCTGCGCCGGGATCGAGGCGCCGGAGACGAGGAGGTAGGCGAAGGCGGCGACGAGGGCGACGGCGGCGGCGAGCTTCTTCACGGTGGCGCGAAGGGCGAGCGGCGGGCAGAGCGCCAGGAGGTAGCGGACGAGGATGAAGACGGCGCCGGCGACGAGGGTCATGTGCAGGCCGGAGATGGCGAGGAGGTGGGCGAGGCCGGAGCGCTGCATGTCCTCCCAGACCCCGTCCGGGATGTCGGCGCGAAGGCCCGTGGTGAGGGCGGCGGCGACGGCGCCGTCCACGCCGGGGATCTCGCGCCGCATCGCCTCGGTCAGGTGAAGGCGCAGGCGCTCGAGGCGGTTGGCGCCCTCGGGCGCCGGGGCGACGACGACGGGCCTGCCGAGCGCGAAGCCGATGCCGCCCAGGCCCTCGAAGAACGCCTTGCGCGCGAAGTCGTAGCCGCCCGGCAGGGCGGGCGGCGAGGGCGGAGAGAGCCTCGCCTTGAGGGCGATCCGGGCGCCGGGGCGGACCCCTTCGTCCCAGCGCAGCGCGACCCGGACCCGGCGGGGGGTGGCGTCGGGGGCGAGGCGCTCGACGGCGAGGTCGTCCAGGAGGACGCGGCTGCCCTTCCGCCGGGGCTCCATCTCGACGACGGTGCCCTCGACGGCGAAGGTCCCGGCGTAGGGCACGACGGGGGCCGCGACGGCGAGCGTGCGCGCCTGGGCGGCGGCTACGCCGCCGGTGGCCATCGCGGCGACGAGGAGAAGCCAGCCGGCCGCCCGGTGCCGGAGAAGAACGCCGGCCACGAGCATCGCCAGCGCCGCCGCGAGGAGGACCGGCGCCAGCCACGCGGGCGGCTCCGAAGGCAGCGCGAAGTAGAGGCCGACGCCGCAGCCGAGGAAGACCGGCATCCACAGGGGCCAGCGCTCCTGCTCGTCCAGGAGGCGCAGAAGGAGGGCCGTGCCGGCCTTGCGGGCGACGGACCCCACGTCGGGCCGAGTCGGACGCCACGCCGGGAACAGGGCTGCCTTCGTGCGCACGATCGTCCTATATCTCGCCCAACCACCCCCGCATAACACGCCATCCGGACAGCGAATTCAACCATGAGTATAATTGTCAGGTTCGCTCCCTCGCCCACGGGTTTTCTACACATCGGCGGTGCCCGCACCGCCTTGTTCAACTGGCTGTTCGCCCGGCACCACGGCGGGCGCTACCTTCTGCGGGTCGAGGACACCGACCGGCAGCGCTCGACGAAGGAGGCGGTGGCGGCGATCTTCGACGGGCTGGACTGGCTCGGGATCGAGAGCGACGAGCCGCCCGTGTTCCAGGCGGAGCGGATCGGGCGCCATCAAGAGGCGGTGCGGCGCCTCCTGGACGCCGGCCACGCCTACCGCTGCTACGCCTCGGTCGAGGAGCTGGAGGCGATGCGCGCGGCGGCGAAGGCCAAGGGCGTACCCGCGCGCTACGACGGAAGCTGGCGCGACCGCGGGGTCGCGGAGGCGCCCGAGGGCGTCGCCCCCGCCGTCCGCTTCAGGGCGCCGCAGTCCGGGCGGACCGTCGTCCGCGACCTGGTCCAGGGCGAGGTCGTCTTCGACAACGGCCAGCTCGACGACATGGTGCTGCTCCGCGCCGACGGCACGCCCACCTACATGCTCTCGGTCGTCGTCGACGACATCGACATGGGCATCACCCACGTGATCCGGGGCGACGACCACCTGAACAACGCGGCGCGGCAGACGAACCTGTTCAAGGCGCTCGGCGCCGAGGTGCCGCGCTTCGCCCACATCCCCTTGATCCACGGCGCCGACGGGGCGAAGCTGAGCAAGCGTCACGGTGCCGTGAGCGTCTCCGCCTACCGCGAGATGGGGTTCCTGCCCGAGGCCATGCGCAACGCGCTCCTGCGCCTCGGCTGGGCGCACGGCGACGACGAGATCATCTCGGCGGAGCAGGCGGTGGCGTGGTTCGACCTCGACGCCGTCGGGCGCTCGGCGGCCCGCTTCGACCTGGACCGGCTCCTCGCCCTCAACGCGCACTACATCAAGGAGCGCCCCGACGCCGAACTCGCGGGGCTGGTGGCACCGCTCCTGAAGGCGAAGGGCTTCGACCTCGACGCTACGGGACGCGGGCGGATCGAGGCGGGCATGGGCGGGCTGAAGCAGCGCGCCCGCACCCTGGTCGAGCTTGCCGACAACGCCGTCTTCTACGTCGAGAGGCGGCCGCTGACCCTCAAGGACAAGGCGGGCCGGCACTTGGCCGACGATGCGGTGCGGCGGATGCTGGAGCGGCTGGCGGGGCACATCGTCGGGCTGGGGTCGTGGGACGAGGCGGCGCTGGAGAGCGCGTGCCGCGCGTTCGCCGGGGGCGAGGGCCTGGGCTTCGGCAAGGTGGCGCAGCCGCTCAGGGTGGCCTTGACCGGCGGCACGGTGTCGCCCGGCATCTTCGAGGTGATGCGCGTGCTCGGCCGCGACGAGGTGCTGGGCCGGCTGGAGGACGCGGCGCAAGGGCGCAACCTTGCCGAACGGCAAGGGGGCCGTAACCTTGCTGCGCCGCAAGAGGATTGAAGCGGCCTTTCCGCTCCACTAGTGTTCCGCCAACGTCCGCGGCCTTTCGGCCGGGGTCCGCAACCCATGGAGGAAACCCAAAGATGAGCGACGACGGCGCATCAAAGACGGTACGGTTGGGCGGCCCGGACATTGAGGAAGCGGCGTTTCCGCTGCTCGAGGGCACGATCGGTCCCGAGGTCATCGACATCCGCAAGCTCTACGGCCAGACCGGCCGCTTCACCTACGACCCCGGCTTCACCTCGACCGCGGCCTGCCGCTCGAAGATCACCTACATCGACGGCGACGAGGGCATCCTGCTGCACCGCGGCTACCGGATCGAGGACCTGGCCGAGAAGAGCGACTTCCTCGAGGTCGCCTACCTCATCCTCAACGGCGAACTGCCGAACCGGACGCAGAAGGACGACTTCGTCAAGGGGGTCGTCTACCACACGATGATCCACGACCAGATCAACTACCTGTTCCGGGGCTTTCGGCGCGACGCGCACCCGATGGCGGTGATGATCGGCACGGTGGGGGCGCTCTCCGCCTTCTACTACGAGGACCTCAACACCCACGACCCGCACCACCGGATGATCGCGAGCTACCGGCTCATCGCCAAGGTCCCGACGATCGCCGCGATGGCGTACAAGTATTCGCTCGGTCAGCCCTTCGTCTACCCGCGCAACGACCTGAGCTACGCCGGGAACTTCCTCCAGATGATGTTCAGCGTCCCCTGCGAGCCCTGGAAGGAGCGGCCGACGCTCGCCAAGGCGCTGGACCAGATCTTCATCCTCCACGCCGACCACGAGCAGAACGCCTCGACCTCGACCGTAAGGCTCGTCGGCTCGACCGGGGCGTCTCCCTACGCCGCCATCGCCGCCGGCATCGCCAGCCTCTGGGGGCCGGCGCACGGCGGCGCCAACGAGGCCGTCGTCAACATGCTGGGCCACATCGGCTCGGTCGACGAGATCCCGGGCTACATCGCCCGCGCCAAGGACAAGGACGACCCCTTCCGGCTCATGGGCTTCGGCCACCGCGTC
>JAGRGG010000026.1:744-11396 GCA_020445645.1 Geminicoccaceae bacterium | reverse complement strand
AATTTCAAACTGAGACACTACCGCAAGGGGAAGGTTGTTGCGATTTTCACTAACCATGCCTAGAATAGCTAATGCTTTGGACTCTCCATTCCGATCATTTACCTCACGAGCAATTTTTAATGCTTGCTTGGAATACGTGATCGCTTTGGAAAGATTGCCGAGATGGCGATAGGCACCGCCGATATTGCCGAGTGATAAGCCTTCTTGGCGGCGATGGCGGTTGCCAAGCTTGCGACAGGCCCGCACGGTTGCCTTCAGGCTGGGGATCCGCTCCCGTTGGGTATACCGAAGCGCCAAAACATGAGCGCCGTAATAGCTGTGGTTCGTGACCAGCCGAGCCGCAGAATCGCTAGCGTCGATCCGCGCTGCGGCCCAAGCCTGTCCGGCATCAATGTTGGCGCGCTCGCGATCGTACAGCGCAAGGCCCTCCAGCACCCCCGCTGCGTCTCGCCGGTAGAGGTTACCGCAGCGCCCCATCACCCTGACGTAGTACTCCACGTGCCGCCGCCCGGCCTCCTCGCGCGCCACGTCGTCCAGCCCCGCCCACGCGAGGTCGCGCAGCAGGTCGTGCAGGCGGAAGCGCGCCGGCGCCTTGGCCTCCTCCTTCGTCGCCTCGCGGCCGACGAGGCTACGCTGAGACAGGAGGCCGAGCGCCTCCTCGGCGTCCTCGGCGGCCATCCCCAGCACGGCCGCCGCCGCGTCCGCGTCGAAGCCGGCAGGGAAGACGCTGAGCCGCTGCCATTGTGCCGCGAGGTCGGGGTCGGCCGCCAGAAGCTGCTCAAAGCTCACCGACAGCGTCGCCGCCACGTCGAGTTCGTCGTTTTCCATCGCCCTGGCGCTGTGCTTCAGGCAGGCGAGCCTCGCCTCCCGCAACCGCTTGAGGTAATGCCCCACCGAACCCCCGGTCTCGGCGAGGAAGCCGCCGGCGAACCGAAGGGCCAGCGGCAGCCGGCCGCAGGCGCCCGCCAGTTCCCCAAGCTCCCCCTCGTCCGCGCCTTGCAGCATGTGGCGCAACAGGTCCAGCGCCTCCTTCGGCGTCATCGCGTCGAGCGGCACCGCGAGCGCGCCCGCGAGCGCCATCTGGGTGCGTGAGGTGACGAGCACGCCCGCGGGCGGGCCGGGGAGGAGGCCCTGCACCTGCGCCGCGTTGCGGGCGTCGTCGAACAGCAGGAGCAGGGGACGGTCCCGGAGCGTGCTTTGGTAGAGCCCGGCCAGCGCCTCGCCCTCCGGCAGCGACGCCCCCGCCCCCAGCAGCCCGCGCAGCACCGCCGCCATCGCCGCGTCGCGCCCGAGCGGCTGTCGGTCGGGCGCTGTCCGGCTCGGCGTCCCCGCCATGTCGACGAGGACCTGCCCGCCCGGAAAATCGTCCCGCAACCGCCGCGCCGCCTCGCGCGCCAGTTGCGTCTTGCCGACCCCGCCCATCCCCGATGCCGCCGTGATCGCCGCCCTTCAGCGCCGCGACGATGGCGTCGATCGCCGCCCCGCGCCCCGTGAAGTCGCCCTCGGGGGCCGGGATCGTGAAGGGCCGCAACGCCTCGGGCCGCCTGAGCAGCGCCAGCACCTCGCGCAAGAGGGCGTGCGTCTCGCGGTTCTGCCCCTCGATCGTCGCCAGCCGGTCGGCGATCCTTTGAAACCATGCGTCCATGCGGATGCCGAGCGCCTCAAGCTCGCCCAAGAGCGACACGACCAGTTGCGTCTCGGCCGGCGTGCCCTCCGGCAGGTCCGACAGGTCGGGCTCCGCCTCGCCGCGCGCGATCCGCTCCAGCCGCTCGCGGGTGACGGCCTCGCGCCGCAGCCGCCGCAGGGGTCCCGTGGCCCAGGCGAGCAGCCTGTCGCAGCCGGGGCAGCGGCCGATGATCCGCAGGGCACCCCTGGCCCCGTCGGTCGCCAGCCACTGCGTGAAGTCGCCGACCATCGCGTTGGCCGCCTGCTCCGCCGCCCAGAGCACGAGCCCGCAGAGCAGCGGATTCATGCCGGTGTGCCGCGCCATGTCCGCCGCCAGTTCCGCCCGCACGCTGCGCCCGTCCGGCAGCCGGAACTCGCCGCTCAACGCCTCGCCGAACGCCCGCAGCAGTTCAACGGCCGTCGGCTCCGCCGGAAGATTCCGCGCCCCGCCCCCCATGATGCGCTCCCCTTCTTGTCGTTGCGAGCGACTGCCGCCAGAGAACCGCACAACCGGCGGCTTGGCAAGGTCGGGACGACGGCACGGGGACGGGCGGCGGCCTACCCCTGCAACACCCGCGCCAGCGCGATCACCGCGCCCACGATGACCAGCGTCTGAAAGCCGATCGTGCCGAACATCCACTTGATGATCTCGGACTTGGCTTCGGCGATGTCGGCCCTGGTGGCGAGGGCGATCTCGGTCTTGGCCTTGTCCAGGTCGGCCCTGGTGGAGCGAAGGATCTCGGTCTTGGCCTCGGCCAAGTCGGCCTTGGTGGTGCGGACGATCTCGCCCTTGGCCTCGGCCAAGTCGGCCTTGGTGGCGAGGTGGCCCAGATCGACGTCCTGCGCCTTCTTGACCACGCGCGTCACGGCCTCGGCCTGGACGTCGCTGAAGCCGGCGGCCATCAGCTCCTTGACGATCTCGTGGGTGTCGAGGGCGTTCAACGGGCGGTCCTTCGCACGCTGCGGTGGGTCGATCCTATGGGAGAGCCTTTAGCAGGTTTCGGTCGGCCCATGCATTGCAAACGCCCGGCACGCGCACCGGGCGGGGACCCTGTCGGCGCATCCCCCCCGCGCCGCATCCCCGTAAGTCTCGCGCCCCATCCGGGCATGTCCCGCACGGCGCCGACGTGCGATAAGACGGGGCGTCCCCGCCGCCCGGAGTCTCGCCGATGGCCCGCCCCGACCCGCTCCTCCAGCCGTTTCGGCTGAAGCACCTCACGCTCAAGAACCGGCTGATGTCGACGAGCCACGAGCCGGCCTATTCGGAGGACGGGCTGCCGAAGGACCGCTACCGGCTCTACCACGTCGAGAAGGCGAAGGGGGGAATGGCGCTCACCATGACGGCGGGGTCGGCGGTGGTGGCGGCGGACAGCCCGCCGTCGTTCGGGAACCTGCTGGCGTACAAGGATGAGATCGTGCCGTGGCTGGCGCGGCTCACGGACGAGTGCCACGGGCACGGCTGCGCGGTCATGATCCAGCTCACCCATCTCGGGCGGCGGACGGGGTGGAACCGGGGGGACTGGCTGCCGGTGCTGGCGCCGTCGCCGATCCGTGAGCCCGCCCACCGCGCCTTTCCGAAGGAGGCCGAGGACTGGGATCTGGCGCGGATCGTCGGGCAGTACGCGGACGCCGCGGCGCGGATGCAGGCGGCCGGGCTCGACGGGATCGAGCTCGAGGCCTACGGCCACCTGATGGACGGCTTCTGGTCGCCCGCAACCAACCGGCGGGGGGACGAATGGGGGGGCTCGCTCGACAACCGCCTCCGCTTCACGTGGCGGGTGCTGGACGCGATCCGGGCGGCCGTCGGCCCCGACTTCATCGTCGGCTTGCGGATGGTCGCGGACGAGGACTGGGCGAAGGGGCTCTCGAAGGCGGAGGGGGTCGAGATCGCAAGGCGGCTCGCTTCGTCGGGCAAGGTCGACTTCCTCAACGTCATCAAGGGGCACATCGAGACCGACGCGGCCTTGGCCGAGGTGATCCCGATCCAGGGGATGCGCTCGGCGCCGCACCTCGACTTCGCGGGCGAGGTCAAGGCGGCGACCAAGTTCCCGGTGTTCCACGCCGCCCGGATCAACGACGTGGCAACGGCCCGCTTCGCCGTCGAGAGCGGCCGGCTCGACATGGTGGGGATGACGCGCGCGCACTTGGCCGACCCCTACATCGGCCGCAAGATCATGGCGGGCCTTGAAGCGCGCATCCGCCCCTGCGTCGGCGCCACCTACTGCCTGGACCGCATCTACGAGGGCGGCGAGGCGCTTTGCATCCACAACCCCGCGACCGGGCGCGAGGCGACGGTGCCGCACGTCATCGGGCGGAGCGAGGGGCCGGGGCGGCGGGTCGTCGTCGTCGGCGCGGGGCCGGCGGGGCTGGAGGCCGCACGCGTCTCGGCCGAGCGCGGCCACGAGGTCGTCGTCTTCGAGGCGCTGGACCGGCCGGGCGGGCAGATCCGGCTCGCCGCCCGCTCGCGGCGGCGCTCGGAGCTGATCGGCATCGTCGACTGGCGGGTGTCCGAACTGGAGCGGCTCGGCGTCGAGGTCCGCTGCAACGCGTATGCCGAGGCCGACGACGTGCTGGGCGAGGCGCCGGACCTCGTCGTCGTCGCCACCGGGGGCTTTCCCGACACGTCCTTTCTGGAGGTCGGCGGGGATCTGGTCGTCACGTCGTGGGACGTCCTCTCCGGCGACGCCCGCCCCGGTCACGACGTGCTCGTCTTCGACGACAACGGCGCGCACCCGGCGATGCAGGCGGCGGAATCCCTGGCCGAGGCCGGCTCCGCGGTCGAGATCGTCACCCCGGAGCGCTTCTTCGCGCCCGAGGTCGGCGGCCTCAACCACGTGCCCTACGCCCGCGTCTTCAAGGAAAAGGGCGTGCGGATCACCATCAACACCCGCCTCCTCGCCGTCCGCCGCGACGGCAACCGCCTCGTCGCCACGCTGGGCTCCGACTACGCGCCCGCGACCGAAGAGCGGCGCGTCGATCAGGTCGTCGTCGAGCACGGCACCGTCCCGGCCGACGACCTCTACTTCGCGCTGAAGCCGCTTTCCCGCAACCGGGGCGAACTCGACCACGCGGCGTTCGTCAGGGGTGCCCCGCAGGCGATCGTCCGCGACCCGGACTCCCGCTTCGCCCTGTTCCGCATCGGCGACGCCGTCGCCTCGCGCAACATCCACGCCGCGGTCTACGACGGGCTGCGCCTGTGCATGGCGTTTTGAGGACACGCTTTGCGTCCGCTGGCGCTCCCTCTTGAACCGAAACAATGCCCTTCGATCTTAACCCGGCCTTAAGCCCGTTCGGCGATCCTTGACCAACGGCGCGTGGGGCTGGCGCCGCTTTCGCGGGGGCCCTATGATTTTGCCGCGATGCACCACTACGTGACGTCCGAACGAGGCCGGTTTTCCTGTCCATGACGATCCGACGCACCCTTCGAAGGCTCGCGGCACCCGCCCTGACCCTGGGGCTCCTCGCCGGGCTCGGCTTCGCGCTCGTCCCCTTCCTCGGGGGGATCAGCGCCAAGGCCGACCTCCTGGCGCAGTTCCTCCTCCAGGGCGCCGCGCTCACCTTCGTCGTCCTCGTCGGCTGCCTGCTCTGCCGCCGCCCCTGGCGGGCGGGGCTCGCCGCCGTCTGCCTCGTCCTCCAGCTGGCCTCGATGCGGCAGGCGCCGTGGCCGGACATCGCCGCCCGCCCCGCCGACGCCGCCCGCCCCGCCGACGCCACCGTGCTGTTCGCCAACCTCCTGGTCGACAACCGGGAGAAGGCGGCCACCGTCGCGCGCATCCGGGCGCTCGACCCCGACGTCGTCGTCCTGGCCGAGCTTGACGGCGGCTGGTGGCGGGCCCTCGCGCCGCTCGCGGCCTCGTACCCCCACCGGGCCGACTGCCGGAAGAAGCCCGGCTGCGACGTGGCCGTCCTCTCGCGCCTGCCGGTGAGCGACCGCCTCACGCTCGGCGGCGGCGGCGGGGGCGGCGGCTACCTCGCGCTCGCCAGGGTCGAGACGGTGGCGGGGCCGATCGACGTCGGCGGCACCCACCTGCGCCGACCGATCCCGCTCGGCGGCCTGTGGCGGCAGATGCGGCAGGTCGAGGCGGTCGCTTCGGCGATGGCCGCCCGCCCCCCGGCCCGCGTCCTGTTCGGCGACTTCAACGCCGTCCCCTGGGGCCGGGTCGTCGGCGAGGCGGCCCGCCTCGGCGGGCTGAAGCCCTCGTTCGGCCTGGAGGGCACGTGGCCCGCGTCGCTGCCCTGGCCGCTGCGCTTGCCGATCGACCACGTGCTGGCGGGGCCGGCGGTCGAGGTCGTCAAGCGCGAGGTCGTCGCCATGCCGGGCTCCGACCACAAGGCCCTCCTCGTCCGCCTCGCCCGCCGCCCCGGCTGAAGGCCCCCTTCAGGGCACCGCGCGCACCACGGCCCCGTCCGGGCCGACGACGCCCTTCGTCAGGATGAAGTTGGCGTAGGCGCCGCGCGCCAGCGTGGCGACGACGAGGCGGCAGCGCAGGGCGGCCTCGTAGAAGGCGTACCGTTCGAGCCCGCCCATCGCCCAGCCCGGCCCCGCGACATCCTCGACCATCCGGGCGAACGCGGCGTGCGCCGCCGTCATCTCGTCCGGGCGGCCGATCGGCTCCATCCGCACGACGGGATAGGCGACGAAGCTGTCGAGGGGGAGGACGGAGAGGATCGCCCGCCCCACGGCCTCGGCGTCGGCCGCGACCTCGACGAAGGCGCCCCCCGCCCGTTCCGCCGTCGACCGGCCCGGAAAGTTCGAATCCGCGATGCAGAGCGCGTCGCCGTGCCCCATCAGCCGCAGATGCCGCAGCAGGTCGCCGGAAAGCAGCGGGTCGAGACCGATCAGCATGGACGCATACCCTCCTCGTCGTTCGGCCCAGCATAGGCGGGGCGGGCGGGGTCTGAAAACGCTTTGCGTCCGCCGCGCGGGGCTTTTTCTTCTCTTTTTCGTCTGTTGGCCGTGCTTGGCCCGAACGCCTGCGTCAGGCTCGATCAACAGACAAAAAAGAAAAAAGAAGGTCCCGCGCCAGCGGGCGCGAAGCGCTTGCCGGCCCCGTTAACCTTCTTCTAACCCCGGCGTGATGCAATGCGCGGATCGATCCCCTCCGGAGGCCGCCATGCGCCGCACCGTCCTCGTCGCCCTTCTCGCATCCTTCGCCCCCGGCCTCGCATGGGCCGCCGATCCCCCGCCCTGCCACGACTACAAGGAGATCGCCCGGGTCCTGGCGAAGACCTACGAGGAGGACCCCGTCTCGCTCGGCGTGCAGACCAACGGCAACATGCTCCAGGTCTTCGCCTCGGCGAAGAGCGGCACCTTCACCGTGCTCAGCGTCGCCCCGACCGGCTTTGCCTGCATCCTCGCCGCCGGACGCAACTGGGAGGCGTCGAAGGCGAAGGCGGGCGACCCCGAGGCCTGAGGGAGGGGCTTTCTTTGGATGGACGGACGGCGGGGCTTGACCGCAGGGTTTAGCCTTGGCTAAACTTTTCCCCGTTCGGGCAGGTCTCGCCCGCCTTCTTCCTGAACGGAATCCCTTGCATGGGTGAGCACATCTTACGGCGCACGGGCGAGACGCCGAGCCTCCCCGAGGTCTACGCCTCGATCCCGGCCGACGGGCCGATGAAGCCGCTGCGGCGGCTGTTCGCCTTCTTCGGCCCCGGCTACCTCGTCGCCGTCGGCTACATGGACCCCGGCAACTGGGCGACCGACCTCGCCGGCGGCTCCGCCTACGGCTACACCCTGCTTTCCGTCGTCCTGCTCTCGAACCTGATGGCGATCCTGCTGCAGTCGCTGACGGCAAGACTCGGCATCGGCGCCGGGCTCGACCTCGCCCAGGCCTGCCGCGCGCGCTACGCGCCGCCCGTCAACCTGGCGCTCTGGTTCCTCTGCGAGCTTGCGATCATCGCCTGCGACTTGGCCGAGGTCATCGGCACGGCGATCGCCCTGAACCTGCTCTTCGGCATCCCGCTCGTCGTCGGCGCCACGCTCGCCGCCCTCGACGTGCTCCTGATCCTGATGCTCCAGCAGCGCGGCTTCCGCTGGCTCGAGGCGTTCGTCATCGCCCTCATCCTCCTCATCGCCGGCTGCTTCGTCGTCGAGCTTGCCCTGGCACGGCCGGAAATCGCCGCCGTCGCGGCCGGGTTCATCCCCTCGACCCGGATCGTCCAGGACCCGGCGATGCTCTACATCGCCATCGGCATCCTCGGCGCCACGGTGATGCCGCACAACCTCTACTTGCATTCCTCGATCGTGCAGACGCGGCGGGTCGGGCCGACGGCGGCGGAAAAGCGCCAAGCGATCCGCTACGCCAGCATCGACAGCACGGTGGCGCTCAGCTTCGCCCTCTTCATCAACGCGGCGATCCTGATCCTCGCCGCCGCCGCCTTCCACACGACGGGGCAGACCGGGGTCGCCGAGATCGAGGACGCCTACCAGCTCCTCGCCCCCACGCTCGGCGTCGCCGCCGCGAGCACGCTCTTCGCGGTTGCCCTCCTCGCCTCCGGGCAGAACTCGACGATCACGGCGACGCTCGCCGGGCAGATCGTCATGGAAGGCTTCCTTCGCCTGCGCCTGCCGCCCTGGCTGCGGCGCCTCGTCACCCGCCTCGTCGCCATCGTCCCCGTCATCGTCGTGACGTGGCTCTACGGCGAGAGCGGCACGGCGCGACTCCTCATCCTCAGCCAAGTGGTCCTGAGCCTGCAACTGCCCTTCGCCGTCGTCCCCCTCGTCCGCTTCACGACCGACCGCAGGCTGATGGGCGACCTTGCGGCGTCGCGCTCCATCGCCGTCCTGGCGTGGCTGGCCACGGCGGTTATCATCGTCTTGAACGTGAAGCTGCTCTACGACGTGGCGGTCGGCGGCTGAACGGCGCTTCGCGCCTGCGGGCGCGACGCGCGATCAATCGCCGCCGAACGCCCCGATGTAGCGCTCGTCGTTCTGGCGCAGGTCGAACGTGCCGCCGATCTCCTTGGCATTCGAGCCGAAGAAGCTGCCGCCGAGGCGCCCCGCGAAGCCGTTCGCCGAGGTGGCGGCGTTGGTCTCGAACTTGCCGACGCGGGTGCCGAGCGCGGTGTCGGTGTCGATCCTCGCCAAGCCCGAGGCGATCGTATCGCTGACGCTGTCCGACCTTACGTCGAGGGTCGTGCTGACGGTCTTGTCGGAGAAGTCGGCGCTGGCCCGCATCGTGCCGGTGAGGCGTTCGGCGCCGGTGGCGTTCAGGTAGTTGCCCTCGACCGTGCCGGCGTAGGTGGCCGTGCCCTGGCCTGGGATGTCGTCGCCGCGCAGGCCGGAGGTCGAGACGACGAAGCCGCCGGCCTCCTCGGCGGTGCCGGTGCCCTCGGGGCCGGACGTGCGCAGCCACGAGCCGAAGCGGGCGTGGTCGAGGCTGTCCTCGTCGACGCGCAGGACGTCCCGCCCCGCGCCCTTCGTGTAGACCGTGACGTTGCCAGGGGTGCTTGATACGTCGCCGTTGTCCCAGTCCTTATCGTAGTCGCCCGTGTCGACCCGCCACGTGTCGTTGCCGGCGTTGCTCACCCGCGTGGTGCGGCCCTGGAGGTCGGTGACGCGGGGTTCCCCCTTCGACGTGCGGTCGGTGGCGCCGCTGACGCCGCCGAGCACCGCCTTCACGTCGCCCCCGCTGCCGCTGCACCCCGCGAGCGCCGCCGCGAGGCCGAGGGCGAGAATGCCCGATTTGTAGCGTGTCGACATGATGGCGTTTCCCTTCGTTGCGGCCGTTGCGCGCCCGTCGCGCCACTTTAAAAGCCAAAAGGAAAAGAGAGAAGGCCCCGCGCCAGCGGACGCGAAGCGTACACCGCCGCACCCGCTTCCCGGGAGCCGGGGCGTCCGCGACGGCCCGCGGACGCCCCCTTCGGCCTAGGCCCGCCCCGCCGGCTCGCTGCCCTTCAAAAGCTGGCGCAGGACGTAATGGAGGATGCCGCCGTGCATGTAGTAGGCGACCTCGTCCATCGTATCGAGGCGGACCAGGACGGGGGCCTCCTCGGTGGTGCCGTCGGCCCGCCTGATCGTCATGGTGGCTTCCATGCGCGGCTTCAGGCCGCCGGAAAGTCCGGTGAGGCTGATCTCCTCGGAGCCGTCGATGCCCAGGCTGGTGCGGCTGGCGCCGTTGCGGAAGACGCAGGGGAGTACGCCCATGCCGACGAGGTTCGAGCGGTGGATGCGCTCGAAGCTCTCGGCGATTACCGCCTTGACGCCGAGCAGCACCGTGCCCTTCGCCGCCCAGTCGCGCGACGAGCCGGTGCCGTACTCCTTGCCGGCGACGACGACGAGGGGGGTACCGCGCTCCTTGTAGGCCATCGCCGCGTCGTAGATCGACATCTCCCGGCCTTCCGGCTGGAGGAGGGTGTAGCCGCCCTCTTTGCCGCTCTTGAGCATCTCGTTCCTGATGCGGATGTTGGCGAACGTGCCGCGCATCATCACTTCGTGGTTGCCGCGCCTGGAGCCGTAGGAGTTCCAGTCCCTGCGCCCGATCTGGTAGCTCTCCAGGTAGGCGGCGGCGGGGCTGTCCTTGGCGATCGAGCCCGCGGGGCTGATGTGGTCGGTGGTGATCGAGTCGCCGAACAGGCCCAGGATGCGGGCGTTCTCGACGTCGTCGACGGTCGATTTGGGCTCCCGGTCCATGCCCTCGAAGTAGGGCGGCAGGCGGACGTAGGTGGAGCCGTCGTCCCAGTCGTAGGTCATCCCGCCGAGGTCGGCGCCGATCTTCTGCCAGTGCTTATCGCCCTTGAACACGTCGGCATAGGAGGACTTGAACATCTCCGCCGTGACCGACGCGCGCACGGTCTCGCTCACCTCGTCCGGGGTCGGCCAGATGTCCTTCAGGTACACGTCCCCCCCGTCCTTGCCCTTGCCGATCGGGTCCTTCGTGAGGTCGATCTCGAGGGTGCCGGCGAGCGCGTAGGCGACGACGAGCGGCGGGGATGCCAAATAGTTTGCCCGCACCTGCGGGTGGACGCGGCCCTCGAAGTTGCGGTTG
>JAGRGG010000026.1:0-657 GCA_020445645.1 Geminicoccaceae bacterium | reverse complement strand
GTGCAGCCGTAGCCGACGAGGTCGAAGCCGAGCTGGTCGAGGTAGGTCTGCAAGCCGGCTTTGGCGAAGTAGTCGGTGACGACCTGCGAGCCCGGCGCCAGCGACGACTTCACCCAGGGCTTGCGCTCCAGCCCCGCCTCCACCGCCTTCCTGGCGACGAGCCCGGCGCCCAGCATCACCGAGGGGTTGGAGGTGTTGGTGCAGGACGTGATCGCGGCGATGACGACGGCGCCGTGGCCGAGCGCGTAGTCGGCGCCCTCGACCGGCTGCTCGTGGTCGCGGGCACCCGCGCCCCGCGCCGCCTTGTAGGCGCCTTCGAAGCTGGCGGCCACGTCGCCGAGCGCGACGCGGTCCTGCGGGCGCTTCGGACCGGCGAGCGAGGGCACGACCGTGCCCATGTCGAGTTCGAGCGTGTCGGTGAAGACGGGGTCGGCCGCGTCGTCGTCGCGCCACATCCCCTGCGCCTTGGCGTAGGCCTCGACGAGATCCACCCGCTTCGGGTCGCGGCCCGTGAGCTTCAGGTAGTCGATCGTCACCTTGTCGATCGGGAAGAAGCCGCAGGTGGCGCCGTATTCGGGCGCCATGTTGCCGATGGTGGCGCGGTCGGCGAGCGGCAGATGCTGGAGCCCCGACCCGAAGAACTCGACGAACTTGCCG
>JAGRGG010000185.1 GCA_020445645.1 Geminicoccaceae bacterium | reverse complement strand
CGCCAGCGGACGCGAAGCGTATTCTTTCCTGTAGGAGGTTGCATGAGCGAGGCGAGCGAGAACTCGTTCGGCGGGCGGGTTCGGCGGTACGCGCAGGTGTCGGGCACGGTGGCTGGGCAGGCGGCGCGGTTCGCGGGGCGGCGCTTCTTCGGTGGTGGGGGCGGCATCGGCGACCAGGGGGCGGCCGAGTTGCGGGCCGCGCTGGGAGGGTTGAAGGGGCCGCTCATGAAGGTGGCCCAGCTGATGGCGACGATCCCGGAGGCGCTGCCGTCCGAGTACGCGGCGGAGCTGGCGCAGTTGCAGAGCAACGCGCCGCCGATGGGCAAGCCGTTCGTCCGGCGACGGATGCGGACCGAGCTTGGCGCGGACTGGGAGAAGCGGTTCAAGGCCTTCCCGCTCGACGCGGCCGCCGCCGCCTCGCTCGGGCAGGTCCACAAGGCGACCTTGCTGGACGGCACCACCGCCGCCTGCAAGCTCCAGTACCCGAACATCGCGTCGGCGGTGGATGCCGATCTGAACCAGTTGAAGCTCCTGTTCTCGATCTACCGCCGCTACGACAGCGCGATCCAGACCGACCAGATCTACGAGGAGCTGGCGGAGCGGCTGCGGGAGGAGCTGGACTACCGCCTCGAAGCCCGCAACATGCGGCTTTACAAGGACATGCTGGCGAACGAGCCGCACGTCCACGTCGCGGAGGTCGTCGAACCCCTCTCGACCGGGCGCCTGCTCACGATGGGCTGGCTCGACGGCGCACCCCTTCTTTCCTTCAAGGACGGGGACCAGGAGACGCGCAATAAGATTGCCCTCAACCTTTTCCGTGCGTGGTACGTGCCCTTCTACCATTTCGGCGTGATCCACGGCGACCCGCATCTGGGCAACTACTCGGTGCGCGAGAACCTGGACATCAACCTGCTCGACTTCGGCTGCATCCGCATCTTCCCTCCCCGCTTCGTCAAGGGGGTGATCGACCTCTACCGCGCCGTTGAAACTGGCAACCGCGATCTTGCCCGTGAAGCCTACCACGACTGGGGTTTCGAGAACCTCAACGAGAAGATGGTCGACATCCTCAACGAGTGGGCCTCCTTCCTCTACGCCCCGCTGCTCGAAGACCGCCCGCGCCTGATCCAGGAAACCAACAGCGGCAACCAGGGCCGCAAGGTCGCCGAGGGCGTCTACCGCCGCCTCAAGGAAGTCGGCGGCGTCCGCCCGCCGCGCGAGTTCGTCTTCATGGACCGTGCCGCCGTCGGCCTCGGCTCGGTGTTCCTGCACCTGAAAGCCGAGATCAACTGGCACCGCCTGTTCATGGACCTAATCGAGGACTTCGACGCGGGGGCGATGGCCGCGCGGCAGAAGGCGATGCTGGAGCGGCACGGGATCGCGCAGCCGGACTGACGGCGCTTCGCGTCCGCTGGCGCCCCCCGTGCCAGCGGACGCGAAGCGCGTCTACCGGCCGAACAGCCGCCCGAAGAACCCTCTCGACGCCGTCGCGGCGGGCGGGCGCTGATCGGTGAGGACGGCGGTGAGGCGGCGGCGTTCGGCGGATTCGTCGTCGAGGCGGCGGCGGAGGTCGTCGATGACGTCGTCCTTGTCGTGGCGCACCTGTTCGAGGCGGCGTTCGAGGTCGGCGACCTGACGCTCGTGCATCGCCAGTCGTTGCCGTAGCAGGGGCGCCTCGTCCGCCTCTGTTGCGGATTGTGGCTCAGACGATTCCTGCAACGCTGCAAGCTCGCCGTAGGGTGTGACCACGTCGGCTTCGGCGTAGACGCGCAACAGTTCGGAGGCGTCGATCAGCTTGCCGCCCGCAACATCCTGCGATGCCGAGATCTCGCCTTTCTGCAGCTTGCGATACAGGGTCGTCCGCTCGACGCCGGCCCGCCTCGCCGCTTCCGCAACGGTGAACTGTGGCATGTTGCATCCTTTTGCAGACTGTGGCGCTCCGTTGCATATGACACGTCGACAACAGTTGCAGCAACAGTAGCATCCCACCTTCGCCATACGGGGGGACGATAGGGGGACGATTCAAGGCTCAGGATGCAGGAGGCTTGAGACAACACGCCCGACGAGGAGGGTTGCGTTGGCGGTGGAGGGCCCTGGGTTCGTTTCATTGTGATCCGCCGCCGGACGCTGCCGGGGGCTCCGTCTCGGGTTTGTTTCGCAGTGTCGTCGAAAGGAAGGTGCGGGCGCGGCATCGGATTCGTAGATGCCCGAAGCATCACCCGGCGGCGCCTCGGGTTCGTTCCGCAGGGCGGGAGCGGGGGCAGTCATGGCAGATCTCCAGGCAAGGAGAAGGCTGCCCGCCAGGATGGCAGGAATTAGGATTATATACCAGATAAAGGGGCAATGCGCGCCCCGCTGCTTATGGGAGACGCCGCTCCAAGACGCCAAGGCGGCCCCAAATGAAGACGCCGGCCCGAAGGCCGGCGCTCGTCGCGGTTTCGTCGGGCGCCGCCGGCGCGCCTAGAGCTCGTCGCGCTCGGCCCGCTTGCGCTGCAATTTGCGGTAGCGGCGCACGGCCTCCGCCTTCTCGCGCGCCCGGCGCTCCGAGGGCTTCTCGTAGTGGCGGCGCATCCGCATCTCACGGTAGAGGCCCTCGCGCTGCATCTTCTTCTTCAGCGCGCGCAGGGCCTGATCGACGTTGTTGTCGCGTACCTGAACCTCGACGATGACTCTCACTCCACTGGCCCAGGGGTCGGCTGTCGGACCAAAGGGCAAACGAACCCATGCCCTCCAAGAAGAGGACCTTGCCGTCTTATAAGGGCTTGACAGAGGTTGGGCAAGGGACGCCGGCGGGAACACGCGCTATGGGCGCGTTTTCGGCGATTCGTCCCGTCTCCGCGCGCAGTCGGCCGAGCGGTGGCCGTCGCCGCGCAGGGCGGGCGGGACCTTGCAGTCGTTGACCCTCTGCTCGTCGGCGGCCTTGTCGCTCGACCGCTCCTTGAGCGTGAGCCTCGACGGGTCGCGTCCTTTACCCTGATCTGCCGACGCGAGACCGCCCCCGATGAACGGCGCGGCGATCAAGGCGCCGACGAGGAGCAGCATCCGGACGGGCTTGGCGGGCATCATGACGACCTCCTGGGGCGACGGATCGATCGGGCGGGCGTACGCGGCCACGTTCCGCGACCTCTCCTCCGCATGACAGCATCGAGAGAGGTCGGCACCCCGTTTCTTGCCGTTCAATCCGCGGTCGCCGCCGATGCGGCGCGGGCGGACGGTGGACGCGAAGGGTGCTTTTTCCGCCAGAACGATGGCGCTCCCGACCGCCCGCCGATAGAACGACCGCATGACCGTTCTTCCGATCCTCCGCTGGGGCGACCCGCTCCTCCTCGCCCGCGCCGCCGAGGTCGCCGACCCCACCGCGCCCGAGGTGGCGGTGCTGGCGGCGGACATGGCGGCGACGATGCAAGAGGCGAGGGGGGTCGGGCTCGCGGCGCCGCAGGTGGGGGTCGGGCTGCGCCTGATCGTTGCCCTCGACGTGGGCGACCGCGAGGCGCCGCGCGACCGGGCGCCCCTGGTGCTCGTCAACCCGGTGCTGGAGGCGGTCGGCGACGCCGTCGTCGAGGGGATGGAGGGGTGCCTGTCGATACCGGGGCTGCGCGGGGTCGTGCCCCGGTTCGAGCGGGTCGGCTGGCGCGGGCAGGGCCTGGACGGACGAACGATCGGGGGGGAGGCGGGGGGATTCCTCGCCCGGATCCTCCAGCACGAGGTCGACCACCTGGACGGGGTCCTCTACCCTATGCGCCTCAAGAGCCCGGCCTATATGGGTTTCGAGCCGGAGTTCGATCGTTGGATGCGCGCACGGGCGGGGGAGGGGACATGAGCGAGGCGACGGAGCGGCGCAGGGCGCAGAAGGACGCGGTGCTGGAAGCCGCCCTCATGCACGCCGCGTTCGACGGCTGGAGCCGGCGCACGGTGACGAACGCGGCCGCCGACGCCGGCCTCGACCGGGCGACGGCGGCGCGGCTGTTTCCCCAGGGGCCGGCGAGCCTGCTGGCGTGGCTCGACGACTGGACCGACCGGCGGATGCTGGCGGCCGTCAAGGACGAAGACATCACGTCGCTGCCGGTGCGCCGGCGCATCGCCCGCCTCGTCCAGGCCCGCCTCGACGCGCTCGCCCCGCACAAGGAGGCGATGCGCCGCGCGGCCCTGGCCCGCGGCCTCTCCCCCGACGCCGCCCGCGGCGGCCGGGCGCTCTGGGGGGCGGCCGACCTGATCTGGGAGCGCGCCGGCTTCGCCAGCGGGCCGGGGGAAGGCTTCAGCTACTACAGCCGCCGCACCCTCCTCGTCGGCATCCTCCTCTCCACCTTCTTCTACTGGCTCGACGACACCTCCGAGAACCACGCCGACAGCTGGGCCTTCCTCGACCGCCGCATCGACGACGCCCTCAAATTGGGCAAGGCGACCGGGCGGCTCGCGGGGTTCTTCCCGTTCCGTCGGCGGACGGCATAGGATTACGCTTCGCGTCCGCCGG
>JAGRGG010000184.1 GCA_020445645.1 Geminicoccaceae bacterium | reverse complement strand
GGAAACCTGGCGCTGGTTCGGCCCGAACGACCCCGTGACCCTGGACAACGTCCGGCAGGCCGGGGCGGGCGGCGTCGTCACCGCCCTCCACGACCGCCAGGACGGGCGGGTGCCGTGGCCGTCCGACGAGGTGCGGGCGCGCAAGGCGACGATCGAAGCGGCGGGGCTCGCCTGGAGCGTCGTCGAAAGCATCCCCGTGCCTGACGCGATCAAGACGGGCGGGGCGGGCGCCGACGCGGCCGTCGCCTGCTTCACGGAGTCGTTGCGCGCCGTGGGCGGCGCCGGGGTCGGCGTCGTCTGCTACAACTTCATGCCCGTCGTCGACTGGACCCGGACGAACCTGCGCCACGCGATGCCGTCCACCGGCCTCGCGCTTCGTTTCGACGCCGTCGACTTCGCCGCCTACGACGCCTTCATCCTCCGCCGTGAGGGCGCCGAAGCCGACCACGCCCCGGACGTGCTGGAAAAGGCCGAGGCCAGGGCCGCCGCCCTCACGCCCGAGGCGCGGGACGGGCTGGAACGGACGATCATCGCGGGCCTGCCCGGCGTCGCCGGCGAGGCCAACGACCGCGCCGCCTTCCGCCGCCGCCTCGCCCTCTACGACGGCCTCGATGCCGACGACCTCCGCCGCAACCACGCCGCGTTCCTGAACGCCGTCGTGCCGGTGGCCGAGGAGGCGGGCGTCCGCCTCGCCGTCCACCCCGACGACCCACCCTTCCCCCTCTTCGGCCTTCCCCGCGTCGTCTCGACCCACGACGACCTCAAGCGCATCGTGGACTACGTCCCGAGCCCCGCCAACGGCCTCACCCTTTGCGTCGGCTCGCTCTCGTCGAGTGCCGCGAACGACGTGGTCGCCATCGCGGACGACATGGCCCCCCACGTCCACTTCGCCCATCTGCGCAACGTCCGGGTCGAGCCCGACCGCTCCTTCGTCGAGTCCGACCACCTCGACGGCCGCACCGACATGGTCGCCGTCGTCCGCCGCCTCCAGGGCGAGGAACGGCAAAGCGGCCGCGTCATCCCGATGCGTCCTGACCACGGCCACCTGCTCGGGTCCGACATCGAGGCGCGGACGAACCCAGGGTATTCCTTCATCGGCCGCCTCAAGGGGCTCGCGGAACTGCGCGGGGTGATGCGGGCGCTCGCGTGACGCTTCCCTAAGGATCGATCATCCAGCTCGGCATCGCCTTGACGCCGATCTGGCAGTCGATCCTGGGCGCGTTCCCGGCGAACGCCGCCGGCACGGCACGGGGCGGGACGCCCGCGATCTCGGTGACGAGCTTTCTTTGGATCGCCGCCTTGATTTCGGACCGTTCGCGCACCGGCAGCGAGAAGGCGCCGGGGCCGCCGATCACGCAGTCCTCATAGTAGACGTCGAGGTTGGGCATGGTGCCGACCCCCGGCGACCCCGGACGCAGCATCAGGGGCAGGCCGTTGACGACGATCCCTTCCGCCACCACCGCGTCGCGGGCGGGAACGACGGGCGGCCCCACGTTGTTCGGCCCGTCGCCCGAGACGTCGACGGCCCGCCGCGCGCCTTCCATGCCGTTGCCGGCGAACAGCCCCGCCGTGAAGGCGAGGCTGTCGCCGATGGCCGTGAACGCGCTGCGCCGCAGGGGTGCCGCCTCCAGCCGGGCGGCGAAGGCGTCGAGCGAGCCCCGGTCCTCGACGATCCCCCAGGGAACGACCACCCGCTGGTCGGCGACGCCCGCCCACTCGACGTAGGCGAGGCCGACCCGCCCATACGCGCCGGAGCGCAGGGCGGACAGGATCTCTTCCGAGCGCAGCGCCTCGACGTAGCCTTCGCGCTGCAGCCTCTGCTCCTCCTCGTCCATCGACCACGACACGTCGACGGCGAGCACGAGTTCGAGGTCGACCGGCCGGTCCTGCCCCCGGCCCTGGGCCGAGGCCGGCGGGCCGGCGGCGGCGAGGAGGAAGAGGGCGAGCCCGAGCCGCCACCGTGCCGTCATCGCCCGTCTCTCCCCCCGCCTCGCGTCGCGCCCCTCGACCTGCGGCGCGGCCGGGTCCGCTCAACGCCGCCTACTTGTGGATGTCGTCGACCCAGCGGACCGCCTCCGGCGCCTCGACCGGGTCGATGTCGAGGTTGACGACGACGGGCTCCTGGCCCGAGCGGACGAGGACGCAGGCGAGCGGCGCCTCGGGGTCGGCGTTGATCTCCTGGTGGGGAACGAAGGGCGGCACGTAGATGAAGTCGCCCGGCCCCGCCTCGGCGACGAACTCCAGCCGCTCGCCCCAGCGCATCCGCGCCCTCCCGCGCACCACGTAGATCACGCTCTCCAGCGACCCGTGGTGGTGCGCGCCCGTCTTCGCGTCGGGCTCGATCGTCACCGTGCCGGCCCAGAGCTTCTCCGCCCCGGCCGTCGCCCGCGTGATCGCCGCCGCCCGGCTCATCCCCGCCGTCTGCGGCGTGTTCGGGTCGAGGGCATCCCCCCTGACGACCCTGACCCCCTCCTCGCGCCAGTCCCGCTGCTCCGTCATGGCCCCTGCCTCCCGCTTCGTCGATCGGGCAACCCTAGCACGGCGGCCACGCTCCGGCTTCATCCGGAACGCGGGGCATCATCGATGCGCGCCTCGATCGAACGGGCGTCGGCGGCACAGGTATCCATACCCTCGGAACCTCCGCCTCCCGGAGGCGCTTAGAGCGGCGAACGGCGGGGCGCCCCGCGCCCACGCAGCAGCCGCGCAAGGGAGAAAGCCGATGGCCGGAACCGTCAAGGGCCTCAAGGTCGCCGTCCTCGCCACCGACGGGGTCGAGCAGGTCGAGCTGACGCGGCCCGTGCAGGCGCTCGAAGAGGCCGGCGCCGAGGTGAGCCTCATCGGCCAGAAGGCCGGTCCCATTCAGGCGATGAACAACGACGTCGAGGCGGCGGACAGCTTCCCCGTCGACCGGCACCTCGGCGCCGCCGAGCCCGAGGACTTCGCCGCCCTCCTCATGCCGGGGGGCACGACCAACGCCGACAGGCTCCGGATGGACGACAAGGCCGTCGCCTTCGTCCGCCACTTCGTGGACGCGAACAAGCCGATCGCCGCCATCTGCCACGCGCCCTGGACCCTGATCGAGGCCGGCGGGGTCAGGGGCAGGCGCCTCACCTCCTACCCCTCGCTCCAGACCGACCTCGAGAACGCCGGCGCCGTCTGGGTCGACGAGGACTGCGTGCGGGACGGCCGCCTCGTCACCTCGCGCAAGCCCGCCGACCTGGACGTGTTCTGCGCCGCCATGCTCGACCTGTTCGCCGGGGGGTAGGAATACGCGAAGCGCATCTCATACCCGTACGGCCAAGCGCCCGACCTGGGCCAATCCGAACAGAACGAGCGCCGCGACGACGACCGAGGGGCCGGCGGGGGTGTCGGCCCAAAGGGAGAACCACAAGCCCCCAGTCACGGCGGCGATGCCGGCGAGGGCCGCGCCGATCGCCATCGCTTCGGGCGTGCGGGCGACGACGCGGGATGCTGCGGGGGGGAGGATGAGCATCGCCGTGATGAGGAGGACGCCGACGATCTTCATGGCGGCGGCGATGAGGAGCGCCACCATGAGCATGAGGGCAAGGCGAAGTGCCAGGACGGGCAGCCCCTCGGCCTGGGCCATCTCCTCGTGCAGGGTGGCGAACAGGAGGGACGGCCAGAGGCGCCAGAGGGCGAGGAGGAGGAGGGGGCCGCCGAGCCAGATGAGCCGAAGATCGAGGGACGAGACCGCCAGGATGTCGCCGAACAGGTAGCCCATGAGGTCGACCCGGAGCCAGTCGACGAGGCCCAGCGTAACGAGGCCCAAGGCAAGGCTCGAATGGGCGAGGATGCCGAGCACGGTGTCGGTGGCGAGGCGCTTTTGCCCCTGCGCCAGGACGACGAGGCAGGCGATGAGAAGGCAGGCGACGGCGACGGCGAGGACGAGGTTGACCCCCAGCAGAAGGCCGACGGTCACGCCGAGTAGGGCGCTGTGGGCGAGGGTGTCGCCGAAATAGGCCATCCGCCGCCAGACGACGAAGCAGCCGAGAGGCCCGGCGACGGCGGCGAGTCCGACGCCGGCCAGCCACGCGCGGAGGAGGAAGTCCGGAATCATCAGGCGTCCGCCCCCTGCCCGCGCGGTGCCCTCTGCACGGCCTCGCCCGAAAGCGCGTGGCGGTGGTCGTGATGGTGGCGGTAGACGGCGAGCGTCCCGGCGGCGGCATCCCCGAACAGGTCGGCGAAGGCGGGGTCGGCGCCGATCGCCTCCGGCGTGCCGGCGCAGCAGACGTGGCCGTTGAGGCAGAGGACGCGGTCGGTCGCCGCCATGACGAGGTGCAGGTCGTGGCTGACGAGGAGGACGGCGCAGCCGCGCCGGTCGCGCAAGCCCGCGATCAGCCGGTAGAGCGCGGCCTGCCCCGCGTGGTCGACCCCCTGCGCCGGCTCGTCGAGGACGAGGAGGTCCGGGCGGGCGAGGAGCGCGCGGGCGAGCAGCGCCCTTTGGAACTCGCCGCCCGAGAGCGTCTGCATCGCCCGGCCCCCGAAGCCCGTGATCCCCGTCTCGGCGAGGACATCCTCCTTGTCGGCCGGACCCCGGTGCACGGGCAAATCGAGGAAGCGGCCGACGGTGAGCGGCAGGGTAGCGTCGATCGCAAGGCGCTGCGGCACGTAGCCGACCCGAAGGCCGGGACGCCGCCGCACCCGCCCCTTGGACGGCTTCAGGATGCCGAGCGCCAAGCGCACCAGGGTCGACTTGCCGCCGCCGTTCGGGCCGATCAGGGTCACGACCTCGCCGGGGTCGATCCCGAACGTGAGATCCCGCAGCACGGGTGCCCCGCCGTAGCCGGCGGACGCCCCCTCGATGGCGACGAGCGGTTCCGCCCCGCTCACGCCGGTTCCCTGCAACCGCCGCAGACGCCCCGCACCTCCAGGACGACCGCCTCGACCTCGAAGCCGGGCGGCCTCTCGTCCCTGGCCACCTCCCCGTCCTGCGGCACCTCGCGGGCGACGCCGCAGCGGCGGCAGACGAACAGTTCCGCCGTGTGCACCCGGCCGATGGCGCAGCAGGGGAGAAAGGCGTTCTGGCTGTGGATCTTGTGGGCAAGGCCCTGCGCCAGCAGGAAGTCGAGGGCGCGGTAGACGGTGGGCGGCAAGGGGCGCCGCCTGTCGTCCCGTGCCAGCACCTCCAGGATCGCGTAGGCGCCGAGCGGCTGGCCGGCGTCCTGAAGGATCTCCAGGACGCGGCGCCGCAAGGGCGTCAGCCGCTCCCCCTGGGCGGCGCAGTGCCGCTCGGCCTCCCCCAGCTTCGCTCGTTCCATCGTTTCGCACCCGTCATCTTGACGTTACGATATAACATCCATAGACGCAGCGTAGCACCAAGACCGCGAGAGGAGAAGGTACGACGATGAAGCCCGCTTTGCTCGCCGCCGCCCTGCTTGCCCTGCCGCACGCCGCCGGCGCCGCCCCCCGCGTCGTCGCCTCGATCCTGCCCATCCAGTCGATCGCCGCCTCCGTCATGGCGGGGGTGGGCGAGCCGGGTCTGCTCCTGAAGGCCGGCGCCTCGCCGCACGCTTACAGCCTGCGCCCGAGCGACGCCGCGATGCTGGATGGGGCCGATCTTATCCTCTGGGTCGGCGAGGGGCTGGAGACGTTCCTGGCAAAGCCGATCGAGTCCCTGGGCGGCGGTACGAAGGTGCTCGAACTCGCTCACGCGCCGGGGGTGACGCTCCTGCCCGTCCGCGAGGGCGGCGACTGGGAGGCGCACGGGGAGGCGCACGGGGAGGCGCACGGGGAGGCGCACGGGGACGAAGACGGGCACGGCGCCCGCGACATGCACCTTTGGCTTTCGACCGGCAACGCCGCCGCCGTCGCCCGGGCCGTCGCCGATGGGCTGGGCACGATCGATCCCGCCAACGCCGTGACCTATGAAGCCAACGCCGCCGCCTTCGCCGGGGACATGCGGGCGCTCAAGGCCCGCCTCGCGGCGGAACTGGCGCCCGTGGCGGACCGCCCTTACGTGGTCTTCCACGACGCCTACCAATACTTCGGCGACGCGTTCGGCCTGAACGCGGTGGGCTCGGTGACGGCGAACCCGGAGGCGCCGCCCGGCACGGCCAGGATCGTGGCCCTGCGCGCGAAGGTCGAGACCCTGGGCGCCGTCTGCGTCTTCGCCGAGCCACAGTTCGAGCCCCGCCTCGTCGAGACGCTCACCGAGGGCACCAAAGCCCGCACCGGCACGCTCGACCCCCTGGGCGCCGGCCTTCCCCCCGGTCCCGGCGCCTATGCCCGCATCCTCGAAGGGATGGCCGACGGCCTCGTCGCCTGCCTTGGCCGGAGCGGCTGACTCCGCCCGCGGGAAAGGGGCTCCGGCTCACGCCGAGGCCCCTTTCCGCGAGTCGCGCAAGACGGAATGGTCAGTTGCTGGAGCCGCTGCCGCTGCTCGAACCGCTGCTGCCGCTCGAACCGGAGCCGGTGCTGCCGGAACCGCCGCCCGTCGAGCCCGAGCCGCTTCCGGTCATCTTCTGCACGCCCGTCTGGACGCCGCTGCCGGACTTCTCGGCGCTGTCGCTGACCACGCCGGACTGCGAACCGCCCCCCATCGAACCGCTCTGGGAACCGCCTTGCCCGCCGCCGACGAGCGAGTCCGGAACGTCGATGAACATCACGACGCGCTCGCCGCTGGGCGACTGGGCCTGGACGAGGTAGGCGGCGTCGATGAACCGCACGTTGGTGAAGCCGGACTGCTCCATCGCGTGCCTGACGGCCTCGCGCGCCGTCATGTTCTGCATGGCGCTCGAGGCCGAGCCCTGGTTCTGCATGTTGCTCGAACCCGACCCCTGGCTCTGCGAGCCGCTCTGCTGGGCCAGGACCGGCGTACCCGCGAGCGCCACGGCGGCGAAAACAGGAATGAGGATGCGCTTCATGAACGTTCTCCCGAGTCAGTTGACGTGCTGCTCGGAATGAACTTTAAATCGAAACAAGGGTTGCATAAAAAAATCCATGATAGCTTAGCCACCTTGCTGTTTGATCTGCATTCTTTTATAAAGAATCCCTTCTTAGGATATTTGGCCTAACTTACTAGGTTTAGTGACTCAATTTACTCATGCTTTCCAAGCTGGCGAAAGGTGCAAGCATCTGACCGCCTCGCAAGGAGGACGACCGAAGGCGTTTCGTCCCCCTTGACCTTCCCGTCGCTAGAAGCTCCATCTGAAGGTTCGAGGCACAGCTGTCAGCTCTGGAAAGAAGGAAAGCCCCGCGATGGACCGCCGCCGCTTCGTGCAAAGCGCTTCCCTCACCGGCCTCGCCGCCGGCCTCCTGCCCTCCTGGGCGCGCTCGGCGGCGCCGCCCGGTCTCCTGACGGCGCGATCGACGCCAAAGGACCGCTACGACATCACGATCGGCCGCACCACGACGACGATCGGCGGGGTCGAACGGCAGGCGATGACCTTCAACGGCACCGTGCCGGGGCCGCTGATCCACCTGCGGGAGGGCGACGAGGTCACGATCAACGTGACCAACGCGCTCGACGAGGACAGCTCGATCCACTGGCACGGCTTCCTCGTGCCCTTCGAGATGGACGGGGTGCCGGGCGTCAACTTCCCCGGCATCGGGGCGGGCGAGACCTTCACCTACCGCTTCCGGCTGAAGCAGAACGGCACCTACTGGTACCACAGCCACACGCGCTTCCAGGAGCAGGAGGGGCTGTACGGCCCGATCGTCATCGAGCCGAAGGACGGCAAGACGCCCTACGCCTACGACCGTGACATCATCCTCGTCCTCTCCGACTGGCCGAGGGCGGACCCGGACTTCCTCTACGACCGGCTCAAGAAGATGAGTTCGGAGTATTACAACTACCAAAAGCGGACCTTCGGCGACTTCGTGCGCGACGTGCGCGAGGACGGCCTGATGCCCGCGTTGCGCGACCGCACCGCCTGGGCCGAGATGGGGATGGTGCCGACCGACCTCCTCAACATCACGAAGGCGGGCTACGTCCACGCGCTCAACGGCCACGCCGCCGGGGACGACTGGACGGCGCTGTTCGAGCCCGGCGAGCGCATCCGCGTGCGCGTCGTCAACGCCTCCGCCATGACCCACTACGACGTGCGCGTGCCGGGGCTGCCGATGACGATGATCCAGGTCCACGGCCAGTACATCGAGCCCGTCGAGACCGACGAGTTCCGCATCGGCGTCGCCGAGACCTACGACTTCGTCGTCGAGCCCGAAGGCGACCGCGCCTACACGGTCTTCGCCGAGACGATGAACCGCGACGACTTCGCCCGCGCGACGCTCACGCCCCGCCTCGGCGTGAAGGCGCCGGTCCCCGAACTGCGGCGGCGGCCCCTGCGCAGCCTCGAAGAGACCGGCATGGGGATGATGGACAAGTCCATCGCCCCCTCGACGGGCATGATGCGCGAGCCCATGCCCAACATGCCCAAGGGCACCGACGTGAACGTCGCCATGCGGACGATGCAGCCGCAACGGCGCCTCGACGAGCCCGGCGTCGGCCTCGGGCATGACGGCTGGCGCGTCTTCACCTACAGCCAGGCGAAGGCCCTCGATCCGAAGTACCCGCGCGAGCCCGAGCGCGAGATCTTCCTGAACCTCACCTCCAACATGGAACGCTACATCTTCTCGTTCGACGGTGTGAAGTACTCGGACTCCGACAGGATCCAGTTCTACCTCGGCGAGCGCTTGCGCTTCACCATGATGAACCAGACGATGATGGCGCACCCGATCCACCTGCACGGGATGTGGATGGAGCTGGAGAACGGGCACGGCGAGAAGATCCCCCGCGTCCACACCGTCCTGGTCAAGCCGGGCGAGAAGCTCTCGGTGCTCATCACCCCGGTCGAACTCGGCGACTGGGCCTTCCACTGCCACCTGCTCTACCACTTCCACTCGGGCATGTTCCGCGTCGTCAACGTGGCGCTCCGGCCGGAAGACCAGCCGAGGACTCCGGCATGATGGCGCGCATCCCGCTCATCGCCGCCCTCGCCTGCCTCGCCGCGACGCCGGCCCTCGCGCAGGAGCGGGCGCCCGTCGTCGACGACATCGGCCGGGTGCCGCGGAGCGTGGACGAGGTGCGCGACCCCGAGGGGCCGGTGACGGCGGAAGATCTTGCCAGGGGCACGATCGACGTGCCGGGCGAGCCGATCCATGACAACCAGTTCCGCGTCTTCGGCATCGCCGACCGACTCGAATACCAGTCGAACGAGGGCGACGCCAAATACCTGTGGGATCTGTTCGGCTACGCCGGCGGCGACTACAACCGCCTCTGGATCGAGGCCGAGGGCGAGGGTCTGTTCGAGAACGAGGTGGACACAGCCGAGTTCCAGGTGCTCTACAGCCGCGCCCTCACCCCCTACTGGAACCTGCAGGTGGGCGGGCGCTACGACGTGCGGCCCGACCCGTCCAAGTGGTACGGCGTCTTCGCCTTCGAGGGCCTCAACCTCTACTGGTCCGAAATCGAGGCCGACCTCTACCTCAGCGAGGACGGCGACCTCTCGGGCTCGTTCGAGGTCGAGTACGACGAGTTCCTGACGCAGCGCCTCGTGCTCCAGCCGCGCTTCGAGGTCAACGCCCAGGCGCAGGACGTGGACGACCTCGGCCTCGGCAGCGGCATCACCGACTACGAACTGGGCCTGCGCCTGCGCTACGAGATCGTCCGCGAGTTCGCCCCCTACGTCGGCGTGTCCTGGACCCGGCAGGTCGGCGACACGGCGGATAGGCTTCCCGACGACGAGGATCCCGGCAGGCTGTCCTTCGTCGCGGGGGTGAGGGTGTGGTTCTAGCTGAAGGACTTGGGTTCTCGACCTGCTTCGGTTAGAAATCGGGTTGAACTGACGGTTGATTTTTTGCCTGCTCTTGAGCTATGGCGCAAAGGAAGGAGCAAGTCCTCTATCGAGCCTACTTCCACCATAGCCAGCCCCCGACGCGCCGGAGGATCGGCCACCGGGGGCGGGATGAACTTCCAGGCGGCCGTGACCGCCATCGCCGAGGTCCATCTCGCGCGAGGCCGCCCGCTGCTCTGGCTCGAAGGCCTGATCGACGACGTCCCGATCGAGGTTGCCGCCGAAACCGGCGGGGCTGGCGACGACGTGCGGCTTGCCTATCGGGAGGGTTCGATCGCGGAAGTCCAGATCAAGCGCGGCCTCCAGACCGGGCCGAGGCTCTGGAACCCTTTGCTGAACCTGGCGCAGGCGATTCATCGCCGCGAGATCGACTATGGGGTGCTGGTCGTCTGCCCGAACGCCAGTCGGGTGATTCGCAACGAATTGGCAAGAGACGTGAGGCGTTTGGGCGAAGGCCGGGGTGATCGCTTGGGTCCACGTGCCTTGGCGTTCAAGCAAAAGCTCGACGATCTTAGATTGCCGATAAACGTCTGCGCGCGGCTGCGCCTCGTCACGATGCACGTGCTTGACCACGATTCGGCATCGGTCGTGGCCGCCTGGGCGGAACTCGACCACCTTTGCCAGGATGAATTGCAGATCGGAGCGGCTTGGGATCGGCTCTACCGCGATGCCGCGACGCTCATTGATTTTGGCGGCGCAAGACGTGCATCATCGGTCCTTCAGCTTCTGAAAAGCGCACGTGTAAGGATCGCGGCAGATCCGTCCGACGCCCCCGTCGCCGCACTCGCGCGCCTGAGCGGCTGGGTACTGGAAACATGGACCGGCTTCGGCATCGTGGGCGTGCGAAAGCACCTGTCGATCGACGGCGCCTGGATCCCCTTGCAAGCCGTCGTGCGCGACGCGGCCCCCGCCCGGGACGAAGGCTTGGCGGAGGCGCTCGAACGGTATCACGGCTGGGGTCGCGGCGAGGTCCCGCGCGACGCCGCGCTGTTCGAGGCCGACACGCTCGGCCGTTTCTATAGGCACGCGGTGGTCGTCGCCGGTCCCGGCATGGGAAAGTCGACCCTCCTTCTCCGCCTCGCCCGCCGCTACGCGGAGGACGGGTTCCCCGTCCTGCACGTTTCCCTGCCTGCCCTGGCGGTTCGGATGCGGGAAAGAGGCTGTGGGTTCGCGGAAGCCCTGTTCGAGTTGGGTCTGGGTAATTCGAACCTGCAAGCCGCGCAGATGCGCGCGGGCGGCATCGACGACTGGGTGCTGCTCTGCGACGGCCTGGACGAGTGCGGGCAGGAGCAGGAGGCGGTGGCCGACGGGCTGCGCGGCTTCGTCGCCGGCCACCCCCGTTGCCGCACCGTCGTCACCACCCGGCCGATCGGCTACCGTACCGCCAAGCTGGCCGACTGGCGGCACTACGATCTCGTCCCTCTCGACGGCGAACCGTCCGTCCGTCTGGCGGGGTTGATCCGCGACATCGTCGGCGAGGGCGACCCTCGGCACGCCGATGCCGCAACGCTCGCCAAAGCCTACCTGGAGCGAAGCCGGACCGGCGAACTGGTGGCCCGCAGCCCGATGATGCTCGGCATCGCCGCCTCGCTCTTCGTCCGCGGCATCGAGCTTGGCCGAACCAGGGCGCAGCTCTACGCGGGCATATTCAAGCTGCTCGACGACGAGCCGCCCCCTCGCGTCGATCCAAGCTCTGTTGCACGGGCCGAGGCCCGTAAATTTTTGGCCATTCTCGGCTGGAACATGATCGAGTTCCCCTTGAGGTCGGTCGAGGAGACGAGCGGGGCCTGCGCTGCGGCCCTGGCCGAAGAACTTGGTTGCAGACCCCTGCCAGCGCAGGCGACGACCGAGCGATGCCTGCGCTATTGGCAGGACATGGGCATAGTGGAACGGGTGCATCCCGGCGGGACGGAAACGCTCACCTTCGTCCACAAGACCTTCGGCGAGTATGCCGCCGCCCGCTACCTCGCCGATCTGCCGGAGTGCGAGCGGCAACAAGCCATAGCCGAACGGGTCGGGCAGGGCGCCTGGGCGGAGGTCCTGGGCTTCGCCGTGACGATGGGCCTGGGCGACGCGATCTGCGGGGCCATGCTTGACGCCGGCGAGGCCGGCCACCGCGTCACGCTGCGGTGCCTGGAACTGGCGGGCGAGTCGGAACCCCCGCTGTCGGACGTGTCGGACGGGACCGTCCGGCGCCTGCTGGAACGCGCCTTCGCCGGGCTGTGCTCGGAGCACCGCCAGCGGGTCTACGAGACGGGCACCGTCCTGCTGCGGGCGGCAGGACGGTTTCCCGCCGAAGCCGCCGGTCCCCGTGCCGCCGCGCTGCTGGACGACGCGCGGCCCTGGACCCGGCTGGCCGCCTGGGCGAGCGCCCTTGAGGCCGGGCCGGACTACTACGATCTCGAACGGCTCCAGACCGCCTTGAAGGATCTGCCGCCGACCGTCGATCTCGGCGCGCATCCCTTCGCAAGGCACGGCCTGTCCTTGAGGGACAACGTTCGGCTCGGCGGCGAGGGCCGGGAACTGGTCGAGACGTTCGCCCTTAACGCCGTGCGACAGATCCTGGAGCGTTGCCCGGATGAGGTCGCGGATGCCCTTTTGCCCGAGGCGCTTAAGGTTGAGGCTTTAAAAGGATGGGGATTTTGTAGCAAGTTTGACAATTTACTGCTTCGCAAGGGAAAATTCTATAGAGTTGGAAAATTGCCTGAAGACAACGCATATGGCCTTGGCCATACATTTGATGACCTAAAAAATGAAAAGACATTTAGGGAATGTGAAGCAAAAGCTCTTAAGGCTCTGGCATTTGAAGGAAGAGCCACCGAAAAAACTTATTGTTCTAACAAACTTCTTTGTTTGGGGGCATTTTTATCGTTAAGCCAATATGGAATGACACTCGTACAAAATATAGTTGCCTGGAAAAAAGCTTACGATGAGGCTCCGGTGGAGGAGACGCTGCGTGCCTTCGCTCGACTATGTGGGCTTCCTGCCGATCAACTGGCGCACGAAACACGGATTTTTCTAAGGAAACTTGAATCGACTCCTGTAGAACAGTTTTTTAATACGTTTGCTCTTGCGCCTCCAGTGGATGCGCCTGCGCCCGATTGGGCGCAAGTGAAAGAAATGAGCCTCGACTTTGCCAAGCTGGAGGCTGCTTGCCATCACGGTTCGACATGGCTGGTAAGTTTGGCGGCTCATTTTCTGGCCGGGGGCCTGGAGTCCGAAGCCCTTCGCCCCGCCGTCGCCCGCCTGTTCGCGCGGGGACAGGGTTTCACCCTTCGAGCGGCCACGCACGTTGCCGCACGACTGCCCTCTGCCGAGGCCGCCGAACTGATCTACGAGCGCCTGCGTGCGCCCTTGGTCCCCGGCTGCGCGTATCTCTACGAGCTTCTCACCGGCCTGGATGTCCCGTGCGACGGTGAAGCGGTCGCCGCCCTGCGTGCCGGCCTGCTCGGCGATGACGCGGAAATCGCCGTTGAAGCCGCTGCCTTCGCTCTCACCAAGGCGAAGCCCGGAAGGGAGGACCTACATGGGCTGCTGCGCGAAGCCTACGCGCATTGGCAACGGCACGAGGAACCCTGCCCGACGGAGGGCATCGTACCGTACAGCCCGCGCGCCAAGATCCTGGCGGGGATGGCGCGCATCCGGCCGCACGCGCACCCGGACTTGCTGGCCTACGCGGAAGACCGGCGTTCGGACGTGCGCGAGGCCGGCACGAAAGCCCTTCTCGCGCAACTGACGGAGCACGGCGAGACCCGGCGGTGGTTCGTCGACGCCGTGGTGGCCGGCGCCGTTCCGCCCCGTCTTCTCGACCGGGCCTTGAAGGCGAGGGTTCCTTTCGACGCCTTCGAAGTCGAGATGCTGCGCCCGCTGCTGCACAATCCAGATCTTGAGGTCAGGTTCGCCGCGTTTGGGCTGCTCGACCCCGCGTACCTTCCCGCCGATGCCATCGAGGCTCAAGCACGCGCGATGACGCGGGATGCGGAGCAGCCCATCCGCGACGCCGCCTATCACCTTCTCGACTGGCAGCCACACCCGAAAGGCACCTTCGCAAGCAACCGCTGACAAGGAGACCACCCGATGCGCAAGACCCAGCTTTCCGCCGCGACCGCCCTCACGCTCGCCTTTGCGACCCCCGCCTTCGCCGGCGGCACGCACGGCGGCGGGCACTACAGCTTCGGCGAGCCGGGCGACCCTGCCAAGGCCGACCGCACCGTGAGCGTCACCGCCGAGGACGACGGCAAGATGGCCTTCGACATGGACCTGAGCACGATCAGGAAGGGCGAGACGATCCGCTTCGTCGTCGCCAACCGGGGCGAACTCGCGCACGAGTTCTCGATCGGGGATACGGGCTCGCAGCGGGCGCACGCCCGGATGATGGCGAGGATGCCCGACATGCACCACGAGGACGACCCGACGACGATCACGATGGAGCCGGGTGAGACCAAGGAGATCGTCTGGTCCTTCTCGAAGCCGATCCAGGGCAACGTCGTCTTCGCCTGCAACATTCCCGGCCACGCCGACGGCGGCATGATCCACAAGGTGGCCTTCAGGCCGAGTTGACCGCCCGCGACGGGGCGGCTTCGGCCGCCCCGCATTTCCGGAGAAGCCCTTATGAACGCGAAGATCAAGCCCATCGCCGCCGGCGCCGTCCTGGCGCTCGGCCTCGCCGCCGGCGGCTGGACGATGCTGGCGAACGGCCCGGCCGCGGCGGCCGAGATGACGGTGTGGAAGACCCCCTGGTGCGGCTGCTGCGAGGCGTGGGTCGCGCACATGCGCGCGAACGGCTTCGCCGTCACCGTGAACGAGGCCCCGGATCTGGCGCCCGTCAAGCGGATGGCTGGCGTCCCCGACGCCCTCCAGACCTGCCACACGGCCCTCGTCGAGGGCTACACGATCGAGGGCCACGTCCCGGCCGACGACGTGAAGCGGCTCCTCGCGGAGCGCCCGGACGCCGGGGGCCTCGCCGTGCCGGGGATGCCCGTCGGCTCACCCGGCATGGAGCAGGGCGGGACGACGGAGCCCTACGACGTGATCCTCTTCGGCGGGGACGGACGAACCGTCTTCTCCCGGCACTAGGCCATCATGTCGATGACCATGCGGTCGACGTTGGCGCCGCCGACGAACGGGCTCTTCTTCGCCGCCTGCGCCGCAACCTCGCGTACTTCGAGCGCGGCGCTCTGCCGGCGGTAGGCTTCGAGCGCCCGTTCGAGCCCGCGCGGGGTGGCGGTCGGCGCGGGTTCCTTCGACCGGGGTAACGCCTCCGGCGCCTCGTCCCGCGTCTTCCGCGACTGGGCCTGTACCTGGGGCTGCGAACGGGCCTGGACCGCGCCCTCGCCGCGCGCCGTGATGGACGACAGGTCCCGCGTCGGCGCCTGCCGGCCGATCTGCACCAGCACGGCCGTGGGCGCGAGCGGTCCGCCGCCCGCCGTCGACGGCTCGACGCCGTCCCCATCGCTCGCCGGGGCGGCGTGCGGGGGCGGCGGGCTTGCCGGCGTCGCGGGCGGCGGCGCCTGCACCGTGCTGCCGGCCGGAGACGGATTGCCCGCAGCCGGCGGCGGTGACGGCGGCCTGAAGATCGATCCGAGCAAACCCATCGTTCACTATCCTAGCAAGAGCGAATCTTCGACCTCGATCCATCCCTTCTGATTATCGCTACATTATTCGAAAATCGTGACAGAAGATTTAATGCCTTTGTTCAAGGAATGTTAACTGGAAGTCCGACCGGAAACCGTGCCCGGGCGTGGGCGCGCCCTTCTTTCGCTTGAAGAGGGCCGCGCCGTCGAAATCCGCCTCGCGGGCGCGAACAGGCAAGGGACGTTTCCTCCCGTTGCCGGAACGAACGACCGCGCCGCCGTCCCGTCACGTGGCCGTCCGTCCCAGATCCGCGCCCCGCAGCCGAAGCGCGTTGGCGATCACCGAGACCGAGGACAGGCTCATGGCGAGCGCCGCGACCATCGGGCTCAGGAGAAGGCCGAGGACGGGGTAGAGGATGCCGGCGGCGACCGGCACGCCGAGGCCGTTGTAGACGAAGGCGAAGAACAGGTTCTGCTTGATGTTGCGGATCGTCGCCTCGGCGAGGCGCTTCGCCTTGACGATGCCGCCGAGGTCGCCCCGGACGAGGGTGACGCCGGCGCTCTCCACCGCCACGTCGGCGCCCGTGCCCATCGCGATGCCGACGTCGGCGGCGGCCAGGGCCGGGGCGTCGTTGACGCCGTCGCCGGCCAT
>JAGRGG010000183.1 GCA_020445645.1 Geminicoccaceae bacterium | reverse complement strand
ACCATGCCGTTTTGTAGGTAACGCCGAGAATGCGGTGAAGCTGGTGGCTGGAAATGCCCTTCTTGGAGCACGTCATGAGGCAGAACGCCTGCATCCACTTGTGCAGCGGCACTTTGGAACGCTCGAAAATCGTCCCCACCGTCACCGTGAAGGGCTTGCGGCAATGCCCGCACTTGCGCAGCCCCATGCGGGTGCTCTTGCCCTTCAGGGCGTAGATGCGATCCATCGCGCCACAGTGGGGGCAGACGGGGCCGTTCGGCCACAGAACCGCCTCAAGATGCGCCATGGCGGCGGCATCGTCGTGAAGGCACTCGGAGGAAAGGGCAGAGGCGGGCATGGGCAACTTCTTGTGCCTAAAAACCTACCTCTGCCATTTGGGTATGTCAACTAGATAAACGCCAAAAAAGAGAGAAAAGGCCCCGCGCCAGCGGACGCGAAGCGTGTTCTAACCTTTGACGGTCGCCCCCTCCGCCTCCACCTGCTTCAATTCCCGCCGCCCGAACGGCAGGCGCCGGACGCGCTCGCCGGTGAGCTGGAAGACGGCGTTGGCGACGGCGGCGGCGATCGGGGGCGTGCCGGGCTCGCCGACGCCGCCCATCGGGCGGTCGAGGGTGAGGACCTCGGCGACGACCTCGGGCATCCGGTCCGGGGGCAGGAACGGGTAGGTGTCGAAGTTGGCCTGCTGGACGCGGCCCTTCTCCAGCGTCACCTCCTCGATGAGGGCGGCGGAGAGGCCGTAGGCGATGGCGCTCATGAGCTGCGCCTTGACGATCGCGGGGTTGACGACGGTGCCCACGTCGATCGCGCACCAGACCTTGTGGACCTTGGGCGCGCCCGCCTCGATCGACACCTCGGCGATCTCGCCGACCATCGAGCCGAACGATTCGTGGAGGGCGATCCCCATGACCCGGCGCTCGCCGTCGGCGTCGTAGATACCCTTCTTGTAGCCCGCTATGTCGCGGACCTTCTCCAGGACGCCCCGCGCCGACGAGCCCTCGCCCAGGTGGGCGAGGCGGAAGTCCATGGGATCGGCGCCGGCCGCGTGCGCCATCTCGTCCATGAAGCTCTCGTAGGCGTAGCCGCTGACCGAGTTGCCGACCGAGCGCCAGAAGCCGATCGGGACCGGGATCTCGTGGTAGACGTAGTCGGTGCGCCTGGCCTCGATCTGGTAGGGCTTGGTGACGAGCCCCTCGAACACGCTCTCGTCGAGGTCGGGGTCGGCGAGGAACTGCTTCATGTGGCGGCGGAGCGGCCCGTCGCCGACGACGGTGATGTGGGTCGCCTGGATGCGCCCGTCCTTGACCGCACCCCTCGCCTTCACCACCGTCTGCGGGCGGTAGTAGTCGTGGGTGGTGTCCTCCTCCCGGGACCAGACCAGCTTGACCGGGCGCTTCGCCTTCATCGACAGGAGCATCGCCTGCGCCGCGTAGTCGATGATGAAGCGCCGCCCGAACCCGCCGCCGAGGTAGGGCGTGTGGACCCGGATCCTGTCGTGGGGCAGCCCCGTCACTTGCTCCGCCAGCGTGGCGACGCTGTCGGCGCCCTGGTTCGGCGCCCAGACGTCGCAGCCGTCCGCCCGCACGTCGGCCGTGCAGTTCATCGGCTCCATCGTCGCGTGGGCGAGGAAGGGCAGGACGTAGGTGGCTTCGACCACCGTTTCGGCGCCTCGCAGCGCCTTGGGCGCGTCGCCCTCGTCCTCGGCCGGCACCCCGGTCTCGTCGACGCGCGCCATCTGGTCGTTCAGCATCCCCTCGCTGGAGAAGTCGGCGAGCGGCCCCTCGTCCCAGGTGATGTCGACCGCGTCGACCGCCTTCTTCGCCCGCCACCAGCTATCGGCCAGCGCCGCGACCGCGTTGTCGAGGTTCACGACGTCGACGACGCCGGGCAGCTTGCGGGCGGCCGCGTCGTCGATGGAGGCGACCTTGCCCTCGAAGACCGGGCACTGGCGGATGGCGGCGTGGACCATCCCCTCCACCTTCGTGTCGATCCCGAACCACGCCGTGCCGTTCACCTTCAAGGGCGTGTCGGTGCGGGGCGGGCTCTGGCCGATGAGCCTGAAGTCCTTCTCGTCCTTCAGCGTCACCTCGCGCGGCGGCTCCAGCGCCGCCGCCTGCTGGGCGAGGTCGCCGAAGCCGGCCTCCCTGTCCGACGCCGCGTGGCGCACGACGTGGTTCTCGACGGCAAGCTCGCTCGGGTCGACCCCCCAGCGCTCGGCCGCCGCCGTCAGCAGCATCGCCCTGGCCGTGGCGCCGGCGTTGCGCATCGCGCCGAACGAGCCGCGCACCGACGTGCTGCCGCCCGTGAAGCGCAGCGTGCCGTCGAACAGCACCTTGTACTCGGGCGCCACCGGGGCCTGCATGACGATGAAACGGGCGAGGTCCGCGTCCATCTCCTCGGCGACGACCTGCGGGATCGCGGTGTAGACGCCCTGCCCCATCTCGGCGAAGGGGTTAAGGAAGCGCACCGTGCCGTCCGGGTAGATCTCCAGGAACGCCGTCACCCGCGAGGTTTCGGGCGGCGTCTCGGCGAGCGCGTAGCGCGTCGTGAGGGGCAGCGCGAAGGCGAGCGCGAACCCGCCGCCGGCAAGCGCCGTGGACTTGATGAGGCCGCGGCGGGAGAGGGGCATCGTCGTCATGGCCTCAAGCCTTCATGAGTTCGGCGGCGCGCTTCACGCCGGCGTGGATGCGCTCATACGTGCCGCAGCGGCAGAGGTTGGTGATCCCGTCCCGGACCTCGTTTGGGCTCGGGTCGGCGTTCCCGGCAAGGAGGCCCGCCGCCGCCATGATCTGCCCCGACTGGCAGTAGCCGCACTGCGGCACGTCGAGTTCGACCCAGGCCCGCTGCACGGGGTGGCTCTTGCCGTCCGGGGAGAGCCCCTCGATCGTCGTCACCTCCGCCTCGCCCACCGCCTCGACCGGCAGGACGCAGGAACGCTGCGCCGTGCCGTCGACGTGGACCGTGCAGGCGCCGCAGGCGGCGATGCCGCAGCCGTACTTGGTGCCGGTGAGCCCCAGCGTGTCGCGCAGCACCCAGAGGAGCGGGGTATCCGCCTCGACGTCGACCTCGTGCGTCTGGCCGTTGACCTTGAGTCGGTACATCGCCTTCCCCTTGACCCTATCCTCGGTAGAACCCTACCATATGCGGTGCCAAACTTCGACGGCAATGCGCGCCGCCCGGTTCCAGCGCGCCCCAAGCTGGGCTATGAGGGCGCCGAGACTCCCGTTCCTCCCCGGAGACCCGACCCGATGTCCAGCGTCCGCCCGCGCCGCAGCATGCTCTACATGCCGGGCTCGAATTCCAAGGCGCTCGAGAAGGGCAAGACCCTGCCCGCCGATTCGCTCATCCTCGACCTGGAGGACGCCGTCGCCCCGGACGCGAAGCGGGGTGCCCGCGAGGCGCTGAGGGAGGTGCTGGAGGGCCGGCGCGCCTACGGCGAGCGCGAGCTGATCGTCCGCGTCAACGGCCTCGACACGCCCTGGGGCCACGCCGACCTCGTGGCGATGGCGGCGTCCCGCGCCGACGGCATCCTCCTTCCCAAGGTCGAGAGCGCCGACAACATCCGCCGGGCGCTCACCGTGCTCGAGGTCGCGGGGGGGCGGCCCGACATGCCGGTTTGGTGCATGATCGAGACGCCGCGCGGCGTGCTCCACGTCGAGGAGATCGCCGACCAGAAGCGCGTCGCCGGGCTCGTCATGGGCACCTCCGACCTCACGACCGACCTCTACGCCGAGCACACCCCGCTCCGCCTGCCGATGCTCTCCTCGCTGTCGATGTGCCTCCTTGCCGCTCGCGCCGCCCGGATCGCCATCCTGGACGGGGTCTACCTCGACCTCGCCGACGACGAGGGCTATCAGGCCGCCTGCCGCCAGGGCCGGGAGCTCGGCTTCGACGGCAAGACGCTCATCCACCCGAAGCAGATTGAGGCGGCGAACGCGGTCTTCGGCCCCACCGAGGAGGCCGTGACCAGGGCGCGGCGGATCATGGAGGCGTTCCAGGAGGCGCGCGCCCAGGGCAAGGGCGTCGTCGTCGTCGACGGCAAACTCGTCGAGAACCTGCACGTCGCCGAGGCGAGGCGCCTCGTCGCCCTCGCCGAGACGATCGCCGCCCGCCGCTGAGGCGGGCCAAGGAAAAAAGAACGGAAGACGCCGATGGGCAGCAAGACCTTCGCCGGCAACCACTTCGAGGACTTCGAACTCGGCCAGCGGATCGCGCACGCGACGCCGCGCACGGTGGGCGAGGGCGACGTCGCCCTCTACACGGCCCTCACCGGCTCCCGCTTCGCCCAGACCTCGGCCGCGATCATGGCAAGACGCGGGGGGCTGCCCGCGATGCCGGTCGACGACCTCCTCGCCTTCCATATCGTCTTCGGCAAAACCGTCCCCGACATATCGCTCAACGCGACCGCCAATCTCGGCTACGCCGACGGCCGTTTCCTGAGCCTCGTCTACCCCGGCGACACGCTTCTCGCCTCCTCCGAGGTGATCGGCCTCAAGGAAACGTCGAGCGGCAAGGCCGGGATCGTCTGGGTGCGGACGAAGGGCGTCAAGGCCGACGGCAGCCCCGTCGTCGAGTACGTCCGCTGGGTGATGGTAAAAAAGCGCGACCCCGAGGCGAAGGCCCCCGAATCCTCCGTGCCCGACCTGCCTTCGAGCGTCCCGGCATCGTCGCTCGCCGTGCCGAAGGGCCTCAAGGTCGCGGGCGTCGACCCCAGGCTCACGGGCTCCCCCCACTTCTTCGAGGACTACGCGAAGGGCGAGCGCATCGACCACCTGGACGGCATGACCGTCACCGAGACCGACCACCGCCTCGCCACCCGCCTCTACCAGAACACGGCGAAGGTCCACTTCAACGACCACGCGGAGAAGTCGGGCCGCCTCGGCAGGACGATCGTCTACGGCGGCGTCGTCCTCTCGATCGCCAAGGCGCTCTCCTTCAACGGCCTCGGCAACGCGCTTCACACCCTCGCCATCAACGCCGGCACCCACGCCAACCCCTGCGTCGCCGGCGACACCGTCTACGCGTGGTCCGAAGTCCTGGACGCGGCCAAGCTCAAGGGCCGCGACGACGTGGCCGCCCTCCGCCTCCGCCTCGTCGCCCTCAAGGACGCGCCCGCCAAGGATTTCCCGCTCAGGAACGACGATGGCAAGTACCGGCCGGAAGTCCTGCTCGACTTCGACTACTGGGCGCTCATGCCGACCAGGGCGGCGCGGCTGGCGGATTGAACGCTTCGCGTGCCCCGCGCTACGCGCGGATGCCTGCGCGGGCTACGCGCGGATGCCTGCGCGGTAGGCGGTGGGATCGACGCCGTAGCGGGCGCGGAAGGCGCGGGAGAAGTAGCTGCGGCTGTCGTAGCCGACGTTCCTCGCCACGGCCTTGACCGGAAGGTCGGTCGTTTCGAGGAGGCGGGTCGCCCGGTGCAGGCGCAGCTCCTTTAGGAACTCGATCGGCGGCTACCCGAGCGTGGCGGCGAAGTGCTCGGCGAAGGCCGAGCGGCTCATGCCGGTGATCGCGGCCAAGCCCTCCAGCGTGAAGGGTCTGGACGGGTGGTCCAGCATGGCCCCGAGCGCGGGCGCCAGCCGGGCGTCCTGGAGTGCCGCCAGCCAGGGGAGCGAGCGGCCCTTCGCCCCCGCCTGCCGGCGCAGGACGAGCACGAGCGCCTGCTTCAGGAAGCCCTCGGTCAGCGCCTGCGTGCCGATCGCCGGCGTCGCCAGTTCGTCGAGCAGGGCCTGGAAGCGCTCGCGGAGGGGCTCGGCGGCGAAGTTCTCCGCGATGGGCTCCCGCAGGTGGTCGAAGAGGCCGAGCCTTCCGCCGCAGCTCGCGCGAACCGTGCCGCAGGCTATCCTCAGGCAGTCCGACCCCTCGCCGGCGCGGATCTCCCGCACGGCGCCGCCAAGCCCGGCGTCGCCGGCGCGGACGTTTCCGGGATGGCGGACCTCCCGCCCGCCGCCGCCCGCCGTCTCGAAGCCGTGGGGGATGCCCTTGGGGAGGACCGCGAACACGTCCTGGTCGAGGAGAAGCGCCGCCCCCTTTGGAAGCCGCATCGTGCCCGATCCGGCAAGGACGTAGTGCACCGAAGGCTCTTCGCCGGGGCCGAAGGTCAGCCGCCAGCCGGGGCAGATCTCGCAGAGCGCGAACGCGTCGACCCGCACCTCCAAAGCCGCGAGCAACCGATCAAGAACCAGCATTCCCCTTCCCCGCTGGCCATCGGCGGACGAAAGGGCACCGATGGCGGCCCAAAGAGTACCGGCGACCCCTGTACGCTCAACTTAACCGACGAAGAGGGGGGTTGGCCCCGCCCACGAGAAGGGATCGTCGGCCGGCCGTCAAGCGCGGCTGCCCCCTAGGGCGGTCCGAAGGCAGCGGCCCGAAGGCGGCGGGCCGGTTCAGGGGAGGTGGTTTCCATGAGGCGTTCCGGCACCATGAGGCGTTTTGCCATCGCGGCCGCCGTCGTCCTGGCCTGCGGGCCGGCGGCGGCGGCGGACATCGTCGAGACGGCGACGGCATCGGGCCAGTTCACCCGGCTGCTGCAAGCCGCGCGGGCGGCCGGGCTGGAGCCGGCGCTGCGGGCCCCGGGCCCCTTGACCGTGTTCGCGCCGACCGACGCCGCCTTCGAGGCCATGCCGCCCGGGACGGCCGAGCGGCTGATGGACCCCGCCAACAAGGCCGTCCTCGCCGGCGTGCTGGGCCATCACGTGCTCGCGGGCCGGCTGGCGCTGGCCGACGTCGCCGGCAAGGACGCGGACGTGAAGGCGCTGAACGGGCAGTCGCTGACCGTCAACGGCCAGAACGACGAGGTGACGGTCAACGGCGCCCCGGTGGCGAAGGGCGACATCCAGGCCGACAACGGCGTGATCCACGTCATCGGCCGGGTGCTGATCCCGCCCACGCCCGTCCAGCCGCGGATGTGAGCCTTGCAGCCCCGCGACAAGCCAAGGGGATCGAGCATGGCCAGGGCCAACGTTCAAGACACCGTGCGGGTTGGCGACGACGGGCTCGCGGGGCGGGGGGTCGCGCTGGCACGCTTCGGCTCCATCGCCCTCTACGGCAGCCTCGCCCTCGTTTTCCTGTGGTTCGGAGCGATGAAGTTCACCGACTACGAGGCGGCCGGGATCGCGGGCTTCGTGATGAACAGCCCGATCGTCGGCTGGTGGCACCTGCTCCTGGGCATCAAGGGCACCAGCCTCATGCTGGGGGTCTTCGAGGTCCTGACGGGGCTGCTCCTGGCGTCGCGGGCGTTCTCGCCGGCGCTCTCGGCGGCGGGCGCGCTGATGAGCGTCGTGACCTACCTGATCACGCTCTCCTTCCTCTTCACCACCCCCGGCGTGGCGGAGCCGCTGGCCGGCGGCTTTCCGGCGCTCTCCGCCATGCCGGGCCAGTTCCTGCTCAAGGACGCGGTCCTGCTCGCCGTCTCGATCCACTGCCTCGGCGAATCGCTGGCGGCGCGCGGATCATCGGCCTTGGGACGGGACCGGGCGCGGCTCCCGACCCGCTGGGGCGCGGGACGTTAGGGCACCTCTATCGGCATCCAGGGCACTATTGTTGGATGGAATAACGTATTTGTGAGTATCCGACTAATTGAAAAGATGATTACTTGGCAAGTGCGCAATGGAACATGCAAAATGCGACCGTTCCAAGGCGCTCGGACTTGGTTTCTTATTGCAAAAATGCTTGAGGAGGAACCGATGATGACGCGTAGAACCGCTTTTCCGATCAAGACCGGAAGGAAGAACCGGGGCGGGGCGGCCCTGATGGCCTCGCTCCTGCTCGCCGGGACGGCCGCCGCCCCGGCCGCGCGCGCCGACGAGGTGCGCGGCGCCGTCTTCACCATGAGCGACTCGGCCGTCCTCGGCAACGCGGTGGTGGCCTACCGGCGCCTGGACGACGGCGCGCTGCGGCAGGCCGGCGTCTACCCGACCGGCGGGATCGGCGCCGGCCCGGCGCCGACGTCCACGGTGCTGGGATCCCCCGTCCCGGCCACGGCCGACGGCCTCGGCTCGCAGAACTCGCTGATCCTCAGCCACGACCGGCGCCTGCTGTTCGCGGTCAACGCCGGCAGCGACTCGGTGTCCTGCCTGCGCGTCAACGGGACGTTCCGCTCCGGCCCGCTCCTGAGCGCGGCGCGGACCGTCCATTCCGGCGGCATCTTCCCGGCCAGCCTGACGTGGCGCGGCGGTGCCGACGGCGGCGGCGTGCTCTACGTGCTCAACGCCGGCAAGGAGGGCAACATCACCGGCTTTCGGGTGACGCCCGACTGCGCGATGCGCCGCATCCAGGGCGGGCGGAGCGGGGCGCTGAACGCCCTCACCGACGACCCGCCCTTCCCCTCCCCGGCGCCGAACGAGGTTCTGACCACGGCCGCCCAGGTAGGGTTCACGCCCGACGGCACCAGGCTCGTGGTCACGATCAAGGGGGGGCTCGGCTCGGGCAAGCTCCTCGACGGCGGCGATGTCGCCGTCTTCAGGATCCTCGCCTCCGGCGCCATCGCCGCCGAGCCGACCGTCACCCACTTCAGCGGCGTGACGAAGACGGCGGGGCCGTTCAGCTTCGTCTTCGACGCGCACGGCAACCTGCTGCTCAACCACGCCAACAGCTTCACCTTCGCCTCGTACCGCATCGGGGACGACGGCGCCCTGGCGCCGGTCGGCAAGCCCGTGCCGATCAGCGGCCTGAAGGACGGCTCGATCCTCGCCTTCGGCGGCTTCAACTGCTGGGTGGCGCGGCGCGGGAACACCGTCTACGTGATGACCTTCGGCGACCTTCCGGCCACGAATGGCGGCCTGCCGGACGGCCCCGGCGTGATCAGCGGGCTCAAGGTCGCGGACGACGGCGCGCTCGGCCTGCTGCCGGTCGTGAAGGGGCGCGCCAAGGGCGTCGTGGCGGTGCTGCCGCAGGACGACCGCGACGGCCCCAGGCCGCGGGTCGTCGGCAACCACGGCATCGACCTTGCCGTGGTCGAGGACGGGGGCCGCGCCTTTCTCTACGCGATCGAGCCGCGCCTGGGCCAGATCGGCGCCTGGAAGGTCAAACCCGACGGGACGCTGGGCTTCGTCGGCGACTTCAGCCGCAACCTGATCGACGGCGTCGATCCCTTCGCGGGGACGAACCCCGGCATCAACAAGTTCCGCAAGCGCTGCTACTTGCAGGACGGGCGGCTCTCGCCGGCGTGCAGGCTGGGCAGCGCCCAAGGCTTGGCCGGCTTCTGAACCGCGGGCCGGGGGCCGACACGCCGCCTTTTAGGGCGGTCCGCGCGAACACGGGTTCGCGCGGA
>JAGRGG010000182.1 GCA_020445645.1 Geminicoccaceae bacterium | reverse complement strand
ACACGTTCAATCCGCCCTTTACAGCTCTACCTGCGAGAGCGCTTCCTCTCGCATCGGCTGCTCAAGGACTACACCGCCGTGCTCGACGCCGCCTGCCGCACCCGGAACGCGCTTGCCGCCGAAACCGGCCGCCTCGCCAGCCTCACCAGCTACCCTTACCTGATCAGGTCAGAACTTCAGTGAAGTGGTATTATACCAGCCTCACGAAGTGGTGACGGACGCGGGCGGCCAAGGGAAGCGGGTAAGGGAAGCGGTGCGGCCGGGCTCGGCCATGAGTCGGCTCCCTGCCTTGCAGGCAGCGGCAACAACGGCCTCATGGTCGGGCAGCACGCGGTGGCTCAGGTAGTGGTCGCGCAGGTACTGCCAGACCTTCTCGACCGGGTTGAGCTCGGGGCTGTAGGCCGGCAGGCGCAGCAGGGTGAGGTTGGCGGACACGGTAAGCCCGTTGGCGATGTGCCAGCCGGTGCCGTCGAGGACGACGGGCGCGTGCGCGTCCTCACCGACCTGCTGCGCCAGTTCGGCCAAGCTTGAAAGCGGCGCTTTCAAGGGTTCATGGCCTCGGTGGTGGCGACAGGTAGCACCAACGCGCAGCCGCGGCCTTGCGCGGGGCAGACCGCGCCGAACGGCCAGGCCGACTCGTAGCCCCCCTGCAAGGGCCGGCACGGCCGCGTCGCGCGGCGCTTTTAGCCCGCCCCTTGGAAGCTCCGCTTCCAAGCGTCCTGGAACCCAAGCTCGACGCGCTTGCCGGGATGTTGCCGCGCCAGATCACGCATCACCTCGGGCAGGCTTTTTTGAAAGCCGCTTGCGCACGTGGATCACGCCGTGGGGCCCGCGGTCGCGCCTTTTGCTGGACGGGTCCAGGCTCTTGAGCAGGCTCGCTTGCTGGCCCTCGCTCGGACCGCAAGGACGACCACAGCGCGGCCGGTCGTGCAGGCCGTCGACGCCCTCGCTGGTGCGGCGCGCGATCCAGCGCTGCAGCGTCTCGCTGGCGAGCCCGGCCAGCCGCGCCGCTTGGCCGCGCCCAAGCCCGTCAAGCGCGTTGGCGATGCCAATGAGCCGCGCGCTCACCCCGCCGTCGCGCTCGCGCCAAGCCCCGTGGCGCAGGTCTTCGGGGCGGTGATGGTCGGCAATCGGCACGGCGGTGGGCATGGTCGTGGCGCCGGCAAAAAGGCGCACGCCATACCCAACGCGTCACCGCCGCCTCGGCGCGTCAGCACTTCGTGAGGCTGGTATCAATCCGGCCGTGTCCTAGCTTTCGATGGCGCAGCACACGACACCGGTTTCCTCCACGTAAGGGTTTTCGCAAGTCAGCCGAGGCGCTCAAGCGTTCTCTTTCCCACCCATCGACTGCTCCGACATTGCCCCCCACCTTGCCCTACGCCGAGGCAGGCCCAACTTCGTGCGGCCCACAACCCGCGCCGCCGAGGGGGCCTTCTATCCTTACCGTCACCCGCGCCCCGCCCCCCGCCGACGGCCGCCCGCCCGGCGTGGTCTGGGACTACGACCGGGCGGAGCTGCGCGCCGACGCGACCGTCCACGCGCTCGGCGTCGCCCTCGGCCTCGTCGGCGGCGCCCTCCTCCTGCCCGCGGCGTCGCCCGCCGAGCGCCCCGCCGTCGCCCTCTACCTCGCAAGCCTGCTCGCCGTGCTCGGCCTCTCCGCCGCCTACAACACGTGGCCGGTCTCGCGGACGAAGTGGCTCCTCCGCCGCTTCGACCACGCCGCGATCTTCCTCCTCATCGCCGGCACCTACACCCCCTTCGCCGCCCGCCTGCGCGACGAGACCCTGGCCCTCCTCCTCATCGCCGGCCTCTGGGGCATGGCGCTGCTCGGCGTCGTCCTGAAGCTCGCCTTCCCCGGCCGGGGCGACCGCGCCGCCATCGCCCTCTACCTCCTCATGGGCTGGAGCGGCGGCCTCGCCTTCGACCCCATCGCCGAGGTCCTGCCCGACCCCGCCGTGGTCCTCCTCGTCGTCGGCGGCAGCCTCTACACGCTGGGCGTCCCCTTCCACGTCTGGGAGCGCCTGCGCTTCCAGAACGCCCTCTGGCACGCCTTCGTCCTCGCCGCCGCCGCCTGCCACTTCGCCGCCGTCACCCTCGCCGTCACCGGCTGAGGGGTTTGACGGCCCGAAGGCCGCAGATGCCACATCCGAAGCCCGCACCCATGAAATGCTCCGCATTTCATCCCTGAACCCCCGATCAAGTCGGGGGTGACACCGCGGTAGTAGAAGTCTCCAGCACTCAAACCTTTTCATCGTCACCCCCGACTTGATCGGGGATCCATAGTGGCAGGAAAAAGTCGACCCACGCCTTGACGCAGGACGCCCTTTATGAATTGTCAGCATCAAAAGGCGTTGATCGCTTCCGATGACGCCCCTGCTGGGCAAGCGGGCAGGAAGGAAGCAACAGGCGGATCCACCCTCACCTCGTGCCCCGAACTTGATCCAGGGCCTACAGGCTTGAACCGCCAAGCCGTTCAAGGAAGGGCTTTCGTGCGAGAGGCACTTCCCGCACCCAACAAAACCAAGTCTCGGGCGTTGAGGGGCCGTGCAAAGGCCCCTTGTGACCGGTGGGCCGTGGGCGGCGATCGACCCGCCACCGCCCTCTGGGCCACCCGAGCCCAAGGGCAAGCGCCCCCGCCGCGACGGCCGCGCCGTCCTGGCCGGCATGATCTTTGTCCTGCGCTCGGGCATCCCCTGGAAGAGGCTGCCGGACGGGTCGGGCCGCGCGGGGATGGCCTGCCGGCGCCGGCTGGCGGGAGGCCGGGGTCGGGGCCGGCCTTCGCCGCGTGCCC
>JAGRGG010000181.1 GCA_020445645.1 Geminicoccaceae bacterium | reverse complement strand
TTGTCGCTCGGCTTCTTCTTTGCCCGTGTGCGACCCTCGGGCTTGCCCTTCGGGTTCACCGGGTGGCGACCACCAGAGGTCTTGCCCTCACCACAACCGTGCGGGTGGTCGACCGGGTTCATGGCGACGCCGCGCACGTGCGGCCGGCGCCCCTTCCAGCGGCCGCGCCCCGCCTTGCCCTCGTTGGTGTTCTGGTGGTCCGGGTTGGAGACGGCGCCGATCGAGGCCATGCAGCCCGAGCGGACGGCGCGGATCTCGCCCGAGTTCAGGCGGATCTGGGTGTAGTCGGAGTCGCGGCCGATCACCTGGGCGAACGTGCCGGCCGAGCGCGCGATCTTGCCGCCGCCCTTCTCCTTCAGTTCGACGTTGTGGACGAGCGTGCCGACCGGGATCGAGCGCAAGGGGGCGGCGTTGCCGGGCTTCACGTCGACCCGCTCGGCGGCCAGCACCCTGTCGCCGACGGCGAGGCGCTGCGGCGCCAGGATGTAGGCCTGCTCGCCGTCCTCGTAGGTGACGAGCGCGATGAACGCCGTGCGGTTCGGGTCGTACTCGAGCCGCTCGATCGTGCCGGCCACGTCGAACTTGCGCCGCTTGAAGTCGACCATGCGGTAGGTGCGCTTGTGCCCGCCGCCCCGGTGGCGCACGGTCATCCGGCCCGCGTTGTTGCGCCCGCCCGACTTCGAGAGCCCCTCGGTGAGCCGCTTGACCGGCTGGCCCTTCCATAGGCCCGAGCGGTCGACGGTGACGAGCTGCCGCATCGACGGGCTCGTCGGCTTGTACTGCTTCAGCGCCATCGCCCTAGATCCCCGTCGTCACGTCGATGGTCTGGCCCTCGGCCAGGGTCACGTAGGCCTTCTTCACGTCGCTCCGCCGGCCGAGGCGCCCCTTGAAGCGCTTCAGCTTGCCCTTCTGGTTCAGCGTGTTGACGCCCGTGACCTTCACCTTGAAGATCGCCTCGACGGCGGCCTTGATCTCGGGCTTGGTCGCCTCCGAGCGGACCTTGAAGGCCACTTGGTTGTGCTCCGAGATCCGGGTGCCCTTCTCGGTGATGACCGGTGCCAGGATGGTGTCGTAGTGCTTGGCCGTCGTCATGCGAGGCGCTCCTCCAAGAGCTTCGCCGCGTCCTGGGTGAGGACGAGCGTGTCGCGCCGCAGGATGTCGTAGACGTTGGCGCCCTCCTGGCTGAGGAGGGTGACGAGCGGCAGGTTGCGCGACGCGAGGGCGAAGTTGCGCTCGGGTTCGCCCGCGACGACGAAGACGGCGGAGTCGAGGCCGAGCTTGGCGAGGCGCCCGACGAGGTCCTTCGTCTTCGGCGCGTCCATGCTGGCCGCGTCCAGGATGACGAGCCGCCCGTCCTTCGCCTTCGCCGAAAGGGCGCACTTCAACCCCAGCCGGCGCACCTTCTTCGGCAGGTCGTGCGCGTGGTCGCGCGGGGTCGGGCCGAAGACGATGCCGCCGCCGCGGAACTGGGTGACGCGCTTGCTGCCGTGCCGGGCGCGGCCCGTGCCCTTCTGCTTGTAGATCTTCGCCGTCGAGCCGCGCACTTCGCCGCGGCCCTTCGTGTCGTGCGTGCCGGCGCGGCGCTTCGCCAGCTGCCAGCGCACGACGCGGTGCAGGATGTCCTGCCGCACCTCGACCCCGAACACGGCATCGTTCAGCTCGATGGAGCCCGCCGCGTCCCCGGCGAGGTTCTTGACCTCGACCTGCATGTCCTAGACCTCGCCCTCTTCCGCGACGACGACCTCGATCGCCTCGTCGCCCTTGATGATGGCACCGGGGAACGGCGCGCCCTTCGGCAGCGCCTTCTTCACGGCGTCGGTGACGCGAAGATAGGCGCCCTTCGCCCCCGGCACGCCGCCCTTGATGAGGATGAGGCCGCGCTCCGGGTCGACGGCGAACACTTCGAGGTTCTGCACCGTCACCGTCTCGTCGCCCAGGTGCCCCGCCATCTTCTTGTTCTTGAAGACGCGGCCGGGATCCTGACGGTTGCCGGTCGAGCCGTGGCTGCGGTGCGAGATCGAGACGCCGTGCGAGGCGCGAAGCCCGCCGAAGTTCCAGCGCTTCATCGAGCCGGCAAAGCCCTTGCCGATCGAGTCGCCCTGCACGTCGACGTACTGCCCGGCGACGAAGTGGGCGACGCTGAGGCGGGCGCCCACGTCCAAAAGGGCGTCGTCGTCGACGCGGAACTCGGCCACCTTCCGCTTCGGCGCCACCTTCGCCTTGGCGAAGTGGCCGCGCATCGCCTTCGACACCCGCTTCGCCTTCGCGCTTCCCACGCCGAGCTGGACGGCGACGTAGCCGTCCCGGTCCTGCGTGCGGACGGCCGTGACCTCGCAGTCCTCGACCTGGAGCACCGTCACGGGGATGTGGCTGCCGTCGACGCCGAAGAGGCGCGTCATGCCCAGCTTCTGGGCGATCATGCCGGTACGCATCGCCATGTTCCTACAGCCTGATCTCGACGTCCACGCCGGCGGCGAGGTCGAGCTTCATGAGCGCGTCCACCGTCTGCGGCGTGGGGTCGACGATGTCGAGGAGCCGCTTGTGGGTCCGGAGCTCGAACTGCTCGCGGCTCTTCTTGTCGACGTGCGGCCCGCGGTTGACCGTGAACCGCTCGATGCGGCTCGGCAGCGGGATGGGACCGCGCACCCGGGCGCCGGTCCTCTTCGCCGTGCCGACGATCTCGCGCACGCTCTGGTCGAGCACGCGATGATCGAAGGCCTTCAGGCGAATGCGGATGTTCTGCGTGTCCATTGCTCTGTCTCGGTCCTGCCCGCCGCCGCTCTTCTTCTTCAGCCTACGCGATGATGGAGGCGACGACGCCGGCCCCCACGGTCCTGCCGCCTTCGCGGATCGCAAACCGCAGCCCCTGCTCCATCGCGATCGGCGCGATCAGCTCCACCTCCATCGTGATGTTGTCGCCCGGCATCACCATCTC
>JAGRGG010000180.1 GCA_020445645.1 Geminicoccaceae bacterium | reverse complement strand
TTGTCAGGCCCTGACAGGGCCTAGGATAGGTGAACGATCATGACATCCGCTTTCATCAAAATAGGCTTTCATCATGACAGTAACCTGCCCTCCCTGCGGAAGAACGATTTCCAATAATCGCTCAAGCGGGTCCTCATAGCAGGCGCTCATATCACAGCCTCTTTCGTTTTGGTACGCGAAATATAATTTGTGATATAAAGTCCTAACGCGGGTAGAGCCTGAGCATCTTCCCTTCCGTTTCGACCCGGCCGAGTCGTACCAGGAGGTCCCGGCCGACGAGTGAGGCCTGTCCCTTGGCGGCGAGCGGCAGGACGACAGGACCGAGGTCGACGTGGCCGATGCGAAGGGTTCCAGCGACCGCCCCACTCTCGACGCGAAACCCGGCGCGCCCCACGTCGGCGCGGCCGATGCGGCTCGTCGCCGCCGTTGTATCGACGACGAAGGCGATATCGCTCTCGGCGAGGCGCCCCGCCGCGACGAAGCGGCCGGTGCGGTCGCGCTGCACGACGAGCGGCCAGGGACGGGAGCGCCCGGCGGGCTTCGGCGCGAGGCCGAGGGTCTGCGCCACCCTGTCGAGAAAGTCGGGCGCCGATGGTGCCAAAGCACGCTTTGGAACCGTCCCGGCCGCGTTGTCGGGGGGAAGGGCGGCCAGCGGCCGCGCCGCGAGGTCGAGCGCCGCCACGGCCTCCGTCGGCGGCGCGACCGCTTCGGTCCCGGTAGAAGACGCTGGAAGGTGTCCCGCGGGGCGTGCGGCGAGAACGAAGGCGAGTGCCAGGAGGCCGCAGGCGAACTGCCGCAGGAAACGGCCGAGGACGCCCCGCCCGTTCACCCCTTCGATGTCGCGCTCAAAGGCCGGCTCGCTCCGCATGGCTGCTCCCGTTCGATGCGGGCGCATTGAACCACGGGCGCGGTTAAGGAGAGATTAAGACGGAAGTTCAGCACGGGGGTGCGCTTCGCGTCCGCTGGCGCGGGGCCTTCCTCTTTCTCTTTTTCGTCCGTTGGCACGGCTTGGGTCAGGCGTCGGTGCCCGTCTAGGCATCGGTTGGCAAAAGTAGGAACAAGGCTCCGCACAGCGGGCGCGAAGCGTGCAAACTCAGAGGCTGTCATGGACCAGCGAAGCTGCCGGCGCGCCGCAGCAGCAGGATGACGAAGGCAACGGGGTGCAAGCCGGCCAGGGTTGCGGGCAAACGCTCGTCGTCGCGCGCCGGCCGGCGGCAACGCGCCCTCCAGGCAAAGGAGCGCGCTCGACCCCCATCGGCGCGGCAGCAGCACGAAGCCGCGCTTGGCTTCGGGCAGCTTGCCCGCTTCCAAGGCGATGCCCTGCGCCTGTGCGGCCTCGGCCGGTTGCTCGCCGGTGTAGCCTTGGTCGACATGGGCAAGCCGGACGTTTTCGTTCGTGGCCTCTTGCACCGCCTCGACCAACCGGCCGACGGCCACGCGCTCGTCCGTGCCGGCAGGGGTGACGTGCAGCGCCAGCAAATGGCCGGGCGTGTCGACGGCCCTGGGCGGTTTCGAGCCTTGCGCGCGCTTGTGGCCGTCCCAGGCCGCGCGGCCGCCGCTTTCAGGGGTGCCGCGCAAGGTCCGGCCGTCGAGTACGGCGGCCTTGGGCTCTTCCTTGCATCCGACCGCCAGCCGCAGCACCGCGCGCAAGTCATGCGCCACCTGCTCAAAGCAGTCCAGGCGCAGCCAGCGTTGCGCTTGGTCGTGGACCGTGTGCCAAGGCGGCGACCCATTGGGCATCGCGCGCCAGGGGATGCCGTTCCGCGCCACGTAGCGCAGGCCGTTGAACGCCTCGCGCAGCGGGTGGGTGCGCTGCTTGGCGCTCTCGGGCAGCACGCTCAGGTAGGGTACGACCAAGGCCCGTTCTCCATCGCAAACATCGGACGGATAGGACTTGCGGGGCTTCGTCATGTCCCGCACTTGGAACGCTCTCGTCCCTCGGTCCATAACAGTCTCTAGGGCGTTCATGAAGCCGGCGCAGCTCGCCGGGCTGGTCTTTTCCGTCGCGACGGGAGGCGCCCGTGCCCGCTTCGACCCTCCTTGAGGCCGCCCCTACGACGGGGCTGCGGCCCTTGCTCGCCTTGGGGCGGCCCTGTGGCCGGACGGCCCGACGTGCCCCCGCCGCAAGAGGCGCTTTGCGGTGACGGCCGAGACGGTCATGGACCGGTCCGAGGTCGCGCTGCCCGAGGGGGAGGTGAAGGCGGACGGTCCGATCGTCCCCACGAACGCGATCGAAGGGTGCTTTTCGATCTTCGGGCGCGGGGTGAAGGGGGGTGTGCCGGCCCTGCGGCGCGAAGCCCCCGCACCGCCACGTGGCGGAGGTCGGGGTCGGGTGCGACGACCGTTTTGAAAGCCCGAAGGCGCTGCCCCGAGGCGCTCTCCGAGGCGCTCTCCGAAGCGCTGGGGAAGATGTTCGAGGGCTTAAAGCCGTGCGCCGCCCCGTCGTCGAAAAGCGCCGTGGCGCGCCGGTCGCCGGCCCCGGTCGCCAAACGGGCGGGGAAGGGTTGAACGTCCGGTCGCGCCGCCGGGACGCCCCCGCGTCGAACGCCCTCGGGCACGCGCGCGACCCTGCCGTCGATGCCGCATCCGTCGAACCCGGCGCCAGGGGCCGGCTCGGCCGTTGCCGCTTGGCCAAGAACGCCGGGGAACGGGGGCCTGAAGCCGCCCGCTTCGAGCCTGGGAGCGCGCGAAGATCGCTTGCGCGTCGAAGACGCGCTTGCTTGCGGCGCTCGGCGACGGTCGGGGGGCGGGCCAGTCGCGGCTTTCCTCGACGCCCTCGCGCGACGTCGAGGCCGTCGGAGCGGGGACCGCCCGGCCGGGGGGCGCGCGTGTCGAAGCGCGGATCCGCGCCGCCGACGCGCACGGCGACGGACGACCGCGAGCCGTCGGCGCGCCTCATCGAAGCGGCCCGCGGACGCGGAGGCGAGGAGACCCTTGTCCGGCCGGATCGAACCGGTCCGACACGGCGCAAAGGCCCCGCCGCAACCGCGTGAGACGCCCAAACGAGGGGCCACGCGAGGAAGAAACGCCGGCCGCCGGAACAGGGGCGGCGTGGTGCGCCACCTTTCTGAACATCGAAAAAAGGCCCCGCGCGGCGGACGCGAAGCGTAGTCTTCCCTACCGCCGCCGCTCTTCCTCGAACAGCGTCGAGAGCTGCTTGAGCATCGCGCCGCCGAGCTGTTCCGGGTCGGAGATGGTGACGGCGCGGCGGTAGTAGCGGGTGACGTCGTGGCCGATGCCGATGGCCAGCAGTTCGACCTCGGAGCGCTGCTCGACGAAGGTTATTACCTCGCGCAGGTGCTTTTCAAGGTAGTTGCCGGGGTTGGCGGAGAGCGTGCTGTCGTCGACGGGGGCGCCGTCGGAGATGACCATGAGGATGCGGCGCTGCTCGGGGCGGGCCATCAGGCGCTGGTGCGCCCATAAGACCGCCTCGCCGTCGATGTTCTCCTTGAGAAGCCCCTCGCGCAGCATGAGGCCGAGCGCCTGCCGGGCGCGGCGCCAGGGGGCGTCGGCCCCCTTGTAGACGATGTGGCGCAGGTCGTTGAGGCGGCCGGGGTTCTGGGCCTTGCCGGCTTTCAGCCACGCCTCGCGCGCCTGCCCGCCCTTCCATGCCCTGGTGGTGAAGCCCAGGATCTCGACCTTGACACCGCAGCGTTCCAGGGTGCGGGCGAGGATGTCGGCGCTCATGGCGGCGACCGAGATGGGGCGGCCGCGCATCGAGCCGGAATTGTCGATGAGGAGGGCCACGACCGTGTCCCTGAACTCGGTCTCCTTCTCCTGCTTGTAGGAGAGGGGCACGGTGGGGTTGATGACGATCCGGGAGAGGCGGGCGGCGTCGAGGATGCCTTCGTCGAGGTCGAAGGCCCAGGATCGCTGCTGCTGCGCCAGGAGCTTGCGCTGGAGGCGGTTCGCCATCCGCCCGATCATGCCCTCGAAGCGGCCGAGCGTCTGGTCCAACTGGGCGCGCAGGCGGGCGAGTTCGGCGGGGCCGCACAGCTCCTCGACCGTCACCTCCTCGTCGAAGGCCGTCGTGAACACCCTGTAGGCGAGGTGCTCGGCGCCGGGGGGCACCGCCTTCGGGCGGTTGCTGCGCGCCTCCTGGCCGTCGCTCTCGTCCTGGCTGCCCTCGGATTCGCTGGTCTCGGCCTGCCCCTCGGCGGCGGCGTCCGGGTCGGGCTCCTCACCCTCGTCGCGCTCGGCGGCGGCGCTCTCGCCCTCCTGGCCCTCGGCCTCCTCCTGGCCGCGGGCGCCCTCGCTCTGGCCGTCGGCCGCGTCGTCCTCGTCCGCCTCGTCCTCGTCGTCCGGCCGGCTCTCCTCGGGCTGCTCGGGAAGGGCCTCGGACAGGCCGATCTCGGCGAGGAAGTCGCGGACGCGGCGGGCGAAGCGGTCCTGGTCGGCGACGCAGCCGTCGAGGTCGGGCAGGACGCCCTCGGCCTGCTCGGCGAGCCAGTCCTTCCACGCCTCAACCTGGTGGCGCTGGCGCCGGTTCAGGTCGTAGCCGAGCAGGCGCTCGCGCATGTAGAGCTCGACGATCTCGGCCATGTTGGCGTCGCCGCCGGACTCGGGGCCGCCCGCACGGGCCTGGAAGAACCCCTCCAGGTTGGCCTTGACGCCCGCCATGTCGCGGGTGCCGAGGCGCTCGACGCGCAACTGCTCCAGCCCGTCGTAGAGCATGAGCGCGACCTCGCCGTCGGGGGCGAGCCTGCGGTGCAGGTCGGTGTCGTGCAGGCGGCGGCGCAAGGCGGCGCTGTCGGCCTCGCCGCGAACGCGGGCGATCTCGTGCGCCGGCATGTCCTGGCGGGGCGGGGCGACGCGGACGGTATGGGCGGGGGAAGCGTTGCCGCCGCCCGGCGGCGCCCGCTTGCCGCCGGCGCGAAAGGCCACGTCCAGCCCCGCATCCTCGGCGATGGCGCGGGTCGTCGCCGCGACCGCGCGCTCGAACCCTTCGAGGTCCGCCTTGTCCATGCCTTAGGCGACCAGGAGGCGCTGCGCGGTCGATTCGGGCAGTTCCTGGTTGAAGCAGCGCTGGTAGTATTCGGCGACGATGCCGCGCTCGGTCTCGTCGCACTTGTTGAGGAAGGTGACGCGAAAGGCGAAGCCGAGGTCGCCGAAGATCCGCGCGTTCTCGGCCCAGGTGATGACGGTGCGGGGCGACATCACGGTGGAAAGGTCGCCGCCGACGAAGCCCCTGCGCGTCATCTCGGCGAGGCGCACCATCGCCCCCACCTGCCGGCGCTTGTCGGGCGTCTGCCACTCGGGGCACTTGGCGAGCACGATCCGGGTCTCGTCCTCGTGGCTCAGGTAGTTGAGCTGGACGACGACGCTCCAGCGGTCCATCTGGCCCTGGTTGATTTGCTGGGTGCCGTGATAGAGGCCCGACGTGTCGCCGAGGCCGACCGTGTTGGCGGTAGCGAAGAGGCGGAAGGC
>JAGRGG010000179.1 GCA_020445645.1 Geminicoccaceae bacterium | reverse complement strand
CCCCGCGCCAGCGGACGCGAAGCGCTTACAACCCGAACGCCCGCTCGATCAGCGCCGGGTCGGGCAACCCCGCCTGCGGCCCGACGGCAGCGAGCGCGGGGCGGGCCGACGCCAGGAGGCGCCGGCCGACGCGGGCGATGGCGCTTTCGTCGACGGCGTCAATGCGGCGGACGATCTCGGCCGCCGACAGGCGCTCGCCGTACATGAGGTGCTGGCGGGCCATGTCCTCGCAGACGGCAAAGCAGCCCTCCAGCGCCATGAGGGTGCCGGCCTTGAGCTGGGCCTTGGCGCGGGCGAGTTCGGCGGCGTTTGCCCCGGCGGCGAGCGCCTGCGTTTCCGCCGCGACGACGTTCAAGAGTTCGGGGACTTCCGCCTCGCCGGTGCCGGCGTAGACGCCGAGCGTGCCGGCGCCGGCGTGCTGGGCGGCGAAGGCGAAGACGGAGTAGCAGAGGCCCCGCTTCTCGCGGGCCTCCTGGAACAGGCGGGACGACATGCCGCCGCCGAGCGCGGCGGCGAAGACCTGAAGCGCGAAGAGGTCGGGGTCCTCGTAGCCGAAGGCGTCGAGGGCGAGGCAGAGGTGGACCTGCTCGAGGTCGCGGGCGACGAGGAGGCTGCCGCCGGCGTAGCTTCCGGGGGCGGGATCGGGGGTGGCGCGCTGGGCAAGGCCGCCGAAGTGGCGCCGCGCAAGCTCGACGACCTCTTCGTGCTCGACCTTGCCGGACGCGGCGACGATCATCCGCCTCGGGTCGTAGTGGGCGCCCATGAAGGCGAAGAGGGCGTCCCGCGGCATCGCCTCCACGATCGCCTCCGGCCCCAGGATCGGGCGGCCGAGCGGCTGGTCGGGGTAGGCGGCTTCCTGGAGGAGGTCGAAGACCCAGTCGGAGGGGGTGTCCTCGACCTCGCCGATCTCCTGGAGGACGACGCCCCGCTCCTTCTCGAGTTCCTCGGCGTCGAAGGTCGACGCGGTCAGGATGTCGCCCAGGAGGTCGGCGGCGAGCGGCAGGCTGTCGGGGAGGATGCGGGCGTAGAAGGCGGTGTGGTCGCGCGACGTGTAGGCGTTGAGGCTGCCGCCCACGTCCTCGATCTCCTCCGCGATGCCCCGCGCGGTGCGGCGCTCGGTGCCCTTGAACGCCATGTGCTCCAGGAGGTGGGCGACGCCGTTGGTCTCCGCCGTCTCGTGGCGGGTGCCGACGTCGATCCAGACGCCGAGCGACGCCGTCTCGATCCGGGGCATCGCCTCGCTGACGACGCGCAGGCCGTTGCCCAGGACGGTGATCCGGCCCTTGTCGTCGGTCACGGGGTTCCCAATCGTTCGATGAGAAGGGCTTTGAGCGCGTCCAGGTCGTTGTCGAGGACGACCATCCGCTCGTCCCCTTCCAGCATAGCGTCGAGGCGGACCGGACGGGGCGGGGCGACGCCCGCCGCCTTTTTCACGGCGTCCGGGAACTTCGCCGGGTGGGCAGTGGCGAGGCAGACGACGGGGCCGGGCAGGTCGGCGCGGCGCCTCGATGCCGCGGCGACCCCGACCGCCGTGTGCGGGTCGAGCAGTTCGCCCATCCTGGCGTAGGCGTCCCTGATCGTCCGCGCCGTCTCGTCCTCGTCCACGGCGGCGCCGACGAAGGCGGACTGGATGCGCCGCAGCGCCTCCCCCTCGACAGCGAGGCGGCGGTTTTCCTTGAAGCCCTGCATCATCGCGGCGGTGGCGTCACCGTCGCACCCGCCGGTCTCGAACAGGAGGCGCTCGAAGTTGGACGCCACCTGGATGTCCATCGACGGGCTCATCGTCGGGTCGACCCGCCGGGCGGCGTAGACGCCGTCATCGAGGAAGCGGGCGAGGATGTCGTTTCTATTGGTGGCGACGAGGAGGCGGCCCAGCGGCAGGCCGAGGCGGGAAGCGACGTGGCCCGCGTACACGTCGCCGAAATTGCCGGTGGGAACGGCGAAGCTGACGGGGCGCTCCAGGCCGCCGAGGCGAAGGGCGGCGTGGACGTAGTAGGCGGCCTGCGCCATGACGCGCGCCCAGTTGATCGAGTTGATCGCGGCGAGGCGCATCGAATCGCGGAAGGGCTCGTCGACGAAGAGCGCCTTGACGAGGGCCTGGCAGTCGTCGAAGTCGCCCTTCACGGCGACGTTGAGGACGTTGGCGTCGGCGACGCACGTCATCTGCCGGCGCTGGACCTCGGAAGTGCGCCCGTGCGGGTGGAGGATGGCGATGCGGACGTTGTCCCGGCCCCGGGTCGCGTGGATCGCGGCCGAGCCCGTATCGCCCGAGGTGGCGCCGACGATCGTGATCCGCTCGCCCCGGCGCTCAAGCACGCGGTCGAACATCCGCCCCAAAAGCTGGAGGGCGAAGTCCTTGAAGGCGAGGGTCGGCCCGTGGAACAGCTCCATGAGCCACGTGTCGTGGTCGAGCTGCTTGAGCGGCGCCGTCGCCGGGTGGGCGAAGCCGGCGTAGGCGTCGCGCGCCATGTCCCGAAGCTCGGCTTCGTCGAAGCACCCGGCGGTGAAGGGGGCCATCACGGCGGCGGCGGTGTCGGCGTAGGGCACGCCGTCGAGGGCGCGCAGGGCGTCGATGCCGAGCGAAGGCCACGCCTCGGGGACGAACAGCCCGCCGTCGGCGGCGAGGCCGGCCAGCAGCACGTCCTCGAAGCCCTGGCCGCGTATCCGGCCGCGGGTGCTGGTGTAGGCGATCGGCGGATGGGTCATGGGGCGGCTTGCTGCGCTCAAGCGTACCGTTCGTCAAGGTGGGCGAGGAAGTCGTCGGCCGAGAGCGGCTTGCCGGTGGCGGCGACGATCAGGTCGTCCATCGGCAGCAGGCTGCCCTTCGCGTGGATTTCGGCCTTCAGCCAGCCCATGAGGCCGTCGAACCGGCCCTCGACCAGTTCGTCCGGGATCGAGGGGCGGGCCAGCTTCGCCGCCTTGAACAGTTGCGCCGCCAGGACGGCGCCCAGCGTGTAGCTGGGGAAGTAGCCGAAGGCGCCGGTGGGCCAGTGGATGTCCTGGAGGCAGCCCTCGCGGTCGGTGTCGGGGGTGACGCCGAGGAGGCCCCTCATCCCGTCGCGCCACGCCCCCGGCAGGTCCCGGACGGCGAGGCCGCCGTCGATCAGCGCCCGCTCCAGGCGGTAGCGGAGGATGACGTGCAGGGGGTAGGTGATCTCGTCGGCGTCGACCCGGATCAGGCCGCGCTCGACCCGGTGGTAGAAGGCCGTGAGCCCGGCGGGCTCGAAGGCGGGGTCGGGGCCGAAGCGGGCCTGGAGGAGCGGCGAGAGGTAGGCGAGGAAGGCGCGGCCCCGGCAGGCCTGCATCTCGACCAGGAGCGACTGGCTCTCGTGGACGGTCATCCCGCGCGCCGCCCCCACCGGCTGGGCGCGCCAGTCCGGGGGCAGGTTGCCCTCGTAGAGCGCGTGGCCGGTCTCGTGGAGGACGCCCATGAGCGCGCCGGTCACGTCGTCGTCGCGGTAGCGGGTGGTGATCCGCACGTCGCCCGGCACGCCGCCGCAGAACGGGTGCGCGCTCTCGTCGAGGCGGCCGTGATCGAAGTCGAAGCCGAGGCGGCGCATCATGTCGCGGACGAGGGCGCGCTGGCGGTCGACGGGGAACGGCCCGGCCGCCCGGACCAGGGGCGCCTGCCGCGCCATCGCCGCCTCGACGCGGGGCGGCAGGGCCTCGGCCAGGAGGTCGAGCACGGCGTCGACGGCGGGGCGCTTCAGGCCGGGCTGGAACAGGTCGAGGAGGGCATCGTAGGGGTCGAGGCCGAGCCGTTCGCCGAGCGCCGCCGCCTGCGCGCGGACGAGGCGGACGACCTCCTCCAGGCGGGGGCGAAGCGCCTGGAAGTCGTCCCTCGGCCTCGCTTCCCGCCACGCCATCTCGCACAGGGTCGTCGCCCGGGCGAGGGATTCGACGAGATCGCCCGGCAGGGCCGTGGCGCGGCGGTGGCGGAGGTCCATCTCGCGCAGGTTGGCGCGCTGCCAGTCGTCGAGCGCCTCCCCGCCCGCTTGCCCGATCGCGTCCTCCGTCTCGGGGGCGGTCAGGATCTCGTGGGCGAGGCCGGCCAGCGTCGCGGTCTGCTCGCCGCGCGGGGCGTTGCCCCCCTTGGGCATCATCACCGCCTGGTCCCAGTTCAGGATGGCGGCGGCACCCTCGATGTCGAACAGGCGCTTGAAGCGCCGCTCAAGCGTGGCGTAGGCCGACATGAAGCGCCTCCAGCCGTTCGGGGGTGGCGCGCGCCGCGCGCCAGGACTGCCACATCAGGGCCGAGAGGAGGGCGAAGAGGAACACGCCCGTCGCCTGATGCGCCACCTGCGACCATTCCGGCACCTCGAACAGGATGACGGCGGCGCCGAGGCTGATCTGGACGGCGACGACGACGAATGCCGCCAGCGCCAGCGGGCGCACGGGCGCCGTCGCCTCCCCGAGCGACCCCAATGCGAGCAGCGCCACCAGCACCCCCGTCGTTCCGGCGAGCGCCCGGTGCATGAAGTGGATGCGCACGTCCCATTCGCCGAGGTCGGGGACGAGGGCGCCGTTGCAGTCGGGCCACGTGTAGCAGGCGAGCGAGGCGCCGCTCTTGGCCGTCATCGCCGCCGTCGTCATCGCGCCCAAGGCGGCGACCCAGGCGAGCGCCGCGAGCAGGGCGTAGGCGCGGCCGATCCCGGCGTCGGGCCGCCTTCCCTGGCGGAGGAAGGCGAGGATCAGGAGGCTGAAGAGGAGGAGCGCGTTGCCGAGGTGGAGCGCCACCGACCAGGGGCTGTTCTGGTCGAGGACGGTGACGCCGCCCAGGCCCGCCTGGACGAGGAGGAGGGCGCCGACGCCGAGCGCCAGCTTCCAGCCGCCGGGGTCGCGGGCGCGGCGCCAGAAGGCCAATCCCATCAGGACGAGGATGAGGGGGCCGAGGAGGGTGCCCGCGATCAGGCGGTGGGTCCATTCGAGCATCACCTGCCCGTACGAGTAGCCGACGTCGCCGAGGGCCGCGAACGTCCCCGGCGTCAGGATCCAGTGGCCGTAGCAGGTGGGCCAGTCGGGGCAGGACAGGCCGGAATGGGTCGCCCGCACCCAGCCGCCGAGCACGACGAGCCCGTAGGTGAGGACGGCGGCGGCGAGCGCCGCGTAGCGGATCGGCCTCAAGGGGTCTTTCTCCTGGAAGGGGTCAGGCCGTAGGCGATGTAGACCCCGACGAGGGCGAGGCAAAGCCCGTACCACGTGATCGCGTAGCCGAGATGGCTGTTGGGCAGGTCGATCCTCGCCTCGGCGGCGATCGGCGGCCCGGGTTCCGTATCGACGGTGCGCACGAGCGTCGCCGGCATCATCCCCGGCGCCCGCATGGCGTGGGCGAGGGCGGAGGTGTCCTTCCAGTACCAGCGCCGCCTGGCGCCGTCGTTGTCCGGGCGCAGCCAGGGCTGCGCTTCCGGGTGGTCGAGGCGGAGGTAGCCCCGGACGGCGGCCCCCTCCCCCCCCCGCAGCCGGGCGAGGAAGGCGTCGACGGGTTCCGGGATCCAGCCCATGTCGACGAGGACGGGGGGCGCCCCCCCGCGCTCCAGCGGCACGAGAAGACGGGCGCCGGGCCGCCCCCCCGACGATTCCAGCCCGAACGCCGCGGCGTGGTCCCAGTCGAGCCGCCCCTCGGCACGGACGGGGTGCCATTCGAGGCGGGCGAGCCCGGCCGGGTCCCTTGGCATCGGCACGGGCGGCCGGGCGAGGCCGGACTCGATCGCCGCGATGAGACCCGTCTTCCAGGCGAGGCGCTTCACCTGCCACGTGCCGAGCGCCGCGAGGAGGCAGGCGACGGCGAAGACGGCGAGCAGAAGGGCGGGGCCGGTCTCGAAGCGGCCGACTCTAAGTCTCGTCGAACTCCTGGCGGCGGTGGCGGTACTGGAGCGCAATGAGGATGGCCTTGAAGGGGCGGAGAAGGGCGAGGCAGAGGAGGACGGTGAGCGGCAGCCAGACCGCCATGTGCAGCCAGACGGGCCAGCCGACCTTCACCTCGACGACGAGCGCCGGGATGAGGATGGCGAAGCCCACGATGAGGATGATGAAGGCGACGGGGCCGTCGCCGCTGTCCTGGGCCGCGAGGTTGAGCCCGCAGTGGGCGCAGCGCGGGCTCACCCGCAAGTAGCCGGCGAAGAGGGGGCCGATGCCGCAGCGCGGGCAGCGGCCCTTGAGGCCGGCCGCGAGCGGCGGGACCCCGCGTTCCACTCAGTAGGCGCCGGTCCCCGGCGTCGACCACGCGAGGCTGCCGCCCCAGACGTAGACGCAGACGAAGAGGAACAGCCAGACCACGTCGACGAA
>JAGRGG010000178.1 GCA_020445645.1 Geminicoccaceae bacterium | reverse complement strand
TTCTACGCGATCCTGCGCGCCTTCACCTCCGAGGTCTGGGTGGTGCAGTTCGCCAGCTTCGTCACCGGCGGCATCATCGACGCCAAGTTCTTCGGCGTGCTGGCCATGTTCGGCGCGATCATCGTGCTGGCGCTGGTGCCCTGGCTCGATACCTCGTCGGTGCGCTCGGGCCGCTACCGCCCGATGTTCCGCTGGTGGTTCTACCTGCTGATCATCGACTTCATGGTCCTGATGTGGCTGGGCGCGATGCCGGCAGAGGAACCCTATGCCTCCTACGCGCTGATCGCATCGGCCTACTGGTTCGCCTACTTCCTGATCATCCTGCCGATCCTCGGCGTGCTCGAGAAGCCGACGCAGCCGCCGGCCACCATCGAAGACGACTTTGACGCGCATTATGGCGAGAGCGCGGCTGCGGCCGACGCCGCTCCGGCCGAGTAAGGGAAGGACCGACCATGTTCAAGACACTCGCAATCGGTGCCGCCTTCGCCCTCGCGCTCGGCCCTACGGCATCGCTGGCCGCCGGCGGCGAAGGGCATATCGAGGATTTCGCATTCTCCTTCGAAGGCCCGTTCGGCACCTACGATCAGAACCAGCTGCAACGCGGATTGCAGATCTACACCCAGATCTGTTCGTCCTGCCACGGCCTGCAATACGTGCCCCTGCGCACGCTGGGCGATCCGGGCGGCCCGGGCCTGCCCGAGGATCAGGTACGCGCCTATGCGGCCGAGAACTTCAGCGTGTTCGATCCGGAACTGGATGACGACCGGCCGGCCAAGCCGACCGACCACTTCCCGGCCAACACCGCCGCCGGCGCGCCCGACCTGTCGCTGATGGCCAAGGCCCGGGCCGGGTTCCACGGCCCCTATGGCCTGGGCATCAACCAGCTTGTCCACGGCATGGGCGGGGCGGAGTATATCGCATCGATCCTCACCGGCTATACCGGAGAGGAAAAGGAAGAGGCCGGCGCCGTCTTCTACGAGAACACCGCCTTTCCCGGCGGCTGGATCGCCATGGCGCCGCCGCTCTGGGGCGAGGATGTGGACTTTGCCGACGGCCATTCCAACGAACTGCACCACGAGGCGCAGGACGTCGCCGCCTTCCTGATGTGGACCGCCGAACCCAAGATGATGGCGCGCAAGCAGGCCGGCTTTGTCGGTGTCCTGATGCTGACGGTGCTGACAGTGCTGCTGTATCTCACCAACAAGCGTCTGTGGGCGCCGGTCAAGGGCCGCAAATCGGTCTGAGCCGGCCTCGCCGAACCGGTCGACGACCCCCCGCGCCCTCCCGGCGCGGGGGTCTTGCGTTCAGGGGGCGGGGCGAGAGGGGCCAGCCCCTCTGCGCCTGCGGCGCATTCACCCCGGGATATTTGTGGTCAGAAGAATCGCGGTTCAGGCGCAGAGGCGGGCGCCGTCGGTACCGGCTATGGTCGCGGTGACGATGCGGCCGCGCGGTTGCGGCGCCGCGAAGCGCACTTCGGCGAACTGTTCGGTCCGGCCCGTATGGGCGCTTTCCATCAGCACCCGGTGGCGGCGGCCGACCTGTGCGGCGAGGTGACGTTCGACCTGCTCCGCGCCCGCCGCCCGCAGCCGCGCGGCGAGGCTCGCCGTGTTGCGGGGCCTGACTGTCTCGTCGTCCGTGCCGGTGGCGAGCAGCATCGGCGGGTCGTTCGCGTCCACGAAGGTGACGGGCTGGGTTTCCGGCTCGGCCAAGCCTGGGCCGAACACCCCCTTGATGTCGTCCTCCTCGATCGGCAGGAAGTCGTAGGGTCCGGCGAGCCCGATCCCGCCCGCGACCCGGCAGGGGGAAACGCCGGCCACTTCGAGCCGGGCCTGATCGAGCGCCAGCATGGCCGCGATGTAGGCGCCCGCCGAGTGCCCGACGACGACGATCGGCCGGTTCGTGCGCGCGGCGAGGAAGGCAATCGCCGCCGCCCCGTCGTCGAGGATACCCCGCCAGCGCGCCTCCGGGTAGAGCCGGTAATCCGGTAGGGCGACCGGGTAGCCCCTGGCCGCGAACGCCTGCGCCACGAAGCGGAAACCGGCCTTCTCCCCCGCCTGCCAGCGCCCGCCGTAGAAAAAGACGACGAGGGGCACATCCGCCGCCACCTCGTCGGGCGTATAAAGGTCGATCCGTTGCCGTGGCCCCGGGCCGTAGGCGAGGTCCCCCTCCAGGGCGTAGCCGCCCCTTGGGGTCAGCGCATCGACCAGATCGACCCCCGAGCAGCCGCCGAGCAGGCCGCCGCCGAGCACGACGAAGAGGAGAAGCCGACGCAGCCCGATCTCTTCCCGAAGCCCACCCTTGCCCCGGCGACGGGCGCCCCCGGCTTCATGGCGCCACGGTCGGCAGCCGCCTCCAGGCACCGGCTCGAGCGCCGCGCCCTCCAGGCCACCGTCGCCGCCGCCAGCATGATCCCGATCCTGACCGGCGCCGCCGGCGTCCTGATCGGACCCACCTTCGTCGGCGGCCCCCTCGACAACCCCGACCTCGCCAGCCACTTCGCCTACCTCTCCGGCATCTTCATCGGCCTCGGCTTCCTCTTCCTCGCCACGGTCCAGGGCATCGAGCGCAAAGGGAGCGCCTTCCGCGCGGCGGCCTCCCTCGTCGTCTGCGGCGGCATCGCCCGGCTCCTCGCCTTCGGCCTTGCTGGCATCCCCACCACGCCCCACCGCCTCGGCCTCGTCGTGGAGCTCGTCGTCGTGCCGCTCATCGTTCTCTGGCAGGCGAGGGTCGCACGGCGCTGTGCCGGCGAGGCCTGATAACGCTTCGCGCCCGCTGGCATCTGCCCCCTCGACACGGTATCATCCACGGTCGAGGCGGCGGTGCGCCGCCGGCCGCGCCAAGCCGGAAGGCGTCTTTTGCAAAACGAACCCGAGCACCACCTAACCGTTTACGATAAAACAATAATTCCGATCTGTCCGACGACGAGAACCCAAGCGATCCCGGACCACATGCCTTCGCTTCCCCGACCTGCAACCCGGTGAAGCTAGCAATTCGGCGTTAAGGAAACGTGAATCCGGCCGTGCGGAACTGGACTCCGACATGGCGGGAAGCGGGGTGGGGGAGGTGGTGCCGCCAGAGAGATTTGAACTCTCGGCCTCACCCTTACCAAGGGTGCGCTCTACCCCTGAGCTATGGCGGCGCCGGATGGGCGTGCTAATGCCATAGCGGGCACGGCATGGCAAGGACGGTGACGGTGGCGGACGGGGACAGGGAGGCGGCGCGCAAGGCGCGGCTCGCCGAGCGGCTGAGGGCGAACCTCGGGCGACGCAAGGAGCGGGCCAGGGCGCGCGGGGCCGGGCGGACGCCGGAGGGCGGCGGGACGACGATTCCGTCCGAGGAGGGCGGAACGGTTGAGCCCGAGCCGGGCAAGGACTAGAACGCCCCCTGACAACCAAGAAGGCAACGCGCGACATGGGCATCATGCCGGACGGCTGGATCCGCGACAGGGCAGGGGAGGGGATGATCGAGCCCTTCGTCGAGCGGCAGACCAGGGAGGGCAAGATCAGCTACGGCCTGTCCTCCTACGGCTACGACGCGCGCCTCGCCCCGGAATTCAAGATCTTCACGAACGTCGACAACGCCCTCGTCGACCCGAAGCACTTCCGGGAGGACAGCTTCGTCACCCGCGAGGGCGAGAGCTGCGTCATCCCGCCGAACTCGTTCGCCCTCTCCCGCACGGTCGAATACTTCCGCATCCCCCGCGACGTGCTCGTCATCTGCCTCGGCAAGTCGACCTACGCCCGTTGCGGCATGATCGTGAACGTGACGCCCCTGGAGCCTGAGTGGGAGGGGCACGTCACCCTCGAAATCTCGAACACGACCCCGCTTCCGGCCCGCGTCTACGCCCACGAAGGCATCTGCCAGTTCCTCTTCCTGCAAGGTGCCGGCCCCTGCGAGGTTTCCTACCGCGACCGCGCCGGCAAGTATCAGGCGCAGCGCGGCATCACCCTGCCGAGGCTTTGAGGCGGTGCGTCCATCCCTGGAAAACGGGTGTCCGCGCCACGATATGGCCCCGGAACGGCGGGCACGCGTCCCGCCTCGCCGCCATCGCCGGGGATCACGGACATGACCGACCAGAAGCTGCGCGTGCGGGCCGAGGACGCCCAGGACCTCGCCGTGATCGCGGCGATCCTTCAGGACGCGGAAGGCGCCGTCGGCGAGATGGCCTTCGACCCCGAGGAGCGGCGTTTCATGGCGGCCTTCCGCCGCTACCGCCGCGAGCTGCCCCACGACCCCATGACGGGGCTGGGCCTCACCGAGACCGCGAGCGTCCTCACGTTCCGCTGCATCGCCGAGGCGAAGCACCACGCCCTCGCCGCGCTGCCGAACGACGCCCCCCTCCACCTTCTGACGATCGCCACCGAACCCGGCCAGCGGCGCCTGTTCCACATCACGCTGCACTTCGACGACGACCGCCGGATCCAGCTCCGCTCGGACTGCATCGACTGCCGGCTCGAGGATGTGGGCAAGCCTACCCCTTGCGCCATCCCGCCCTGCAACCACTTCGACGACGCCGAGAGGGACGACGCCAAAGGGGCGAAGGCGTGACCCTTCGGCTGGACGCCGCCGAGCCCGGCTTCGAGGCCCGCTTTGCCGCCTTCGTCGCGGCGCGGCGCGAGGAGGAGGCCGACGTGCGGGAGTCCGTCGCCGCCATCCTCCGCGACGTGCGGACCGGGGGCGACGCGGCTCTGCTCGCCCATACCCGCCGCCTCGATCGGTTCGACGTTGCCGACGCCGCGATGCTGCGGGTCGACCCCGACGACATGGCGCGGGCGGCGAAGGCAGCGGAACGCGAAGGGCTCTACGGCGCGCTCGCCTTCGCGGCAGAACGCATCCGGGCCTTCCACGAGCGGCAGCGGCCCGAGGACGACGAGGTCGTCGACGGCCTCGGCGTCAGGATGGGCCTCCGCTGGCGCCCGATCGACGCCGTCGGGCTCTACGTGCCGGGGGGGCTCGCCGCCTACCCAAGCTCGCTCCTCATGAACGCGATCCCGGCCCGCGTCGCCGGCTGCAAGCGCCTCGTCGTCGCCGTCCCGGCCCCGGCCGGGCGGGTTGGCCCCCTCGTCCTCGCGGCGGCGCACCTCGCGGGCGTCGACGAGGTGTGGCGGATCGGCGGTGCCCAGGCCGTGGCGGCGCTCGCCTACGGCACCGAAACGATCGCCCCGGTCGACAAGGTCGTGGGGCCGGGCAACGCTTATGTCGCCGAGGCGAAGCGGCAGGTCTTCGGGCGGATCGGCATCGACATGGTGGCGGGTCCTTCCGAGATCGTCGTCCTCGCCGATGCCCTGAACGACCCCGAGTGGATCGCCGCCGACCTTCTGAGCCAAGCCGAGCACGACGCGCAGGCGCAGGCCGTCCTCGTCACCGACGACGCCGCTTTCGCAAAGGCCGTGAGCAAGGCCGTCGGGCGCCAGATCGTCACCCTGGAACGGGCTGACATCGCACGGGCAAGCTGGGAGGCGCACGGCGCCCTCGTCGTCGTCGGCAGCCTCTTTGATGCCGTGCCCCTCATCGACCGGTTGGCGCCCGAGCACCTGGAGATCGCCGTCGACGACCCCGACGCCCTCGCAAGCCGCATCCGCCACGCCGGGTCGATCTTTCTCGGCCGCCATACGCCGGAAGTCATCGGCGACTACGTCGGCGGCCCGAACCACGTCCTGCCGACGGGCCGCAGCGCCCGCTTCGCGTCGGGCCTCGGCGTCCTCGACTTCATGAAGCGTACGACCCTGCTCGCCTGCGGCGCCGAAGCCCTCGCCGCGCTCGCGCCCGCCGCCCGCCTGCTCGCCGAGGCCGAGGGGCTCGGCGCCCACGCCCGCGCCGTCGCCGTCCGCACGAACGCGGCGCCATGAGCGAAGCCCCCGAGACCGATGCCGCCCGCATCGCCGCGATCCGCCTCGACGAGCGCAGCATCGTCCGCTGGACGCCGCAGGTCGAGCACGAGCGCAACGTCGCCGTCTTCGACCTCCTGGAAGAGAACCACTTCGCGCTCAAGGACGGCTTTCCCGGCCCCTACGAGGTCGAACTCTCCCTGCGCGAAGCGAACGTCGTCCTCGACGTGCGGGCGGAAGGGGGGCGCCAAGCCGAGGTCATCCTCTCGGCCCGGCCGCTGCGGCGGGTCATCAAGGACTACTTCATGATCTGCGAGAGCTACTTCGACGCCATCAAGGGCGCCAGCCCGAACCGGATCGAGGCGATCGACATGGCGAGGCGCGGGCTGCACGACGAGGGGTCGGAGATCCTGAAGGACGCGCTGGGCGAGAAGGTCGGCCTCGACCGCAACACGGCGCGGCGCCTCTTCACCCTCGTCTGCGTCCTCCATCTGCGCGGCTAGGACGCCCGGATGGCCGAGCTTCCTGGCAGCGTGCTCTTCGCCTGCACGATGAACCAGATCCGCTCGCCGATGGCGGAGGCCCTGCTCAAGTTCCTGCACGGCAGCCGCATCTACGTCCAGAGCGCCGGGGTCCGCGAGACCGGGGAGGTCGACCCCTTCGCCGTCATCGCCCTCGACGAGCTCGGCGTCGACCTCTCGAGGCACCGCCCGCGCACCTTCGACAGGCTCGACGACGACTACTTCGACCTCATCGTCTCGCTCGCCCCCGAAGCCCAGCACCGTGCGGTCGAACTCACCCGGCACAACGCCTGCGAACTCGAATTCTGGCGGATGCCCGACCCCAGCATCGTCGAGGGCAGCCGCGAGCAGCGCCTCGACGCCTACCGCGACCTGCGCGACCTGCTCCTGCGCCGGTTGCGGGAACGGTTTCCGCCGCAGGGGGGGCCAAGTTTTTGAATGCGCTCCGCGTCCGCCGGCGCGGACGCGGAGCGCATCACGGTCTTGCCGCCCAGGCTCTTGCGGCTGACATCACGCCCTACCATCACCATATGCGCCACGGCGTCACCCTTGACCGGGCGCCCGCGCCGCCGCATCAACGCGCGAACCGCGCGGCTTGTCCGACCGCCTTTGGAGAGCGAATGGCTAAGGAAGACCTGATCGAGTTCGGCGGCACCGTCATGGAGGTGCTGCCCAACGCGATGTTTCGCGTCAAGCTCGAGAACGAGCACGAAGTCCTGGCGCATACGTCGGGCAGGATGCGCAAGAACCGCATCCGCGTCCTGACCGGCGACAAGGTCACGGTCGAGATGACCCCCTACGACCTGACGAGGGGCCGCATCACCTACCGCTTCAAGTGAGCCGTTTCCCCCTGGTCCTGGCCTCGGCCTCGCCGCGGCGACTCGACCTGCTGCGGCAGGTGGGTATCGAACCCGACCGGGTTTTCGCGGCCGACGTGGACGAGACGAGCGGGTCCGGCGAGCTGCCCCCCGCCTACGCCCTCCGAATGGGGCTGAAGAAGGCCGAGGCGGCGCGGGCATCGCTGGCCGAAGCCGTCTTCGTGCTCGCCGCCGACACCGTCGTTGCCTGCGGGCGGCGCATCCTGCACAAATCCGAGGACGAAAGCGTGGCGCGGCGCCACCTCCGCCTCCTCTCCGGCCGTCGCCACCGCGTCCACGGCGGGGTCTGTATCCTGGCGCCCGACGGGCGCGTCCGCCAGCGCCTCGTGACGACTCAGGTCGCCGTCAAGCGCCTGAGCGAGCGCGAGACCGACGCCTACCTCGCCACGGGCGAGTGGCGCGGCAAGGCCGGATCCTACGCGATCCAGGGCTACGCGGCGCGCTTCGTCCCCGCGATCAACGGCTCCTATACGAACGTCGTAGGATTGCCCGTCGCCGAGACCGTGGCCCTCCTCGAAGGGCTCGGCTGGAGGGGCGCGTGAGCCCGCCCCGCGTCGTCGTCGAGCGGACGGGCGAGGGCGCCCTCCTCGCCCTCGTCGACGACGACGGCCTCGCCGCTTTCCTTGACGGCCGCGACCTGCAGGACCGGCTGGGCGCCGCCTTGTGGCTCGGCCGGGTCGCGGCGATCGACCGCCACCTCGACGGCGCCTTCCTCGACATCGGCCGGGACCGCCCGGCCTTCCTCGCCGCCAAGGACGCCCGTTACCTGAAGCCCGAGGCGCGTCGCCAGCCGATCCACAAGCTCCTGCACGAGGGCGAGCGCCTGATCGTCCAAGGCCTGCGCGAGGCCGACGGCGACAAGGGACCGCGCGTCACGGCGGGGGTCGTCCTCGACGGCCCGGCCCTGCGCTACCGCCCAAGGCAGGACGCCCCGGGCGTCGGCGGCGGGATGCGGGGCCGGCTGCGCGAGGGTCTGGCGGCGCGGGCGGAAGCCCTGTTCGCGGGCGAGGGCTTCATCCTCCGTCCCGTCGCCGCCCGTCTCGACGACGACGCCCTCCTGACCGAGGCCGCGCGGCTCCGCGCCGTATGGCGTGAGGCGGAGGCGCGGACGGCGACGGGACGAACCGGCGCCGTCACCCGCGACGCCTCCGCCTTCGATCGTCGCGTCTGGGAGCTGCTGGAGCGCGCGCCCGCCTCCTTCGAGGCCGTCGACGAGGCGGTTCTCGCCCACCTGCGGCGCCTGCTCGACGCCCTGCCCGAGGACGCGCGGCCGGAACTGGTTCGACTCCGCGGGCAGAGCGCCTTCACCGCCGGCGGCGTCGCCGAGGATCTGGCCCAGGCACGTGCGCGGGAGGTGCCGCTGCCGGGCGGGGGACGGCTCGTCATCGAGCCCACCGCCGCCTGCGTCGCCGTCGACGTGGACGGCGGTGGGCGGGCCGCGCTCGACGCCGACCTGGAGGCGGCGACCGTGCTTGGCCGGCAGATCCGCCTTCGCAACCTCGGCGGCACCATCGTCGTCGACTTCGTCGACCTGCCGACGAAGCCCCAGCGCCAGCGGCTGGAGGAAGCGCTGCGCCGCGCCTTCAACGGCGACCCGCTGCCCGTCCAGATCTACCCGATGTCGCCGCTCGGCATCGTCCAGATCAGCCGGGCGAGGCGAGGGGGCACGGCGCTCGACGCCGTCGGCCGTCCCTGCCCGACCTGCGGCGGCAGCGGCGTCATCGAAGGGGAAGAAGCCCGATGAGCGAAGGCACCACCGGGAAGAAGGCGGTGAAGCCGGCGCCGCGCTGCCCGACCTGCGGCAAGCCCGCCGTGCCCGACTTCAAGCCGTTCTGCTCCGCCCGTTGCCGCGACGTCGACCTCGGCCGCTGGCTGGAAGGCGCCTACGCCATCCCCGCCGTCGAGGCGGACGAGGACGAGGACGACGAAGGGCGCTATTAGGCCGCCCGCCGCGCCCGTCGCTTCTCGCCCCAGAGCACGTTCGAGACGGCGACGATGCGCCCGAGCCGCAGGGCGAGCTTCGCCGCCGCCTCGGCGTCGAGCCCGTCGACCTGAAGGTCGATCGCGATCTCGCCGTCGGCCTGCTGCGCGTGGCAGCTCTCGGGCACGAGCCCGGTCAAGGCCACGGCGTTCAGGACGCGCGGCAGGGAAGCGGGGTGTGATTCGGCCAGAAGGGCGAAGCAGAAGGTCGTCATGGAAGGATCATCCGAAACTGGGTCTTGCGAACGGACTCTCGGTGCTCCCGGCGCCGCTAGCGGGCAGCCGGGTCCGTAATTCGCAGGATGGTCGGATGAGCGAACATGCCCTTTTATGTGGCGCGGCGCCCCGGGCGTCAATGGGGGGTAGTGACTCAGTCTGGCTCTATCGCACAGAAAATCCTTTGAAAGATTAGCGGTTCGCTACGCCGAAAATTTCAAACTGAGTCACTACCCAATGGGGGGTAGTGGGTCAGTTTGAGTCACCCCGTTGATTATGTTCCCAATCCTGCACGAGCTGGGCAACGTCCTCCATTTCCCACAGCTTGTCGGTGACGCCCGCCGCCATCGCGGGCGAGATGCCTCCAAGCGTCCTGTGCTGGCGGACGAAGTTGTAGTGCATGAAGTGAAGCGCCACCGCCGCCTCGTGGTTCTCAACCTTCTTGGCGAACGCGTTCGTCAGCCGCGTGAACCACCGCATGTGCATCCGCAGGGTGAGGTTCGCCCGCTCGGCAAAGCTGGTCGAGACGTGCGCCTCGTCAGGCGCCTCGGTGATGACCGCCTTGTGGATGCCGACGCATTCGGCGGGGCTATACTTGCGCTGTGCCGAACCGGCTGGGCCTTCGCCCTTCACGCCGCCGTAGAGCTTCACGAGCATGGCGCAATCCACGTCGGCGCCGAACGCCCCCTCGACGGCTTGCAAGTGAGGCTTGTGGCCGTCGCTGGTGAGATGGACGCGCCCGCGAAGGCGGGAAGCGAGATCGGCCATGAACACGCGGGCCGCTTCGCCGTCACGCGAGCCGACGAGCCAGGACGGGGCAAGCTTCGTGTCGGCGTCGATGGCCGTCCACGTCCAGATGTCGCCCGCGTTGCCCTTCATGCCCTCCGGCACGTTCTTCTGCTTCGAGTAGACGAACCATCCACCTGGATGCGCTTGCATGGCAGATCGCGCAACACCCGGTCCTGATACTCGGAACAGGCCCGCCCGGCATCCGTCAGCAGCTTCGCCACCGTGTCCTTCGCCGCGCCCGTGAGGCGGACGGTCGAGCGGATGCTATTGCCCTCGCAAAGGCAGCGAAGGATGGCAGCACGCTTGATCGCGTCGAGCCTGTTCATGCCCTGAGTTATAGAGCACAATGCTTGACCGGTCAAACATAAAGATCAGTTAGACTGACCTTTATAGCTAGCCAGGGCTTTGTTGATGCTATCGCGGTAGCGGTTGGCAACATCACGAACCGCACGGTTTGCGGCATCTTCGGAAGACAGCGGCTTTTTTTGAAGAAGGCGTTGTTTTTGCTAGGCGCTGTTAGTTCTTGATCCCGTCGCGGGCGGCCTTGAGGCGGAGGGCGCCCACGAGGGACGCCTTGGTCTTGTCGTACCGGGTGGCGACGGCGCGCCGGTCCTTGAGGCGTCCCCACGGGCGCCCGACGGCGTCGCGGTTGGCGTAGGCCCAAGGGTGCCACCGCACGGGCGGGTCGGTGCGGCGGGTCGGGGTGGCGCCCATCGACCGGACGGGGGCGCGCAAGGCTTCGGAGGCGCGGCCCCGGTCGGCGCCCCGGTCGGCGACGCCACGCACGGGGCGGCTTGGCGGGCGAGCGGGGGGCCGCGCGCCACGGACGGTTCATGCGCCCGTCCAGGTGCCAGGGCAAAGGCGACCGCCCGGCCGCCGCCGTCGCGGATCGCGCGCCTTCGTGCCCCCCGATCGGGTCGGGGGCGGGCGCCGCCGCCACGAGAGCGGCCAAGCGCTTCACGCGCGCCGCGTCGGCGGCGTTCGGATCCCCCTTTGGCGGGTTGGGCTTGCCGCTCTTGGCCCCCGCCGCTTTGGCGTGCGCGCGGATCGTGGTGCCGTCCCGAGGCACCCTGCCAAGGCGCACGCCTTTCTCCTGCGCCATGGCAAGCAGCCGTTCCCACACCCTCAGCTTGCCCCAACAAATGAAGGTCTGCGCCGCCCGCCACCACGGTCCGAGTTCGGCCGGCACGCTTCGCCACTTCGCCCCGTTGCGGCACCGCCAGACGATGGCCTCGATCGTCTGCCAAAGGTCGTGGTGCTGCGTCTTGCGATGCGGCCGGCACGCCTCGATCAGCGGTGCCAAAACCGCCCACCCCCCATCCGTCAAAATGCCCATGCCCGCCTCCGTCGTGAACGAAGGAAAACATGAAGCCGGGCTCAAGAACTAACAGGGCCTAGGAGCGAAGAGGGCTTCTATGGCTACGTTGTTTTTCCCAATGATACTCTTAAAATACAAGGCGAGGTTTATGTTTCTAAGAGCGAAGTTGAAGCAGCCCGCTTTAAACATGGAGGGTCTCAGGCTAGCATAGA
>JAGRGG010000177.1 GCA_020445645.1 Geminicoccaceae bacterium | reverse complement strand
GCGGCGGCTTTCCGCAGTGGAACGCCGGCGGCGACGCCTGCGGCCGGGCGAGGCGCGGCGACCCCGCCGCCCGCCCCGCGTCCCAGGCGGGCGCCGCCTTCAGCGCCGACGGCGAACGCTGGCTCCTCGTCAACGCCGCCCCCGACCTTCGCGCCCAGGTCGAGGCGACCCCGGCCCTCTGGCCGAAGGCGCTCCGCCACAGCCCCATCAAGGCCGTCGTCCTCACCAACGCCGACGTCGACGCCGTGGCCGGCCTTCTGCACCTGCGGGAAGGCACCCCCTTCGCCCTCCACGCCCACGCCCGCGTCCTGGAGACCCTGGACGCGAACCCGATCTTCGAGGTCGTCGACCGGGCCGTCGTGCCGAGGCTGCGGATCGAGCCCGACGTTCCCTTCCTGCCCGCCGACGCGGCGGGGGAGCCGCTCGGCCTCGCCGTCACCCCCTTCCTGGCGCCGGGCAAGGTGCCGCTCTACCGGGAAGGGCAGGGAGCCTTCGCCACCGACGCCCGCGACGGCGATACGCTCGGCCTCGTCGTCGAGCACGGCGGCAGGCGCGCCGTCTGGCTCGCCAACTGCGCCGCCGTCGACGACGACGTGCGCGAACGGGTGGGGGGCGCCGACCTCCTGTTCATGGACGGCACGCTCTGGCGGGACGACGAGATGATCGCCCAGGGCGTCGGGCGAAAGACCGGCCGGCGCATGGGCCACGTCTCGATGGACGGCGAGGACGGCGTCATGGCCCGTCTTGAGGGCGTCCCCGTCGGCCGCCGCCTCTTCGTCCACGTCAACAACACGAACCCCGCCCACTTGGCCGACGGCCCGGAGCGGGCCGAACTCGAGCGGCGGGGTTGGGAAATGGCCTTCGACGGCCTGGAGATCGCACTTTGAGGGACATCACGAACCTCGCTTCCGCCGACGCGATGGAGGCGGCGCTGCGCGAGATCGGCCATGAGCGCTACCACAACCTCCACCCCTTCCACCGCCTCCTCCACACCGGGCGGCTCTCGAAGGGGCAGGTCCAGGCCTGGGCGCTCAACCGCTACCTCTACCAGTCGCGGATCCCCCGAAAGGACGCCGCCCTCCTCGCCCGCTGCGAGGACGCGGACCTCCGCCGCGCGTGGCTCGTGCGCATCCTCGACCACGACGGCAACATGGGCGCCGAGGGCGGCATCGTCCGCTGGCTGCACTTGTGCGAGGGCCTCGGCCTCGACCCCGGCTACGTCGAGAGCGAGGCCGGCGCGCTTCCCGCCACGCGCTTTGCCGTCGACGCCTACGTCCGCTTCGTCGCCGAGCGCACCCTCCTCGAAGCCGTCGCCTCGTCGCTGACCGAACTCTTCGCTCCCAACATCCACAACGAGCGCATCCCCGGCATGTTGGCCGGCTACGGCTTCGTCTCCGAGGACATGATGGCCTACTTCCGCCACCGCCTGGGACAGGCCCCCCGCGACGCCGGCTTCGCCCTCGACTACGCCAAAGAGCACGCCGACACCCCCGAGAAGCGCCGCCTCGTCTGCGAGGCGCTCCTCTTCAAGTGCGACGTGCTCTGGTCGCAGCTCGACGCGCTCCACCACGCCTACGTCCTGGACGGCGGCATCCCCCCCGGCCGCTTCGCGCCCGCCCCCGAAGACCTCGCCTTGCGCGGCAGGGCCGCCTAATGGTCGCCCTCACCGCCGAAAGCCGCCCCGTCCTCCAGCCGTTCTGCCGCCTGCGGGACGACCCCGTGCGCGGCCGCGTCGTGCTCCTCGCCCCTGAGCGCGTCCTCTTCCCCTGCGGCACCTCGCAGGCCGTCCTCGCCCGCCTCGACGGCCGCCCTCTGGGCGAGGTCGCCGCCGACCTCGCCGACCGCTACGCCGCCCCCGCCGACGTGATCCTCGCCGACGCGCTCACGATGCTCCAGGATCTGGCCGACCAGGGCTTCCTCGCGGAAGCCGGGGCCGACCAGGGCTTCCCCAAGGAGGCGACGCCGTGACCGCCTCGAACCCGCCGATCGGCCTCCTCGCCGAGATCACCCACCGCTGCCCCCTGCGCTGCCCCTACTGCTCCAATCCCCTGGAACTCACCCGCGCCGAGGCCGAACTGGACGCCGCCGCCTGGGCGCGCGTCCTGGAGGATGCGGCCGGTCTCGGCGTGCTCCAGCTCCACCTCTCCGGCGGCGAGCCGACGCTCCGCCCGGATCTGGAGGAACTCGTCGCCGCCGCGCGCGGCGCCGGGCTGTACGTGAACCTGATCACGGCGGGCGTCCTCCTCGACGGACCCCGCGTCCGCCGCCTGAAGGCCGCCGGGCTCGACCACGTCCAACTGAGCCTCCAGGATTCCGACGTCGATTCCGCCGACCGCATCGGCGGCTTCAAGGGCGGCCACGCGAAGAAGCTGGCCGCGGCCCGCCACTTGCGCGAAGCCGGCCTGCCGATCACGATCAACGCCGTCGTCCACCGCCAGAACCTGGACCGGATCGAGCGCACGGTCGCGCTCGCCCTCGACCTCGGTGCCCACCGCCTCGAGGTCGCCCACACCCAGTACTACGGCTGGGCCTTCGCCAACCGCGCCGCGCTCATGCCGACCCCCGAACAGGTCGACCACGCGCGCCGCGTCGTCGACCGGGCCAGGGCCGACCTGAGGGGCCGCCTCGTCATCGACTACGTCGCCCCCGACTACTACGCGAAGTACCCCAAACCCTGCATGGGCGGCTGGGGTCGGCAGGTGCTCACGATCGGTCCCGACGGCCGCACCATGCCCTGCCACGCCGCCCACACCATCAAGGGCCTCGCCTTCGACAGCGTGAAGGACCGCCCCTTGCGCTGGATCTGGCAGAACAGCCCCGCCTTCGAGGCCTTCCGCGGCACCGACTGGATGCAGGAGCCCTGCCGCTCGTGCCCCAGGAAGGAGATCGACTTCGGCGGCTGCCGCTGTCAGGCGATGGCCCTTGCCGGCGACGCGAGGGCCACCGACCCCGCCTGCTCCCTCTCCCCCCTCCACGCCCGCCTGCACGCGCTGGCAAGGGAGGACGCGGCGACCGACGCGCCCTTCACCTACCGCCGGATGCTGCCGAAGGACCGCCTGCCCGAGGCACCCCCGGCGCTGCGCGCGGTCGAGGACGCCTGAGCCGCCACGCTTCGCGTCCGCTGCACGGGGTCTTTTTTCCTTTTTGTCCGTTGGCTGGTGCTGACTACGGCGCTTCAGGTCCTCTTTCCGTCCAAGGACAAGCGACGCCACCCCCACCTCGTGCCCCGGACTCGATCCGGGGCCCACATGCTCCAGCCGTCAAGGGGGCTTTCGCGCAACGGACGCGAAGCGCGCAGCGGTCGACGCCCGCCGGAACTTGCCCCTGGAACCGGACACACTCCCCCCACAACTTGACGGACCATCCGCCCCGTCGGGCTTGAGGGGAGCCTTTGTCGCGTGCCATCTGTTCCCTGCCGGCGCGGCTCCCGTCGAGGGAACGGCCTCAGCAGGAAAGGAAAACGGCGATGCGGCAAGGCGTTGGATCGAGCGACGGGCCGGCGGGCGACGCCTTGGGCAAGGTACGCCGAGCCTTCGCCGCCGCCTGCCTCCTCGCGTCGCTCGCGGCCCCGGCCAGGGCATTGGCCCAGGCCGGGAAAGCCGCCGCTCCGGGCGGCGGCGCGGGCGGGACGGCAGCGCCTTCCCCGCAACCGGCCCCATCGCCCTCCGGCCCCGGCCTCACCCTCGAACTCAACAAGCTGGAGCCGGCCGAGAACGCCTGCCGGGCGAGCTTCGTCCTCACGAACCCGGGCGAGATCGGCTACGACAGCCTGAAGCTCGACCTCGTCTCGTTCCAGCCGGACGGGGTCATCGGCCAGCGGCTCCTGGTCGAGCTGGCCCCCGTCCCGCCCCAAAAAACCCTGGTCAAGGCATTCGACTTCGAGGGGGTCGGCTGCGACAGCATCGCCCGCATCCTCGTCAACGAGGTCGTCGCCTGCCGCACCGACCGGGGCGAGGTCGACCCGCCCGCCTGCCTGAAGCGCCTCGGCCTCGAAGCCCTCACGGCCCGCTTATGGAAGTAGCGCCCGCCGGGCTGCTCGAGCGCGCCGCCGCCCTCTTCGCGGCGGGCGGGGTCGTCCTCGTCGTCCTCGTCGCCCTCTCGGTGGCCGGCCTCGCCATCGTCATCGTCAAGCTGGTCCAGTTCCGCCGCTGCCGCCTCGGCGACCGCGACTTCCTCGCCCCCGCCTTCGAGGCGATGCGGGAGCGCGACGTCGGCCGGCTGCACCGGGCGCTCAACGGCCAGCCCCACCCCGTGGCCGAACTCCTGCGCCGCATCGCCACGTACCCGAAGCCCGACCGCGCCGCCCTCGACGCCGACCTCGAGTTCCGGGCCAGGGCGATCCTGGCCGATTTGCGCCGCTACCTCCGCTTCCTGGAGGTCATCGTCCAGTTGAGCCCGCTTCTCGGCCTGCTCGGCACCGTGCTCGGCATGATCGAGGCGTTCGAGGCGCTCCAGGCGGCGGGCGGCCGCGCCGACCCCGGCCTGCTCGCGGGCGGCATCTCGAAGGCGCTCGTCACCACGGCGGCCGGGCTCGTCATCGCCATCCCGGCCAGCGCCGTCCTCACCCTGTTCGAGGCCCGCCTCGACCGCCTGCGCCAGGAGATGGAGGGCACGGTCAACCACGCGCTCGACATCCTGGAGGAGGGCGGCGGTGCGGCTTGAGGCGGCGACCCCGGCCCGCTCCCGCGTCGGCCTCACGCCGCTCATCGACGTGGTCTTCCTCCTCCTCGTCTTCTTCATCCTGGCCGGCCGCTTCGAGACCGACAGCCTGCGCCCGCTCGACCTCGCCGCCCCCGCGCCATCATCCGCCCCGGCGGGACCGGCGCCGCCCACCGTCCTCCTCGCCCTCGACCCCGCGGGAAGGCCCCGCCTCAACGGCGAACCGCTCGCCCCCGCCGAGGTCGACGCCCGCCTCCAGGCCCTCCTGCGGGATCGCCCCGGCCTCCAGGTGGCGCTCGACCCCGATCCGGAGCTTTCCCTCCAGGGCCTGATCGACTGGCTCGACCGGCTGGAGGGGATCGGCGTCGCCCGCACCCGCCTGCTGGCGGGGGGGTCCTGATGCGCCTGCCCGTCCGCCACCGGCCGCCGAGCGCCGAGGCGGCGATCATCCCGCTCATCAACGTCGTCTTCCTCATCCTGATCTTCGTCATGCTGACCGCCGTGCTCGACCCGCCGATCCCCCTCAGGGTGCGCCTGCCGGAGACCGGCCTGGAGAGTCGGGCCGCGCGCGGGGCCACCCTCGCCGTCGCCGCCGACGGGCGGCTCGCCTTCGACGGCGAGGTCGTCGGCCTCGACACCCTCCTCGCCCGCCTCGCCGTCGCCAGGATCCGCCGCCTCACCCTGCGCGCCGACGCCGACGTGCCGCTCGCCCGCTTCCTCCCCGTCGCCGAGCGGATCGAGGGGGAAGGGATCTCGATCGTCGTCCTCGCGGTGAAGCGGTGAGCGCGCTCGCCGCCCCCTGGCTCCCCCCCGGGCCGGTGCCGCTACCCGGCCCCCTCGGCTGGGCGGCCGCCCTCGCCGTCGCCCTCCTCCTCCACCTCCTCCTCCTCTTCCTCTGGCCCGGCGACCGGGACCGGCCCCGCCCCGGCGGCCCCTCGGTCGAGCCCCTGCGGCTGGAGCGGGCGTCCGGCCTCGACCCCGACCGCAAGGAGACGGCGCCCCTGCCCGACGACGCGGGCGCCGTCCCCACCGCCCGCACCCTGCCCCCCATCGTCCGGACCGACGACGCCCTGCCGCCGGCGCTCGTCCCCCGCGCGGCCCCCCTGGCCCCCGCGCCCGGCGCGACGCCCTCGGCGGCGGGCCGCGAGGCCGGCGCCACCGC
>JAGRGG010000176.1 GCA_020445645.1 Geminicoccaceae bacterium | reverse complement strand
CGTCGGATCCCCGTTCGTCGGATCCCCGTTCGTCGGATCCTTGAGCGCCGCCAGCGCCTTGCCAGCGACGAGCAGGGCGTCCTCGGGGCGGACGAGGTTCTCGAAAAGGATCGCCCAGGTGCGGCCGCCCATCCGGGCCACCGTGTCGGTCTCGCGCAGCCGGGCGCAGAGGCGGTCGGCGAGGGTGCGCAGGCGCCGCGTGGCGGCGGAACCCTCCTCCGCCTCGACGCCGGAGAGGTCGACGATGCAGACGGCGAGCCGCCCCCCCCGGCGCTTCGCCCCCGCGAGCGCCCGCTCCAGCCGCTCCTCGAACAAGGGCGGGCGGGCGAGGCCGGTGAGCGGGTCGAACCTGGCCGTCCAGTCGAGGCGCTGGCGGCGCTCGAAGCGGGCGACGGCAAAGCGCAGCATCCGCTCCAGCCTGCCCGCGTCCACCTCCTCCTTGTCAACGAAGTCGTCGACGCCGGCGGCGAGCGCCGCCCGCTCGACCCCCTCGTCCTCGCCCTCGACCATGAGGAGGAGCGGCAGGTCGAAGCCGCGCGCCTGGACGAGGCGGACGAGGTCGAGCCCGTCCCGTCCCGGCAGGGCGAGGTCGATGAGGCAGGCGTCGACCCGCTCGGCGGCGAGGCGGCGCAGCGCCGCGTCGGCCGAGCCCGCGCGCAGCACGGCGAAGCGCACGGCGGGCGCCCGCTTCAGGAGGGCCGGGATCAGGTCGTCGCCGTCGTCCCCGACGAGGAGCAGCCGCAGCGTTCCCCGGGCGTCGGACCCGCCGCCCGCGGGCAGACGGACCAGTTCGGACGGGCCGGGCACGAACCCGGGCCCCACCTCCCGCAGCCCCGTGCCGCCCTTGCCCCTGCGCGTGGTCATGCCCCGTCCGCCTCCGGCCGCGCCGTTGTCGCTGCCGGAAGCGTATAAACTTCTGATTTATATTTTCAACACTCTTAGAACTTAACGGTTTAGAAGCCGAGGCCGGGCTCCCCGAGTAGGGCCGGGCCGGCGAAGCCCGTCGGCGCCGGGTCGACCACGCCGAGCGCGCCGTTCTGGACCTCGACGACCGCGAGCCCGTGCTCGGTGAGGCCGCCCGGCAGGAGGCGGAAGATCCCGGCGTGGCCGGAAAAGCCGCCCGGCGCCGCGAGCTGCGGCCCGTCGAAGCCCCTCCCGTCGTTGGCGAGCACGGCGGCGAGCGCCGTCGCGTCGTAGGCGAGCCCGGCAAGGGTGGCCGGCGGGCGGCCGTAGAGGTCCTCGAAGCGGCGGGCGAAGGCGCCGTCCTCGTCGGGCGGCACGCTGGCGAGCCAGCCGCCCTGGAGCGCGGGCTCGGCGAGCAGGGTGGGGTCCTCCAGCCAGAGCATGGTGCCGAGCAGGCGGGTGCGGGCCGCGTCGAGGCCGTAATAGGCGAAGAGCGCGCTCATGCTGCGCAGCCGATCGCCACCGTCGGCGACGAGGAGGGCCGGCGGCGGGTCGGAAGCGACCATGCCCTTGACGACGCGGGCGAGGTCGGTTTCGCCCGGCGGGTAGACGGCGGAGCGCCCGCCGCCGCCGGCCCCGCGCCACGCGGCCAGCGCGCGGGCGCCGTAGGCGTCGTCGGGGGCGATGGCCGCGACGGGCGAAAGCCCATTCCGCCCGGCGACCCCCATGACCCTCATCACCTGCTCCTCCGGCCGGTAGCCGAGGATCCAGGTGCCGCCGCCCGCGACCCCGGCATCGTTCGAGAAGGCGAGCACGCGCACGTTCGCCCCGGCGGCGACGGGGCCGACGGCGCCGGTCGAGGCCGCGTACAGGGGACCTAGGATGAGGTCGACGCCCTCGTCGAGCGCCGCCCTCGCCGCTGCCGCCGCCCCCTCGGGGGTGCCCTTCGTGTCCTTCGGCTTGAGGACGAGGTCGGTGGCGCCGACGTCGAACAGCGCCATCTGCGCCGCGTCGAGCATGTCCTGGGCCACGGGCGCCGCCTGTCCGGTAAGCGGCAGGAGGAGGGCCGCCGTCGGCGGGCGGGCCGGCATCTCCTCGACCTGGTCCGGCAACGGTTGCCGCAGGTCCGGGCCCGTGGTTTCCTGCCGCCCGGCGCACCCGGCGGCCCCGGTGACGAGGAGGAGGAGCCCCAGCGCCGCGAGGAGGCCGGCGGGGGTCTTCGGGCGTGGAAGGGCGCAGGGCATGGCGGCGCGTGTCCGGGGCAGTGGATGGGGGCGGCGAAGGGCTCGCTTCGGGGAAGGGTCTTGAGCATGGAGCCTAGCGGCACCGGCCCGCTCGGGCAATCGGCCGTCGACGCGGAGAGGGCGAACGGGCGTCCGGCGCCCGGCCTCCACGTCGTGGCGACGCCGATCGGCAACCTGGGCGACCTCAGCCCCCGCGCGCTCTCGACGCTGGGCGGCGTCGACCTCGTGCTGGCCGAGGACACCCGCGTCACCGGGCGCCTCCTGCACCGCTTCAACGTCAAGGCGCCCATGCTTGCCTACCACGACCACAACGGCGAGCGGGTGCGGCCCGGGATCCTCGCCCGCCTCGCCGCCGGCGAGGCACTCGCCCTCGTCAGCGACGCCGGCACCCCCTGCCTCGCCGACCCTGGCTTCAAGCTGGTCAGGGCGGCCAGGGCGGCGGGCCACCCGGTCTTCGCCGTGCCCGGCCCCTCCTCGATCGCCGCCGCCCTCTCGGTCTCGGGCCTGCCCTCCGACCGCTTCTTCTTCCAGGGCTTCCTGCCCGCCAAGGCGGCGGCGCGCAGGCGGGCGCTCGCCGACCTCGCCCGCGTACCCGGCACGCTCGTCTTCCTGGAAGCCCCGCACCGGCTCCGGGCGACGCTCGAGGCCGCCGCCGCGGCCTTCGGCCCGCGCGAGGCCGTCGTCGCCCGCGAGATCACGAAGCTGCACGAGGAGGTGCGGGCGGGCCTCCTCCCCGACCTCGCGGCGGCCTACGCGGAAGAGACCGACCCCAAGGGGGAGATCGTCCTCCTCGTCGGCCCCGCCCCGGAAGAGGCCCCGCTCCTCGAGGGCGCCGCCCTAGAGGCCGCCCTCGACGCGGCCGTAGCCCGCCTCGGCCCCAGCGCCGCCGCCGCCGAACTCGCCCCGCTCGCGGGCCGCCCCCGCCGCGAACTCTACGCGCTGGCGCTCGGGCGCAAGGGCGGGTGAGCGCCCGCCGCGCCGCCTTCGCCAGGGGCCTGCGCGCCGAGGGCTGGGCCGCCTTCTGGCTGCGCCTCAAGGGCTACCGCGTCCTCGCCCGCCGCCACCGCACCCCCGTCGGCGAGATCGACCTCGTCTGCCTGAAGGGCGACACCCTCGTCTTCGTCGAGGTGAAGCGGCGCGACCGGCTCGACGACGCCGTCCTGGCCCTGCAAGCCGTCCAGCGGGCAAGGCTCGTCCGCGCGGCCGGGGCTTACCTTCGGCGCCACCCCCGCCACCAGGGCCTCGACTGCCGCTTCGACCTCGTCGCCGTCGGCCGCTTCGGCGTCCTCCGCCACCTCAAGGACGCGCACCGGGCGTGATCCCGCCCAACCGCAGCAGCTTGCGGGTGAGCGTCGGCAGGGCCAGCTCGCCTAGGCGGTCCTGGCGCCAGAAGAAGCCGTCCCCGGCCTCATGACCCGCGCCCGTCCAGAGCCCGAGGGTGAGGTCGAGGTGGGTGAAGCCGTGGCGCACCTCGCCCGGCAGGGGGCGAAGATCCAGGGCTTCCGGCGCCCCCGCCAGGATCGCCCCCTCGTCCCGAAACGGCCCCTCTTGCCAGGGCGTCGTCGGCAGTTCGACCAGCCCCGCCAGCAGCCCCGTCTCGGGCCGGCGGCGCAGGAGGAGGGCGCCGTCGTCGCGGCGGACCAGGAAGGCGACGGCGTAGCGGCGGGGCTTCGCCGCCCTCGCGGCCTTGCGCGGCAAGGCGGCCTCGACCCCCGCCGCGCGCGCCTCGCAGACCTCCCGCCAAGGGCAGCCGCCGCAGGCCGGGGCGGGGCGGCAGACGAGCGCGCCGAGTTCGATCGCCGCCTGGGCGAGGTCGCCCCACCGCCCGTCGCCCGCCCCCTCACCCGCCCCGGCGCCCGCGAGATCGGCGGCGAGGCGGCGCAGGACCGGCCACGCCGCCGGCAGGGGCGTCTCGACCCGGGCGAGGCGGGCCAGGACGCGGGCGACGTTGCCGTCGACCGGCACCGTCGGAACCCCGAACGCCATCGCCGCGATCGCCGCCGCCGTGTAGGGGCCGACGCCGGGCAGGGCCTCCAGCCCCGCCACCGTCGCCGGGAGCGCGCCGCCCCCGTCCCGAACGGTCCGGGCGAGCCCGTGCAGCGCGCGGGCGCGGCGGTAGTAGCCGAGCCCCTGCCACTCGTGCAGCACGTCGTCCAGCGGCGCGTCGGCGAGGGCTTCGAGCGTGGGAAAGCGGCGCACGAAGGCGAGGAAGCGCGGCCGCACCGTCGCCACCGTCGTCTGCTGGAGCATCACTTCGCTGACGAGCACCGCGTAGGGGTCCGCCCGCCCGCCCGGCGGCGCCCGCCAGGGCAGGTCGCGGCGGTTCGCGTCGTACCAGAGGAGCAGGCGCCGGCGCAGGCGGGCAGGGTCGGCGGGAAGGGCGGGCGGGTCCATGCCGCCCTAGATCGTCCCCGGGTGGCCCAGGGACAACGGCCGCCGACTTTTCATCGCAGGGGGTCTTTGAGGCGGGCCGGCGGTGCGTGTAGGGTGACGCCTCCCTTCGTCTTCCCGCCCAAGGTCAGGCCATGCCGCCGCCCGAGCCTTCCAACGCCCAGATGGGCACCCAAACCGACATGAACACCCGCCGCCTGCGCGCGACCAGCGCCATCGGCCGGCTCGTCAGCGACCTGCTGACCCCGGCGGCGCGGCGGCGCGGCTTCGCCGAGGCCGCGGTCCTTTCCGAATGGGAGCGGATCGTCGGCCCCCTCCTCGCCCGGCGCTGCCAGCCCGTCCGCCTCCAGTTCGAGCGCGGCGCCACGACCGGGGCCGTCCTCCATCTGCGCGCGTCGAGCGGCGCCGCGCTCGAGATCCAGCACGGCGTCCGGCAGATCCTGGAGCGGGTCAACGACTACATGGGCGACGAGTCCCTGGTGGTCGGGCTCCGCCTCCTCCAGGTGCCGCTGCCGAGGCCCGCCCGGCCGGCCCCGGCGCCGCGCGGCACAGCCGCCCGCGTCGACCCCCTGATGGAAGGGCGCCTCGAGGCGGGGCTCGACGCCGTCGCCGAGGGCGGGCTGAAGGAGGCGCTGCGCGGCCTCGGCCGGGCGATCGCCGCACCCCGTCCGGGCGGAAGAAGCTGAGGCCGATGCGCGCCCCGGCGCCCCCAGCCCTCCTCGCCCTCGCCCTCCTCCAGGGCTGCGCCGGGCTGTCGAAACCTTCCTCCATGAGCCAGGAGCGGCTGCTCCTGGCCCCCCGCACGGCGGCCGCCGCCGGCGACTACGCCCGCGCGGCCGAGGGCTACCGGGGCCTCGCTCTGCGCGGCGTCGTCGAGGCGGAGTACCAGCTCGGCCGGCTCTACGAGGACGGCAAGGGCGTGCCCCAGGACGACGCCGTCGCGGCCGACTGGTTCCAAAGGGGGGCCGACGCCGGCGACGCCCCCTCCATGCGCGAGCTCGGCCTCAAATACGTGCGCGGGCAGGGCGTCGGGCGCGACCTCGACCGGGGGCTGGGCCTCCTCGCCGCCGCCGCCGGGAAGGGCGACCTCCTCGCCCGCTACCACCGGGCAAGGCTCACCCTCCTGAACGGCCCCGAACTCGGCCTCGACGAGGCGCAGGCGGCCGAGCGGATGCGGACGATCGCCCGCGAGGGCTCGCTCGACGCCCAGCTCGAGCTCGCCGGCCTCTACGAGGAGGGCCGGCAGGTGCGCCGGGACCCCGTCGAGGCCGACCGCTGGTACACGATCGCGGGATTGCAGCTGGAGCGGCAGGCGGCGGGGGGCGACCCGAAGGCGATGGACCTGCTGGCGGGCCTCCTGGCGCGCGGCCGGGGGGTGAAGCAGGACGTCGGCCGCGCCTTCGCCCTGTGGGAGACGGCCGCGGCCAGGGGCCGGGCCAACGCCCTCGTCGACGCCGCGAAGCTCCTGGAGACGGGAACGGCGGGCCTCTCCCCCGACCCGGCCAGGGCGCTGGCCTACCGGGTGCGGGCGGCGAGGGCCGGCGAGGCCGGCTCCGCCTACGAGGCGGGCAAGCGCTTCGCCCGCGGCGAGGGCGCGCCGCGCGACGCCATCCAGGCGCGCGAGATGTTCCAGCTGGCCTCCGACCTCGGCGACGGACGCGCCTATGCGTGGCTCGGCGACCTCGCGGCCGAGGAGGGATCCGCCCTCTACGACCCGGCGACGGCGGCGTCCTGGTACGGGCGGGCGGGGGCTTTAGGCGACGGCAAGGCGCTGTTCCGCCTCGCCGGGCTGCACGAGGCGGGCGACTTCCCGGACGCCAGCCCCATCAAGGCGCTCGCCTACTACCGCCTCGCCGCGGCGATGGGCTACGGGCGCGGCGAACGCTTCGCCGCCCGCCTTGCCGCCGCCATGAGCGCCACCGACGCCCTTCGCGCCGACGCCATCGCCGCCCGCTGGCAGGCAGGCCGAAGCGCGCCCGCCGCCCCGCCGCCCGCTTGAGAACGGCGGCCCCGCGACATATCTCGCGCCTTGCCCCTTACAGACCCGAGGAGAATCCAGCGATGGCGAAGCGACGTGGCTTTCTGGCCCTGACCCTGGCGGCGGGTGTCGTCCTCGCAAGCGTCTCGGGCTCCCAGGCGGCCGAGGTCAAGGAGCGGGTCATGGGCGACCCGAACGCGCCGCTCGCCATCGTCGAGTACGCCTCCTACTCCTGCCCGCACTGCGCCGCCTTCCACGACGAAACCCTGCCGACGATCAAGGCGCGCTACATCGATACCGGCAAGGCGAAGCTCGTCTACCGCGAGTTCCCCCTCGACCAGTCGGCGCTCACCGCGTCGGTCCTCGCCCAGTGCGCCGGCGACCGCTACTTCCAGTTCTCCGACGCCTTCTTCTCGAGCCAGGCCGAATGGGCGGGGGCTGCCGATCCCAAGGCCGCCCTCGTCAACCTGGCCCGCCTCGGCGGCCTCTCCCCCGACCAGATCGACGCCTGCCTCGCCGACGAGGCCATGACCGACGCCGTCCTCCAGATGCGGCTCGACGGCGCGCAGAAGCACGAGATCGCCTCCACCCCCTCCTTCCTCATCGGCGACGACCTCGTCGCCGGCGACGTCGGCCCGGAGGCGATGAGCGCCGCCATCGACAAGGCGCTCGCGGCCAAGGGTTAGGACACGCCCCGCGCCAGCGGGCGCGAAGCGTATTCAGGTTGAAAAGCCTCCCCCGCCCTAGCCCCCCGGTTGGCATCCCGCGCCCCTGGTGCTAGGGTCGCCGAACGTATCGGGGGAGTGGCGACGTGCGGTTCAGGCACCTGCGGCTCAGCGGGTTCAAGTCGTTCGGCGAGCCGGCCGCGCTCGACCTTCTGCCGGGCCTCACGGGCGTCGTCGGCCCCAACGGCTGCGGCAAGTCGAACCTCGTCGAGGCGCTGCGCTGGGTCATGGGCGAGCGTTCGGCCGGGGGCCTGCGCTCGGGCGAGATGGACGAGGTGATCTTCGGCGGCACCGCGCGGCGCCCCGGCTTCGACCTCGCCGAGGTGGCGCTCGGGCTG